>JAMPXD010000020.1 GCA_023701365.1 Geobacteraceae bacterium
GGAGGGCTCTTTATGGAAATCCGGAATTTCATCGGCGGAGAATGGCTGGACGCAGCCGGCGGAGAGCGATTCGAGAGCATCGACCCGGCCGACAGCCGCCGGATAGTGGCAACGGTTCCGCTGTCGGGAAGAGACGATGTGGACCGGGCGGTGGCGGCCGCCCGCGCGGCCTATCCGGCCTGGCGCGGCCTGCCTGCCCCCCGGCGGGGCGAAATCCTGTTCCGGGCCGCTGGGTTGCTCCTTCGGGAAAAGGGGCGGCTGGGGGAGCTGGTGACCCGGGAGATGGGGAAGGTCATCGCCGAGGGGCTCGGCGACGTCCAGGAGGCCATTGACATCGCCTTTTACATGGCCGGGGAGGGGAGGCGGATGCAGGGGGAAACGGTCCCCTCCGAACTCCCCGACAAGGACTGCAAGTCGTTCCGGGAGCCGCTGGGGGTCGCCGCCCTGTTCACCCCCTGGAACTTCCCGGTGGCGATCCCGGCCTGGAAGATGTTCCCCGCCCTCATCTGCGGCAATACCGTGGTCCTGAAGCCGTCTTCCGACACCCCGGCCTGCGCCGCCGCACTGGTGGAGCTCCTTGAGCAGGCGGGAGTGCCGGCCGGGGTGGTCAATCTGGTCCACGGCAGCGGCGAGCAGATCGGGGAATACCTGGCCACCCATCCCGGGGTCGACGCGGTCTCCTTTACCGGCTCCTGTGCCGTGGGAGAAGAGCTGGAAGGGCTTCTGGGAAAGATCCACCGCCCCCTCGCCACGGAGATGGGGGGGAAGAACGCCATCATCGTCATGGACGACGCCGACCTGGCACTGGCCCTGGAAGGGGCGCTCTGGGGTGGGTTCGGCACCTCCGGCCAGCGCTGCACCGCGGCGAGCCGGCTGGTCGTCCATGAGAAGATCTACGACCGCTTCGTGGAGATGCTGGGGGAGGCCGCCGCAGGGCTCAGACTGGGGGACGGCTTGGCGCGGGAAACGAAAGTGGGGCCGATCATCAACAAGCGGCAGTATGACAAGGTGCTGGAGTACATCAGGACCGGGGTGAGCGAGGGCGCCCGGCTGGTTACGGGGGGCCGGCCGGCCATGGCCGAGGGATGCGCCGCCGGCTGGTTTGTCGAGCCGACCGTCTTCGCCGGGGTGACCCCGGCCATGCGGATCGCCCGGGAGGAGATCTTCGGCCCGGTGGTGAGCGCCATCAGGTGCGCGGACCTCGCCGAGGCGATCGGCATCGTCAACGGTGTCGGCTACGGCCTCTCCTCCGCCATCTACAGCCGCGACGGCAACAGGACCGCCAGGGCCGAACGCGACCTGGAAACTGGCATCGTCTACGTGAACGCCTCCACCATCGGCGCCGAGATCCAGCTCCCCTTCGGCGGCTGGAAGCACTCCGGCTCGGGCCACCCCGAGGCGGGGGGGAGGGGAGGGGCGATCGACTTTTACAGCAGGGTGAAGGTCGTCTACCGCGACTTCAGCGGCAGGCTCCAGAAGGCGCAGATCGACGGGTAACCGCGAGGGGCGAAGGAAATCCCATGAACAATCGAGAGCAAATCGTGCAGCGGGCCGCCGAGGTCATCACTCCGGCACTCCACCTCTACTACCCCGTCACCATAGCGAGAGGACGCGGGATATACGTCGAATCTCCGGATGGCAAGAGCTATATGGACTTCTCCTCCGGCCTGGCGGTGCTGAACGTCGGCCATTGCCATCCCCGGGTCGTCGCCGCCGCCGAAAGGCAGCTGAAAGAGTTCATCCATACCGGCGGGGTCTACTACAACGAGGTGTCGCTGGAAGCGGCGCAGCGCCTGGTCGCCGTGACCCCGGCGGGGCTCGACATGCTCTTCTTCAGCAATTCCGGGGCCGAGGCGGTGGAGGGGGCGCTGAAACTCGCCCGCTATGCTACCGGCCGCCAGGGGATCATCTCCTTTACCGGCGCCTTCCACGGCAGGACCCTCGGGGCGCTGTCGGTCACCACCAGCGCCTCGCGCTACCGGAAGAGATACCATCCGCTGCTGCCGTCGGTCTACCACTCACCCTATCCGTACTGCTACCGCTGCCCGTTCGCGCAAACGCCGCAGCGGTGCGAGCTCGACTGTCTCCGCCACCTGGAAAGCATCCTGGTGAGCACGATTCCCCCGGAAGAGGTGGCTGCCATCATCATCGAGCCGGTGCTGGGGGAGGGGGGTTACGTCCCGGCCCCCGTCCGGTTCCTCGCCGGGTTGCGCAGGCTCTGCGATCAGCACGGGATACTCCTTGTCTTCGACGAGGTGCAGTCCGGGCTCGGTCGCACCGGCGAGTGGTTCGCCGCGGACCATTACGGCGTGACCCCCGACATCATGACGGTGGCCAAGGGGATCGCCTCTGGCTTTCCCCTGTCGGCGGTAGTCGCCGGAAAAGAGCTGATGAGCCGGTGGGCGCCCGGGGCCCACGGCACCACCTTCGGGGGGAACCCGGTTTCCTGTGCCGCGGCGCTTGCCACCATCGACGTGGTTGCGGAGGAGGGGCTGCGGGAGAAAACGGCCGCAGCCGGCGCCCGGGTCATGGAAAGACTACGGGAGCTTGCCGGCAGGCACCCGGTGATCGGCGATCTGCGCGGTTTCGGCTACATGATCGGGATCGAGTTCGTCGACGGCAAGGGGAACCCTAACGGCGCCGCCTGCAACAAGGTCCTCGATTTCTGTCTCAGCCAGGGGCTGATCCTGATCAACTGCGCCCCGGAGAGAAACGTGATCCGCTTCATCCCCCCCCTGAACACCGCGGAGGAGGAGCTGGAGCAGGCCCTGGCTATTTTCGCGAAGGCCCTGGAAAGCCTGCGATGAAGCGGACCAGGGTGATCATCATGGGGGCGGCCGGCCGGGACTTTCACAATTTCAACGTCTGCTTCCGCCACAAACCGGAATTCCAGGTGGTCGCCTTCACCGCGGCCCAGATCCCCTACATCGCCAATCGCCGCTACCCCCCCTCCCTGGCCGGGACCCTCTACCCCCGGGGCATACCGGTTCATCCCGAGGCAGAGCTCGAACTGCTCATCAGAAAACACCGGGTGGACCAGGTCGTCTTCGCCTACAGCGACATAGCCTACGGCGAACTGATGCACAGGGCTTCCCGGGTCCTCGCCCTCGGCGCCGAGTTCCGCTTGCTGGGCCCCGACGCCACCATGCTGAAGAGCTCGAAACCGGTGATCGCGGTCTGCGCGGTGCGCACCGGCTGCGGCAAGAGCGAGGTGACCCGCTATCTCTGCGGCATCCTGCGGGAGCAGGGAATAAGGCCGGTCGTCATCCGCCATCCCATGCCCTACGGCAATCTGGCCGAGCAGGAGGTGGAGCGGTTCGAGAATTTCGACGACCTCGCCCTCCAGCGCTGCACCATCGAGGAGCGGGAGGAGTTCGAGCCGTTGTTGCAGGAGAGGGCGGTGGTCTACGCCGGGGTCGATTACGGAAAAATCATCCGCCGCGCCGAACGGGAGGGGGAGGTCATCATCTGGGACGGCGGCAACAACGACTTCCCGTTCCTTTGCCCCGACCTGGAGATAACGGTGGCCGACCCGCTCCGGCCCGGCGACGAGGTCTCCTACTATCCCGGCGAGGTCAACCTGCGCCGGGCCGCGGTGGTCGTCATCAACAAGGCCAATGCCGCGGACCCGGAAAAGATCAGGGAGCTGGAACTGACCGTCGCCGCCGTCAACCCGCACGCCAGGGTGATCAGGACCGCCTCGGCGGTATCGGTTGCCGACCCAGCAGCGGTCCGGGGTAAGAGGGTGCTGGTCATCGAAGACGGCCCGACCATCACCCACGGCAACATGGCAAGCGGCGCCGGCCTCGCCGCCGCCCGGCAATACGGGGCCGGCCAGGTCATCGACCCCCGCCCCCATGCGACCGGCTCCCTGGCCGAGGCTTTCAGGGCCTATCCCCATATCGGCCCGGTCCTCCCGGCCCTGGGATATAGGCCGGAACAGATCGAGGAGCTGCGCCGGACCATAGAGGCGGTCCCGTGCGACCTGGTCCTTTGCGCCACCCCGATCGACCTGAACCGGGTGATGCCCCTTTCCCGGCCGGTCGTGCGGGTCCGCTACGATATCGCCGAAGAGGCCGACGCCCCGCTGAAGGCCCTGGTTTCGCGCTTCATCGCAGCCCTCTCCCCTTGATGCCGAGAAAAACCTTTACAACAAACCTGCCGCCATATTATTTTCTATAGATGGACGATTTCATCAGGGATATCCCCCTCCCCAACGGGCTCACCATTTCCTTCTCCAATCAGAGCCGCCGTTACTTCGGCGATTACTACCATGTCAAGCTGGAAATACTCTGCAAGGTGCCGGTCACAGCCGCTCTGTTCAAGGAAGCGGACGAGTATGCCGAGGCCAGGGCGCTCCTGGGAGACGAGGTCGTTTACCGGCGCAGCGTGGAGCAGATGGGGGTCCCCTCGACCGGGATAGAACTGGTGCTGGAGCGGCTCATGGCCGATTTTGAAAAGCATTCGCTTCCCTACTTTGCCACCCCGGGGTTTCCGCAAAAACTGGTCAGTGCCGAGCTGAAGAAAAGGAAGGGGAAGCTGCAGCGCGTGCCGGCTCCATGCCCCCGCCCATGAAAGAAGAGACAATCCACATCGAAAAACTGGCCTTCGGCGGAGCCGGCCTGGGGCATCTGGCCGGGAAGGTCTGCTTTGTCCCGTTCACCGCCCCCGGCGACACGGCGCGGATTCGGGTCAAATCCGAGAAGCGCTCCTATCAGGAAGGGGAGCTGCGCGAGCTCCTCACCCCGGCGCCGGAAAGGGTTGTTCCTCCCTGCCCGGTGTTCGGCAGCTGCGGCGGCTGCAACTGGCAGCACCTCAGCTACGACGCCCAACTGGCGGCGAAGCAGGAGATCTTCGCCGAGCTGCTCTGGCGCTGCGGCCGCGTGCCGCGGGAACGGCTCCTGCCGATAGTTGCCGCACCCGGGCCTTACGGATACCGGGCGAGGACCCAGTTCAAGCTCCGCTTCATTGCCGGGGAGCTCCACATCGGCTTTTACCGAGGGGGCTCCCATTTCGTGGTGGATCTCCCCGGGCGCTGCGCCATTGCCGATCCCGCCATAAACCGGCTGTTCACCGAACTGGGCGGCCTCATGGCCCATTTCCCGGAGCCGGACAAGGTCCCCCAGATAGACGTAGCGATCGGCGACGACGACGCGGCGCTGCTGGTATTCCACTACATCGGCAGCCGCCATGAGGAAACGGCCCGGTGGCTGGCACAGCGGTGGCATGACCCCGCAACCGGGCTCCATCTCCAGAGCGGCCGCAAGGCGACCATGCAGCAGATCGCCGCTCCCGGGGCGCTCTCCTACCTGATCCCGGCCAATTTCCTCCCGGGAGTTCCCGAGCGGCGCCTGACCTTTTCCGCGGGGGGTTTTTCCCAGGTGAACTACCGGCAGAACCTGGCCCTCATCGCCACGGTGTTCGACTGGGCCGCATTAACCGGCAGGGAGACGGTGCTCGACCTCTATTGCGGAAACGGCAATTTCTCCATCCCCCTGGCCCACTGCGCCGCAAAGGTCGTCGGCGTGGAGGATTACGAGCCCTCCCTGCGGGATGCCCGGCGCAACTGCCAGCAGAACGGGGTGGCAAATGCAGTTTTCCACTGCTCCGACGCGGCCTCGGCCCTGGCCGGGCTGGCGCAGGGGAGGGAGAGGTTCGATCTGGTGGTGCTCGACCCCCCGAGAACCGGGGCGGCGGAGCTGGTCCGGCAGATCCCGCTTGTGAAACCGGCGAAAATCATCTATATCTCCTGTGACCCGGCCACCCTGGCCCGGGACATCGGCATACTGGGGAAGCACGGTTACCAGGTGGTCAAGTCCGTGCCGGTGGACATGTTCCCCCAGACCTATCACATCGAGAGCGTGACGCTGCTCGAACCTGCGGCGATGCGGGAATGAATTTGAATCTAGCGCCAGAACCGAATTCGGAGGAATCATGTTTTTCAAGAAACTGTTCAGCAAGGATTACCGCCATTACCTGGAAAAGGGGGAGAAATACTTCGGCGAGGAGCGTTATGCCGATGCCCGGCACGCCTTTCAGGAGGCCCTGGAGAAGATGGGGGCGGACGAAGGCGGCGCCGCCGGGGCGCAGATCAGGGGGAGAATCAGCGAAACCGGGAACAGGCTGGCCCTCCTGAATCTCGCCGAAGCCGAGCATGCCGCGGCCCGGGGCGATCTTGCGAAGGCCGACGAGCATCTCAGGCTGGTGCTGGAGTTTGCCGATGATCAGGGGATCAGGGGGAAGGCCGAACAGCAGATCGGCAAGATCGGCGCGTCCGCGCCGGCAGCCGCGCCGGTCCATGCTCCGCAAGGGAAGTCGCACTGCGGCGGATGCGCCACGGATGCGGCTCCCGCCGATGAAGATCTGTCCGCCGGCCACCTGCCGGCCCGGGAACGTTACGAGCTGCTGGTCCAGACGCTGCCCGCCGGCCTGGCGGAGCGTTACGCCGATCTCGGCGAAAAGTTCGCCCGCGCTTACCTGCTGGTCCATGACGGCAATGACCGGGACGGCTTCGCGATTTACCAGGAGTTGCTCAAGGAAGGGGAGAACGACATCCTGCTCTACGAGGTGGCGCTGCTTCTTTTCCGAAACGGCAACCCTCCTGAATGCGAACGGCTGCTGCGCCGGGCACTCGCCCTGAACGACGTGAACCCGTTGTGCTGCCTCGGCCTGGTCCAGCTGCTGGCCGATGCAGGAAGGTTCGAGGAGGCTATTCCGCTGCTGAACTACATGATCGAGCGGCAACTGCTGACCGAGCAGGCTGTTATTTTTCTCGGCGACATCCAGCAGAGACAGGGCAACGAAGGCGAGGCAATGTCCAGCTATACCAAGGCCCTGGAATATCCGGCGGCGGCAAAGGCGGCGGCAGAGAGGCTCGTGCCGCTGTTGCAGAATCAGGGGCGCGCAGATGAAGCCCTCTACCTGGCAAAACGCTATTTAAAGGGGTGCTGCTGATCTTTTATGCTATAATTTAGCCAATTCACTTCAACGGAGGATGGCTGCCATGAACAAATCCGAACTCTCAGAAACGCTGGCGGTAAAGTACGGCCTGTCGCTGAAAAAGGCGGAAGAGGTTGTCACCGCCATCTTCGACACCCTGACAGAAGCCCTGGGAACCGGGGAACGGATCGAGATCCGGGGCTTCGGCAGTTTTGTGGTCAATGATTACAAGGCATACACGGGCAGGAATCCGAAAACCGGCGAAGCCATCGAGGTCAAACCGAAGAAACTCCCCTTTTTCAAGGTCGGCAAGGACCTCAGGGAGAGGGTAGGCCACTGATTCGACATCTTTCCTGATGGCGGGGCGCTGCTTGCCGCGACCCGATTGGGCGGAGCAAGTGCCGCCGCTGCCGTTTGATTGCCTCCGTATTACCTTAGCTCTGGAGCATAGATTTCATGCCTCTGATATTTCTTTGGGAAGTGCTCGGGGGGCTTGGGCTCTTTATTCTCGGCATGAAGTCGATGTCGGAGGGGCTGCAGAAACTGGCGGGCGAGCGGCTGCGGCGCTCCCTGGAAAAGGTCACCGGCAATCGCCTGACCGCCGCTCTCATGGGGAGTTGCCTCGCCTCCCTGCTCCAATCCAGCAGCGCCGCCTCCATTCTGGTGATCGGTTTTGTCAACGCCGGGCTGATCTCCATCTATCAGGCCCTGGGGGTCCTGCTCGGCACAGGGCTCGGCGCCACCCTCGCCATCCAGTTCATCGCCTTCAAGGTTTCCCTGCTGGCCCTGCCCGCCATTTTTCTCGGGGTCCTGCTCACCTTTTTCAGCAAGAAGAGGAGACTGGTCTATCTGGGCAACCTCCTCCTCGGGGGCGGGCTCGTTTTTCTCGGCCTGCAGATAATGGAGGCCGGTTTTTCCCCCATCAGCCAGAACGACCTGTTGCGGGGGCTGCACAACCGGTTCCTTTCCTGGCGGGTGTCGGCCGCCCTGCTCGGCGCTTTCCTGACCTTTCTGATCCAGTCCAGCAGCGCCGCCACAGGGGTGGTGATCGCCATGACCGGCAGCGGCCTGATCGGCTATGAGACCGGGGCGGCCATGGTGGTGGGGGAAGTGCTCGGGACCTCGCTGGTTGCCGTCGTCGCCTCCATCAACGGCTCCCTGGCGGCAAAACGGACCGCCCTTCTCTATTTCCTCATCAACGCCTTCGCCGTCGCCGCGGTCCTGCTGTTCTTCCCCCTGTTTCTGCAGGCGGTCCAGCTGTTCTCACCCGGTGAGGCGGGGCTCACCGTGGCGAACTTCCCGGCGCTCACCACCGCTGCCGCCACCAAGCCGTACGTCGCCCGCCACCTGGCCAACGCCCATACCATCTTCAATCTCCTTGCGGTCCTGGTCTTTCTCCCCCTGCTGGGCTTTCTGGCCCGGACCGCGCCGGTCATCATGCCGGGGCGGAAGGGGGGACTCGATATAGAGCCCCGCCCCATTCATATCGACGTGAGGGTCATCAACACCCCGACCATCGCCCTGCTGCAGGCGAAGAACGAATTGCGGCGGATGGCGGGCATCACCCGGCTGATGTACGACGAGGTGGTCGAGCAGTTCAACAGGTACGACGCAAAAAGGTCGGCCCGGATCCAGCGGCAGAAAGAGGCGCTGGACGTACTCCAGCGGGAAATAGCGACCTTCCTGGTGCTGCTTTCCCGGCAGGGGGTGGGCGCCGGCAACGCCATGGGGATTCCGGTCATGCTCCACCTGGTGAACAACCTGAAGCATCTGGGGGACCAGAACGAGGCCATCCTCGACCTGCTGCGGCGCAAGAAGGAGGACAAGATTTCCTATTCCGGCGCCGCCATGACGGAGCTCAAGGCCCTGGCCGCCAGGGTGGGAGAACTGGTGCGGCTGGCAACGGAGGCCGTAACCGAAGAGGCGGCCGGCGAGCTGCAACCGGCCCTGACCTGCAGAGAGGCGGTCAGCGAGATGCAGGAACTGATGCTCAACAACCACATGAAGCGGCTGACCGGCGGGAAATGCACGGTGGCGGCAGGGGTGGCGTACAGCGACATGATCTCCGCGTTCGGAAAGATAGCGGACTATTCCATCACAATCCTGGAAACGGAAGGGGAGCTCCTCCATGCACCGTCCGAAAGCGGCAATTGATCTGGGAACCAACACCGCCCGCCTCCTCATCGGCCACAGCGGGCCTGCCGGCAGCATCACCCCGCTGCTCCTGAAGAGATGGATCACCAGGCTCGGCGGCGGCTTCACCAGGGAGTCCGGGATATCCGCGGAGGCGAGGCTGAGAAGCATCACGGCCCTGAAGGATTTTGCCGGGGAGATGGAGCGGCATGGCGTGGCCATGGTGCGGGCAGTGGCCACCAGTGCGGTCCGCGATGCGGTCAACGGGGCCGCGTTCTGCGCCGACATCCTGCGGGAGACCGGGATCAGGCTGGAGGTCATCGACAGCAGGGAGGAGGGGCTCTTGACCCTGGCCGGTGTCCTCGCCGGCATCGACGACGGCCGGGGCGACCTGCTGGTCTTCGACGTCGGTGGCGGCAGCACCGAGTACACCCTCGCCCGCCAGGGGGAACCGCTCTTCACCGACAGCCTGCCGCTCGGGGTGGTCCGGCTGACCGAGGGGAAGAGGGACCAGGCGGCGATGGCGGATAAGGTTTCCCGGGAGCTGCGGCTGCTGAGAACGAAGCTGGAAAAAGAGGGGCTCCTCGAATTCGTCGATGGCGCGACCCTGGTCGGCACCGCCGGCACCGCCACGACCCTGGCGGCGATCAGCATGAGGATGACCGACTACGACTATCGCCGGGTCAACAACTATACGGTGCCGCTCGGGGAGGTCAGGGAAATTCTCGCCACCCTGCTCCCCCTCACCCCTGAGGAGCGGCTGCTGGTCCCCGGCCTGGAAAAGGGGAGGGAGGACCTGATAATCGCCGGCATCCTGATCACCTTGGGGACCATGGAGATGTTCGGCTTCGAGCAGCTGAAGGTGAGCGATTTCGGCCTCCTGGAGGGGCTCCTGCTGACGGTTTGAAGGACAAATTCAGCCGGTCAATGGTGAGGAACCCCTCATCACAAAGAAGGTTGACATAACTTGCCAGAATTTGTATATTTTTCAATCTTCCGCAGCACACATACGACCCGTTCGGCTAACCCAATCGAGACAAAGAAAGAGATCCAATGAAGGAAATTCTTTCCGGCAATGAAGCCATCGCCCGCGGCGCCTTCGAGGCAGGGGTGAAGGTGGCCACCGCCTATCCCGGCACCCCTTCCACGGAAATCCTGGAAAACATCACCCGCTACAAGGAGATCGACTCCTCTTGGGCGCCCAACGAAAAGGTGGCGCTGGAGGTGGGGATCGGCGCTTCCTTTGGCGGGGCCCGCGCCCTGGTCACCATGAAGCACGTCGGGGTCAACGTCGCCGCCGACCCGCTCTTCACCCTCTCCTACACCGGTGTCGGCGGCGGGCTGGTGCTGGTGACCGCCGATGACCCGGAGATGCATTCCTCCCAGAACGAGCAGGACAACCGCAACTACGCAAAGTTCGCCAAGGTGCCCATGCTGGAGCCGGCCGACTCCCGGGAATGCAAGGAGTTCACCCGGCTCGCCTTCGAGCTCTCCGAGCGGTTCGATACCCCGGTGCTGCTCCGGACCACCACCCGCATCTCCCACAGCAAGTCGATAGTCCCCCTGAACGATCCCGTCGCCGGGCTCCCCGCGCCAAAACTGGTCAGGAACGCCGCCAAGCTGGTCATGCTGCCGGGCAACGCCCGGGTGCGCCACCCGCTGGTGGAGGAGCGGATCAGCAAGCTCTCCGCGTACGGCGCGACCATGGACATCAACCGGATGGAGCTGCGCGGCAGCGAGGTCGGCATCATCACCTCCGGCGTCGCCTACCAGTACGTGCGGGAGGTCCTTCCCGAGGCATCGACCCTCAAACTCGGGATGGTCCATCCGCTCCCGTTCGATCTTATCCGCGAGTTCGCCGCGCGAGTGCAGACCCTGTACGTGGTCGAGGAGCTCGATCCGTTCATCGAAGAGCAGGTCCGGGCTGCCGGGATCGAGGCGATCGGCAAGGAGATCCTCCCCATCTGCGGCGAACTGACCCCCGGGATTATCCGTAATGCGTTTGCCAAGGCAAGTGTCGTAGGGGCGAATCTCGTGTTCGCCCAAGAAGGGCAATCACAAGGATTGCCCCTGCCATCACGCCCCCCCAGCATGTGTCCCGGCTGCCCGCACCGGGGTGTCTTCTTCGCCCTCAACCAGCTCAAGGCCTACGTCACCGGTGACATCGGCTGCTATACCCTCGGCTTCATGCCGCCCCTGTCGGCGATGGACACCTGCATCTGCATGGGGGCGAGCATCGGCAACGCCACCGGCGTGGTCAAGGTGGTCGCCGCGGAGGAGAGAAAGCAGGTGGTGGCGGTGATCGGCGACTCCACCTTCCTCCATACCGGCGTGGCCGGCCTGATGGACATGGTCTGGAACAACGCCCCGGCAACCGTGGTGATCCTCGACAACCGGATCACCGCCATGACCGGCAGGCAGGAAAACCCCGCCTCCGGCTTCACCCTGACGGACCAGCCCGCCTACCGGGTCGATATCCCCGAGCTCTGCAGGGTGCTCGGGGTGAGGAACGTCCGGACCGTCGACCCCTATGACCTGGAGGCGACCAGGAAGGCCCTGGAAGAGGAGATGAACCGCCCCGAGCCGTCCGTGATCGTCACCGACCGCCCCTGCGTCCTGGTGAAGCGGGAGGGGGTTTTCGAGAAGGGCCCCGTCCTCACGGTCTTCGCGGAGAAATGCAGCGGCTGCCGGGCCTGCCTGAAGATCGGCTGTCCGGCCATCGTCTGGGAACCTGCCGAAGGCCGGAAGGGGAAGGCAGTTATCGACATGCTCCTCTGCACCGGCTGCGACGTCTGCCGCCAGCTGTGCAAGGCCGGGGCGATCGGGAGGGGCAAATGAGCGGCGCGGTAAAAAACATACTCCTGGTCGGCGTCGGGGGGCAGGGTATCCTCCTGGCATCGGAGGTCCTCGCCGAGACCTTCATGCTCGCCGGATTCGACGTGAAAAAGAGCGAGATCCACGGCATGTCCCAGCGGGGCGGCAGCGTGGTGTCCCATGTGCGCTACGGCAGGGAGGTATTCTCGCCGATCGTCCCGGAAGGGGAGGGGGACATCCTGTTCGGCTTCGAGATGCTGGAGACCTGCCGCTACCTCCCGCTCCTGAAAGAGGGGGCGAGCGTCATCGCCAACGACCTCTGCATCCCCCCGCCGGCTGTCCTGAGCGGCCAGGAGGAGTACCCCCGGGGACTGGCGCAGCAGATAGGCACCCGCTTCCCCGACTTCCTGCTGGTGGACGGCCTGGGGCTCGCCACCGCGGCGGGCAACCCGCGCGCCGCCAATACCGTCCTCCTCGGGGCGGTGTCGAAACGGCTCGACATCCCGGAGGAGTACTGGCTCAGGGCCCTGGTGAAGATGGTCCCCGCCAGGGCGTTCGAGGTGAACAGGCGGGCGTTTCTGGCCGGCCGGAACTTAACCCCATCCCCCTCCTGACCTCCCCCTTGAAGGGGGAGGAACGTTCATAAAACTCCCTCCCCTTCAAGGGGAGGGTTGGGGTGGGGATGGGTGTGAAAGTACTTTAAGACTACTTAGAGGTCTAACCATGTTCTACAACGAGGAATTCGAGACCCTGCCGCGCCCCGCCCTTGAGGCGCTCCAGCTCAAACGCCTGAAGAACACCCTGGCGCGGGTCTACGCCAACGTCCCCTTCTACCGGGACTCCTTCGACAGGGCGGGGATCGCCCCCGACGATGTCAGGGGTCTGGAAGACCTGCAGAAGCTCCCCTTCACCTACAAGCAGGACATGCGCGACAGCTACCCCTATGGCCTGTTCGCCGCCCCCATGGAAGAGATCGTCCGGATCCACGCCTCTTCGGGGACGACCGGCAAGCCGACCGTGGTCGGCTACACCAGGAAGGACATCGACACCTGGTCCGAGCTGATGGCCCGCTCCTTCGTGGCGGCCGGGGTCCACAAAGGGGACATCATCCACAACGCTTACGGCTACGGTCTCTTTACCGGCGGCCTCGGCGCTCACTACGGCGCCGAACGGCTCGGCGCCTCGGTGATCCCGATGTCCGGGGGGAACACCAGGAAACAGATCATGATCATGCAGGACTTCGGCTCCACGGTCCTCACCTGCACCCCCTCCTACTCCCTGTTCATGGCGGAGGCGGCAAGGGAGGACGGGGTCGATTTCCGCAAGCTGAACCTCCACGTCGGGATTTTCGGCGCCGAACCGTGGTCGGAGGAGATGCGCACCGAGATCGAGGCGAAACTGAACCTGTGCGCCATCGACATCTACGGCCTGTCGGAGATAATGGGGCCGGGGGTGGCCATCGAGTGCCGCGAGGCGAAGAAGGGGCTGCACATCTGGGAGGACCACTTCATCCCCGAGATCATCGATCCGGACACCGGCGAGCTGCTGCCGCCAGGGGAGAGGGGGGAGCTGGTGATCACCACCATCAGCAAGGAGGGGATACCCCTGATCCGCTACCGGACCAGGGACATCACCAGCATCACCCGCGAGCCCTGCGCCTGCGGCCGGAGCCACGCCAGGATCGCCCGGATGAGCGGGCGCAGCGACGACATGCTGATCATCCGCGGCGTCAACGTCTTCCCATCGCAGATTGAATCGATCCTGATGGGGATAGAGGGGGTCGAGCCCCACTATCTGCTGATCGTGGACCGCCAGGAAAATCTCGACACCCTCGAGGTGCAGGTGGAGGTCGATGAGCGGCTCTTTTCCGACGAGGTCAAGCACCTCCAGGCCCTCGCCCGAACGATCGAGAAGGAGATCAAGGAGACCCTGGGGGTCACCTGCAAGGCCCGGCTGGTCGAGCCGCGCACCATTGCCCGCAGCGAAGGGAAGGCGAAACGGGTGATCGACAACCGGAAATTGTAGGGGCGAATCTCGTATTCGCCCAAATGATGGGCGATCACAAGGATCGCCCCTACGGGGAGGTTACCATGAAAGTCGAACAGATTTCCGTGTTCATAGAAAACAAATCGGGGCGCCTGGCCGAGATCGCCCGCATCCTCGGCGCGGCCGGCGTCAACATCCGCGCCCTCTCCCTGGCCGACACCAGCGATTTCGGCATCCTCAGGCTGATCGTCAATGACGGGGAAACGGCCAACAAGGTCCTGAAGGAAAAGGGGTTCACCGTCAGCAAGACCGAGGTGGTGGCGGTCGAGGTCCCGGACCGGCCGGGTGGGCTCTCCGAGATCCTCCAGGCCCTGGACCGGGAGGCGATCAACGTCGAATACATGTATGCATTCGTGGAGCGGTGCGGCGAGAACGCGGTGATCATCTTCCGTTTCGACGAGACCGACAAGGCCGTGGCGGTCCTGCAGGGAAGCGGGGTCAACATCCTCGAAGGGGAGCGCCTCTATAGCATGTAATTAATTACACAAGGAGGGAACACGTATGAAACGTCTTATCGCTGCACTGATTGCCTGTCTGGTTGTGCTGACTGCCGGCACGGCACTGGCAGAGACGCTGCGGATCGGCGCCCTGTTTGCCGTTACCGGTCCTGCCTCTTTTCTCGGCGAGCCGGAGAAGAACACCCTGGAAATGCTGGTGAAGGATATCAACAGCAAGGGGGGGATCAACAAGAACAAGGTGGAACTGATCGTCTACGACACCCAGGGGGATGTCACCAAGGCCAAGCAGCTCGCCAACAAGCTGATCAAGAACGACAAGGTAGCGGTCATCGTCGGTCCCAGCACCACCGGTGAGACCATGGCGATCATCGACGATGCGGAGAAGGCGGGGATCCCGCTGGTTTCCTGCGCCGCGGGGATCAAGATCATCGATCCGGTGAAGAAGTGGGTCTTCAAGACCCCGGCCAACGACCAGGTGGCAGGGGAGAAGATCCTCAACTACATGGCTCAACAGAAGCAGAAGAGCATCGCCCTGCTGACGGTGTCGGACGGTTTCGGCTCCTCGGGACGGGAACAGCTCAAGGCCCTCGCCGCCCAGAAAGGCTTCAAGATCGTGGCCGACGAGGTCTACGGCCCCAAGGACACCGACATGACCGCCCAGCTGACCAAGATCAAGGGGGCGAAGCCGGACGCCATCATCTGCTGGGGCACCAATCCCGGTCCGGCGGTCATCACCAAGAACGTCAAGCAGCTCGGCATCAAGATCCCCCTCTACCAGAGCCACGGGGTCGCCTCGAAGAAGTTCATCGAGCTCGCCGGCGCCGATGCGGCCGAGGGGGTGATGCTCCCGGCCGGCAAGCTGACCGTCTACGACAAGCTGAAGAAGAACGATCCCCAGTACAAGATCCTGAGCGGCTACGACAGGGATTACCGGAAGGAGTACGGCGTCGAGGCCTCCACCTTCGGCGGCTATGCCTACGACGCCTTCCTGCTGATCGCCGAGGCGGTCAGGAAGAGCGGCGTCACCCCGGACAAGATCCGCAGCGGCATCGAGCAGGTGAAGAAGCTGGTGAGCATCTCGGGTGTCTACACCATGTCGGAAAAAGACCATAACGGCCTCGATCTCTCCTCCTTCGTCATGGTGCGGGTCAGCAAGGGTGATTGGGAAATAGCCCAAAAATAAATTCTATTACGGAGTCAGCCATGAAACGCATAGCTCTTCTTGCCATCGCCCTCCTGCTGGTGGCGGGGCTCGTCCCCGCCCTTGCCGCACAGGCGCCGATCCGGATCGGCGCCCTTTTCGCGATAACCGGTCCCGCCTCGTTCCTGGGGGAGCCGGAGCGTAACACCGCCCAGATGGTGGTTGACGAGATCAACGCCAAGGGGGGCATCAAGGGGCGCAAGGTGGAACTGATCACCTACGACACCCAGGGGGATGCTACCAAGGCGAAGCAGCTGGTCAACAAACTGATCAAGAACGACAAGGTGTCGGCCATCGTCGGCCCGAGCACCACCGGCGAGACCATGGCGATCCTCGACGACGCCGAGAAGGCGGGCATTCCGCTGATTTCCTGCGCCGCCGGCAGCAAGATCACCGATCCGGTCAGGAAATTCGTCTTCAAGACCGCCCAGAACGACTCCCTGGCGGTGGCCAGGATCTACGAGTACCTGAAAAAGAAGAAGATGACCAGGGTGGCGGTTCTTACCGTCTCCGACGGGTTCGGCTCCTCGGGCCGGGAGCAGCTCAAGGCCCAGGCGGCGAACTTCGGCATGCAGATCGTGGTGGACGACACCTATGCGCCCAAGGATACCGACATGACCGCCCAGCTGACCAAGATCCGCGGCTCCCAGGCCCAGGCGGTCATCTGCTGGGGGACCAATCCGGGGCCGGCGGTGATCGCCAAGAACGCCAGGCAACTGGGGCTCAAGCTGCCGCTGTTCATGAGCCACGGGGTCTCTTCGCGGAAGTTCATCGACCTGGCCGGCGACGCCGCCGAGGGGATAATCCTCCCCTCCGGCAAGGTGCTGGTGGCCGACCTCCTGCCGAAGAAAGACAAGCAGAAGCAGTCCCTGATGGCCTTCGTCAAGGACTACCAGGGCCACTTCAAGGCCGAGGGAGACCATTTCGGCGGGCATGCCTGGGATGCGACCATGCTCCTGCGGCAGGCCATCGAGCGGGGCGGGGATGCGCCGGCCGCCATCGCCGCCGAGCTGGAGAAAACCAGGAACTTCGCCGGGATCGGCGGGACCTTCAGCTTCTCACCCCGCGACCATGCCGGCCTGACCAAGGATGCCTTCGTCCTCGTGGAAATCAAGAACAAGGACTGGGTCCTCGTCAAATAGCTAACCAGAGATATTGATGAATCTGTCTGACCAAATTATCCAGTTTCTCCTGTCCGGATTCGCGACGGGAGCCATTTATGCCCTCATCGGCCTCGGTTTTTCCATCATCTATAACTCCACCGGGATCATCAATTTCGCCCAGGGTGAGTTCGTCATGCTGGGGGGGATGGTGACGATGTTTTTCCTGACATCGCTCCACCTCCCCCTCCCGGCAGCCCTGGTCGGCGCCGTGGCCATCACCACTGTTGTCGGGGTGCTGTTCGAGCGGCTCGCCATCCGCCCCATCAGGAAACCGACCCCCCTCAACCTGGTCATCATCACCATCGGCGGCAGCATCCTGATCCGCGGCCTGGCCATGCTCGTCTGGGGCAAGGATACCCATGCCATCCCCGGGTTCTCCGGCGAAGAGCCGATCCAGCTCGGCAATGCCTCGCTCCTGCCGCAGCACCTCTGGATCTTCGGGATCACCACCCTGGTGATCATTGTCAGCAAGGTCTTCTTCAACTACACCATCAGCGGCAAGGCGATGCGGGCCTGCGCCTTCAACCCGCGGGCCGCCAGCCTGATCGGCATCGACGTCAGGCGAATGGTCCTCTTTTCCTTCATCATCAGCTCCGCCATGGGTTCCATGGCCGGTTTCATCATCGCCCCCCTCACCATGACCTCCTACGACGTCGGGATCATGCTCGGCCTCAAGGGGTTCTGCGCCGCCATCATCGGCGGCATGAGCAGCGGACTCGGCACCGTGTTCGGCGGGATCATCCTCGGCATCCTCGAATCACTGGGGGCGGGGCTCATTTCCTCCGGCTACAAGGACGCCGTGGCCTTCGTCATTCTTCTGCTGATACTCTTCATCCGGCCCCAGGGTATCTTCAAGCGGGCCGATTCCGAGCGGGTGTGACGCCATGAAGCGCGAACCGGTCAAATACGCACTGCTGGTCGCGGTGGCGCTCCTGGCGCCGCTCTATTTCTCCGGCGGCTACCTGATGAACGTCCTGGTCTTCGTCGGCATCAACACCCTGCTGGTGGTCGCCCTCAATCTCCTGCTCGGCTTCGCCGGCCAGATATCCCTCGGCCACGCCGGCTTCTTCGGCCTGGGCGCCTACATCTCGGCCATCCTTACCGCAACCCACCAGGTCAACCCGTGGCTCGTCATGCTGATCGCCGCCCTGGCGGTGTCGGCGCTCGCCTTCCTGATCGGCTTCCCGGTCCTGAAGCTGAAGGGGCATTACCTGGCCATGGCGACCCTCGGCCTCGGCATCATCATCTACATCTTCTTCAACGAGGCGGTCGACATCACCGGCGGCCCCTCCGGCTTTTCCGGGGTTCCGAACCTGAGCATCGGCGCGCTGGTCTTCGACGACGACGTGAAGAACTATTACCTCGTCTGGAGCTTCACTCTGGTCGTCATCCTGCTGGCCGTCAACCTGTCCCGCTCCCGGATCGGCCGGGCGCTCCGGGCCATTCACGATTCAGAAGTGGCGGCCCGGGTCATGGGGGTCAATGTCCGGCTCCTCAAGGTGCAGATATTCGCCCTGTCGGCCTTCATCTCCGCCCTGGCCGGCAGCCTCTACGCCCATGTCATGACCTTCGTCGCCCCGGCCTCCTTCGGCTTCCATTTCTCGGTCGAGCTGGTCACCATGGTGATCATCGGCGGACTGGGGAGCGTCTACGGCTCGCTCCTCGGCGCGGCGCTCCTCACCCTCCTTCCCGAGATGCTCCGCGCCTTCCAGGATTACGACATCATCATCTACGGCCTGATCCTGATCCTGGCCACCATGTTTATGCCGGGCGGCCTGGTCCGGGGCATCCCGGCCGTCTTGGCCGCCATTCTGCCGAAGAAACAGGAGAGGGGCTGAACATGCTCGCCATCAGGGGGATTACCCAGGTATTCGGTGGCCTCACGGCCCTAGACGATGTCACCTTCACCATCAACCGCAACGACATCACCGGCGTCATCGGCCCGAACGGCGCCGGCAAGACCACCCTGTTCAACATCATCAGCGGCATCTACACCCCGACTGCCGGCACCATCTCCCTGGACGACCGCAACATCACCCGCCTCCCCCCGGAGAAGCTGGCGACCCGCGGCATGGTCCGGACCTTCCAGAACATCGAGCTGTTCGGCCAGATGACCGTGCTGGAGAACGTCATGGTCGGCCTCCATACCAAGAGCCGCTGCGGCATCGTCTCCTGCGCCTTCAAGTTCCCCTGGCAGATCAGCGAGGAGCGCCGCATCCGCGACTCCGCCCAGGTCTGGCTCCAGTTCTGCGGCATCGAGGAGCTGGCCGGGACCACTGCGGCGAACCTGCCGTTCGGCAAGGGGCGGCTCCTGGAGATCGCCCGGGCCCTCGCCCAGGAGCCGCAGATCATCTTCATGGACGAGCCCGCCGCCGGCCTCAACGGCAGGGAGACCCTGGAGCTGGCGCTCCTGATCAGGAAGATCCGCGACCGCGGGATCACCGTGGTCCTGGTGGAGCACGACATGGAGCTGGTGATGGACGTCTGCGACCGGATCCTGGTGCTCAACCTCGGGCGGAAGCTGGCGGAGGGGACGCCGCGGGAGATCCAGGAAAACCCGGCGGTCATCGCCGCCTATCTGGGGGAAGGTTAGAAGACAATTGCAAATTGCAAAGTGCAAAGTGCAAGAGCGGATATGTTAAAGATAAAGAACATAAATACATACTACGGCAAGGTGCATGCGCTGAAAAACGTCTCGCTGCACCTCAATGCCGGAGAGATCGTGACCCTGCTCGGCGCCAACGGGGCGGGCAAGACCACCATCCTCAACACCCTGTCGGCGCTCACCCCTGCCGGCAGCGGCGAGATCCTCTTCGAGGGGGCGAGGATCGAGGCCCTTCCCCCGGACCGGATCGTCAAGCTCGGCATCTGCCAGGTCCCGGAGGGGAGACAGGTCTTCAAGCCGCTCTCGGTGGAGGACAACCTCGAACTGGGCGCCTACCTGCGCTACCGGAGCAGGGAGGGGAGGGGGGCGATAAAAAAGGACCTGGAAAAGGTCTACCAGCTGTTCCCCCGGCTTCTGGAGAGACGCGGCCAGATGGCCGGCACCCTTTCCGGGGGGGAGCAGCAGATGCTCGCCATCGGCCGCGCCCTGATGGCAAGGCCCAGGCTGCTGCTGCTCGACGAGCCATCCATGGGTCTTGCGCCCCTGATCGTGCAGGAGATCTTCCGGGTCATCGAGACCCTCCGCCAGGAGAGCGGCACCACCGTCCTGCTGGTGGAGCAGAACGCCAAGGCGGCCCTGAAGATGGCCGACCGCGGCTACGTCATGGAAACAGGTAAAGTGATACTAGAAGGAGTGGCATCCGAGCTGCTGGAAAACAAGGAAGTTCAGCGGGCCTATCTCGGCAAGGAGAAGAAGGAAATATGGGAAAGATGAAACTGGCTAATGGCGAAGGGCTAAAGGCAAATGGAATATTCTGTTTTTCCCCTTTCGCCTTTTGCCCTTAGCCTTTAGCCCATCAGAGGTTTTTTATGGAAATCTGGGACGCCACACACGAATGCATGCCGCGGGAGGAGCTGGAGCAACTGCAGCTGGAGCGGCTCCAGGCCACCCTCAACCGGGCGCACAAGAACGTCACCTGCTACCGCAACAAGTTCAACGAGCTGGGGATAGACCCGGAGGACGTCCAGTCCCTGGCGGACCTGACCAGGCTCCCTTTCACCACCAAGGAAGACCTGCGCCTCAACTATCCCTACGGGATGTTCGCGGTGCCGCTGCGGGAGGTGGTCCGGATCCATTCCTCCTCCGGCACCACCGGCAAGCCGACCGTGGTCGGTTACACCAGGAACGACATCAGGACCTGGTCCAACCTGGTGGCCCGGTTCATGACCTCCGCCGGCGTGACCCACGACGACGTGGTCCAGATCGCCTTCGGCTACGGCATGTTCACCGGCGCCTTCGGCCTCCATTACGGCGCCGAGACCATCGGCGCCTCGGTGATCCCGATGAGCGCCGGCAACACCGAGCGGCAGATCATGATCATGCAGGACTACCGGAGCACCGTCCTGGTCAGCACCCCGGGCTACGCGGTAACCCTGGCGGACCGGATGGAGCGGTTGGGGGTCGACCCGAAGGGGCTCTCCCTCAAGGTCGGGCTGTTCGGCGGCGAGCCCTGGTCCGAGGCGATGCGCCGGGAGATCGAGACCAGGCTGGCCATCAGCGCCACCGACAACTACGGCCTGTCGGAGATCATCGGTCCCGGCGTGGCCGGCGAATGCCGGCACAAATGCGGGATGCACCTGTTCGAGGACGCCTTCCTCCCCGAGATCATCGATCCGGACAGCGGCGAGGTCCTCCCCCCCTGCAGCGTCGGGGAGCTGGTGCTGACGACCCTCACCAAGGAGGCGTTCCCGATGATCCGCTACCGGACCAGGGACATCACCAGCCTCGATTACTCCCCCTGCGCCTGCGGCAGGACCCTGGTGCGGATGCGGAAGACCATGGGCCGCTCCGACGACATGCTGATCATCAAGGGGGTGAACGTCTTCCCGTCCCAGATCGAAGAGGTGCTGGTGGCCATCGAGGGGTGCGAGCCGCACTACCAGCTGGTGGTGAGCCGCGAAGGGGCGATGGACCAGCTCGAGGTGCGGATCGAGGTGACCGAGAACATCTTCTTCGACGAGATGAAGCTGCAGCGGGCTTTTCTGGAAAAGGTCGAGAAGCGGATCGAGTCGGTGCTCGGGGTAGGGGCGACCGTCAGGCTGGTGGAGCCGAACAGCATCCCCCGGCACGAGGGGAAGGCTGCCCGGGTGATCGACAACCGGCAGATCTGAGACATCTTTCAGCTCCAAAATCCCGTTCAGGGGAAAGGCCACCCTGAACCCTCCAGCCCTGCTCCCGAGCCCCGGAAAAACTATTTTTCTTGCCCAAGGCGATTAAATCGGCATATACTTAAAACATCTCATGGAGGTGCCATATATGCGTGCAACTCTGAACATACCTGACAAACTCATAGAAGAAGTGCAGAGGCTTTCCGGGCAAAAATCAAAGACCGGCGCCATCGTAACAGTCATGGAAGAGTACGTGCGGCGCAAGAAGATGGAAGACCTGCTGGCGTTGCGCGGCAAGGTGCATATTGACTATGACTGGAAAGAGGAGGAGGATGCGGAATTGAAGGCCGCCGAGGAGCGGGAGCGCTATGACTCCTGAAAGGCTCCTGCCGGACACATGCGCCTGGATCGATTTTTTCAGGGGGAAGCCGACGCCGATGGCACAGGCGCTTGAACATGAACTGCTACAGGGGGAGGTGGCCACCTGCGGCGTGATACTCTACGAGCTTATCCAGGGGATCAAAAGTTCAAATGAAGAAAAACTCGTTCTTAACGCCCTGCAGGCAGTTACGCACCTTGAGATGTCGGCCGAGCTCTGGATCAAGGCGGGCCATCTCTCTGCTGAGCTGCGCAAGAACGGGCATACCCTGCCCCTTTCCGATCTAGTCATCGCCACACTTGCCCTTGAACACGAACTGTCAGTATTGACGATTGACGGTCATTTCGATGCAATACCGGGGCTGACAGTGACAAGGGGATAACCGGCAGTCAGCAGTCAGCATAATTTGAAATTACGAACGCGTTCCCTGATGTTGCAGCTCCAGGAATAAAGGAAGCGGCCTGAAGGAACTCCTTTCTCCGAACCCTGTCCACGAAAAACACGAAAGACACGAAAATGGAAAACAAGTTATTGTTCAGGGATGAATGCTACGCCATTCAGGGAGCTGTCTTTGAGGTCTACCGCGAAATGGGCTGCGGTTTTCTTGAAGCGGTCTATCAGGAATGCCTTGAAAAGGAGCTCTGGAGGAGAGGAATCCCCTTCATCTCCCAGCAGGAGCTTAGATTGTTTTACAAGGGCGAGGAATTGAAGCAGTTTTACAAGCCGGATTTGATCTGTTATGGAAAAATTATCGTTGAATTGAAAGCGTTGCGTGAACTTACCGGCGAACATCGCTCCCAGGTGTTGAATTATCTGAAGTCCACCGGTATCAGGCTCGGACTTCTCGTAAATTTTGGGCACCATCAAAAAGCAGTGGTTGAAAGAATTGTCCTATGATTCCTTTTCGTGTATTTCGTGTATTTCGTGGACCCAAGTCTAAGATTTCACCCTAAAATATCCACGAACCACACGAACGACACGAAAATTGGAATGTTTCACTGACTTCTCGCCTTCAAATTGATTCCTTTCGTGCCTTTCCGTGTATTTCGTGGACCCAAGTCTAAGATTTCACCCTAAAATGTCCACGAACCACACGAACGAGACGAAATTGGAATGTTTCACTGACTTCTCGCCTTCAAATTGATTCCTTTCGTGCCTTTCGTGTATTTCGTGGACCCAAGTCTGGTCTTTAAATTAGACCGGACGGACACCGAAGCTCACGGGCCGGTTTACAGGGTGAAGGAGAGCGGGGAATAGGGAGCGGGATGACCGCATGTTCGTTTAAGGAAAATGGATGCACCAGTATATGAAGCATATTCATGTAACATGTGCCATCATCGAAAAAGAGGGGATGGTATTAGCCGCCCAGCGCAGCGCAACCATGAGCATGCCACTCAAGTGGGAATTCCCGGGCGGCAAGATCGATCCGGGCGAATCGCCGGATCTGTGTCTACGCCGCGAGTTGATGGAGGAAATGGGCATCAGCATCAGCATCGGCCGTGAGCTTTCGCCAAACACGCACCAGTATCCGACCTTCACCGTCACCCTTTACCCCTTCGTCTGTGCCATCCAATCGGGCGAAATCACCTTGCATGAACACGCCGCCATTACCTGGCTGCCGCCTCAAGAACTCCATTTGCTCGACTGGGCCGAGGCAGATATACCGGTGATCGAGTCATATCTTGCTCAATATCAGACGGGCTCCCGATGAAACAAACCGCCCACGGCATATACGAAGCGCTCATTGAGATCAAGCTCCTGAAGAGGATCGTGGAGGAATGGGACAATGCCTGAAAAAAAGAAACCTCGTCTGTTTGATGAATTGGTGCAGGCCTTCGATGAACTGAAGCAGTGGAAAGAAGGTAAGATCACTTTGAGGACCTACTCAGTCGAACCAGTAAAGAAGCCGGAAGTGTTGCCTTATCTATGCAAGGCATGAAGATATGGTGTTGCATGTGCTTTTTGCACTGGACAGCGAAAGCGATGCAGTGAGGATAATAACAGCTTACCGGCCATCTCCCGACAAGTGGGAAGAAGACGGCAAGACGAGGAGAAAGCCATGAAGTGTCACAACTGTGGCGGTGAGTTTGAGAGCGTGACAACCGATCTCCCTTTCAAGACCGGAGCCCATTCCATTATTATCATCAAGGATCTTCCGGTGATGCAGTGCGGAAACTGCAACGAGTATATGATCGAGGACCAGGTTATGGAGAGGGTGGACAAGATTATAGATATGACGGAGAAAAACGTAGAGGTGGAGGTTCTCCGTTTCGCTGCTTGATTCCGTGGCAATAAAAATAGCTTGTGCTGTTCTTCGCTCCACCTGCCCATCACCGTTCACCGTTCACCGTTCACCGTTTTAAAACATTAGAAAAATTGACCTCACCCCTCGTTTCATGTACAGTGGGGCAGTTTTGACGTTATGCGGAAGAGATGCGATGGATGGTTTACCAACATAATGCCGGAAAGTCGCTACGAGCCGAATCAAAGGCTTGTGCGGCTTTTTTGTTTTTAGGGAAGGGAAGAGTGTGCTGGGGAGATTTGCCTTTGGGGGCCGGCCGAAGAATTTGTCCCGGGTCAAGGGTTGACCCTTCTGCGCTCCATTGACCCTTCTGCGCTCCACTGCCTCCGGGAAAACCTCGTGGTTGCCAGCATACGGGGGAACATTACCACTGCCGAGGTTGGCGGTAAGCCGGTGATAATTGGGCTGAATGCGCATATTAAGCCGTGAAGGGGGAGGGGTTCAAGACTTGCCCCCCCACCCCAGCATGAATAAATAAATCTGTCCCATCTTTTCAGGGTGAATAAGGAAGTAAAGAGTAATTTATGTCAATTGTCCTTGAAAAACTAGCTCGCATTCGCGCTGGACACCAGATTCGATACATGGATATTTTTGCCGGGTGTGGAGGAATCTCCCTTGGTTTTCTTACTGCAGGTTTTTTACCTGTTGCTTTCGTAGAGATTGATGAACGGGCCGCGGCTTCACATGGGGCCAATTTTGCAACTCGTAGTATTGGGATGCACACGGAAAGGCATTATGCTGCCCGCGACATTATATTGGAAGATCCATTAAGCATTTTCTCCGACCTTGGTATTAGAGGTGCTGTCGAAGATCAAGTTGACGTCCTTGTAGGAGGCCCCCCCTGTCAAGCATTTGCGCGGGTGGGGCGTGCAAAGCTACGTGAACAAGCGCACCGACGTGAGGAAGAGACAGCGGATTGCGCCTTTCTTGTAGATGGTCGGGTGAATCTTTGGCAGCGTTATGTGGAGTATGTGAGGGCCACCAAACCAATTGCCTTGCTGATGGAAAATGTGCCAGATATATTGAATCATGGACAAATCAATGTGGCGGAACTTGTCGCCCGCTCATTATCCGATGAAGGGTATGAAGTTCGCTATACCTTGCTGAATGCTTCCTGGTACGGCACTCCCCAGACCCGGGAGCGCATGATCCTGATCGGCTTTCATAGGGAAACACAGCTGACTCCATTGTTTCCTGCCCCCACACACCATGTTGTCCTTCCCAGAGGATACGAGGGGACCAAAAGCACCGCCCGAAAGATTGTAATACGGCATGGTTCGGACCACCACAGATATATCGCCGATCCTGATGCCGGGTTGCCATCCGTGACCACGGCACGCGAGGCACTAGCAGATTTGCCGCCGATATATGCCTTGGACCTCTTCCAAAAGGGACAATTGCGGCGTGGGGTAAAGGATCCTCGCGAAGTATGCACCTACACATCTCCGGAACCTACTACTGCATGGTCACGCCTGATGAGGCATTGGGATGATTTCAGGACCACCGACCATACAACCGGACATGTAATCCGCTTCCTGCCAAGGGATTACAAGATTTTTGCCGAGCTGGGCAATGGTTGGCAATATCCAGAAATCTGGCAGCATGTCGAAAACAAAATATCAGCGTGGCTCAAGGACCGAAGCGAGCGTGGACTTTCGACCGACCACAGAAACGCCGATGTGAGGGATTTCATTGAAAGCTGGCGCATCCCCTACGACAAGAACAAATTCCCCAACAAATGGTGGGTCCTCGAAGCCGAGAAACCAGTACGCACTCTGTTGGCACATTTGGGCAAGGACTCATATTCACATATTCACTATGACCCAATACAAGCCAGGACAATCTCGGTCCGAGAAGCTGCAAGACTCCAAGGTTTCCCTGACGGGTTTCAGTTTTGTGGATCCATGAATCCTGCCTTCAAGCAGATAGGGAATGCTGTTCCACCGCTATTTGCCTATGCTCTTGCGGTTGCAATGAGATCTACAATGGGAATTCCGGTCACTGATGATATCAGGGTCCGTTTGCTGGGACTCGAACAATCACTTATCCAAACAACGGAGGGATTGGCGTGATTTTTACTATTCTAAGAAGACTGACGCACTCTGAATTGGGCATGTTTCACGCCTACCGGGATTTGGGTAAGGAAGTGTCTAAGCAACGGGCCATCAACTTTGATGGTGATGTAGTCGATCGAGTTTTCCCTTCAGCCATGGATACCGATAAAATATTTATAGACTGCAAATACCAACATGATGCATTTACGGTTGCTACAGTGCAACAATGGCTGAAAAGGCAGGACAAAAACTGGCGCTTTGAAGGTAATTGCCCCAGGAGTGATTATTATAATTTTGTGGAACCAGGATGCCTCTTCGCCATGACTGTTGATGCAGGCGTGATTCCTGCCAAGTCATCATGGGTTGTGATTCCTGAATCCCATTCTTCATATAGGGCGATTGTCGACCATGCCGAAAGCGGAGGATTGGCCTCCTCCAGTATGGTGGCGTTATTTGGTGACGAATGTGCCCATATCCGCCGCGTATTGGGTGCCCACTATCCGATGCTTTTTGAGTCAACGTCTGAAACCCCTCCAGCAACGGACGATGATGGTATGGAGCCACATCCCATTGGAACATTTAATATTTTTGCCAACGTCGGCCATGATTTAAAATCTGCCGTCGCGGATCTCGTGGACAATTCTATTTCTGTAAGTGCAACTGAGATTGATATCACTTTTCCCAATCCCAATAATGGTGGGCGATGGATGTGCATACGCGACAATGGACATGGCATGTCTCCAGAAAACCTTCGCAAAGCAATGAGGATCGGGAATCCACGTGACTATGATCCACGTGATCTAGGTCGGTATGCTTTTGGATTGAAAGGAGCTTCTTGGTCTCAGGCTGATACTTTGACCGTTGTCAGTAAGAAAAATGGAATAGTGAGCAATCTTACCTGGGACAAGGATCACCTTGAGCGCACTGGTAAATGGGAAACCCTCAGTGGACCTATTCTCGAACAATATGCGGAGGCGACCTCAATTGCTGGCAGTTCAGGTACTGCAGTATTACTGACAAACATGCGGCCTCCAACAAAGACTCCTGCAGTCAGAGGGGTTGATCCTTATAACGTAGAGGTCGGAGAGGTTCTGAAACATTTGGGATTGGTTTTTCATCGGTTCCTGACTGGAGATGCACGAGGACGGACCACCGTTTCCATTACAATAAATGGGGTACGTGTCGTCCCGAACAACCCAGTCCTTCATTCATTGACAACCCCGCACAACCAGAGACAAATCCAGTGCCAAACGAATGAGGATGCATCACCGAGCACAATTACCTTGCAAGCATTCGTGCTTCCGACAGAAGAGCAAATCAAGCAGTATCATGCCAGTGAAGGTGAACTTGCGGTCAAGTCGGAGTTGGAGCGACTATCGCTAGGTGGGCGAATGAATGAAAACCAGGGTTTATACTTCTACCGACTTGACCGGCTTATAAAATGGGGGGGTTGGTGCGGTTTATTTACAGAAGACGAACACACTAAGCTGTTGCGAGTAACCGTAGACTTTGACCGTAGTGCCGATGACGCAATGAAGGTCAACATCTCAAAACGTGAAGTCCAACTGTCAGTAAAGCTTGGCGAGGCCATCAAGGATGCGGTTAAGGAAGGACGGGCTGATGCGCGAAAACGCTATGATGGAAAAGCACCAAAGCCAAAGCTACCACCAACAGGCAAAAATGGGTCTATCCCTGTAACAACGAATGGAGGATTAGACACTCCACAACCTGGAACTTCAACAAATATAACCTCAATTGGGTCTCGCCGATCCACTCCTGCACCTGCAGATCAAATTGAGTTTCGCATTGTTGCAATGGACCGAAAATGGCAACAGAGCAAAGGATTCCTTGGTGAAACCAAAATTCAGATTGACGAAAATTTTTCCCCGCTTGTTTCTCTTGTGAAAGCAATAGATAACAACATGGAAGCCAAGAAGGCATTGGCTGAGTTCCTGACGACTCTCGACGGTCAATTAAATGCCTGAAATATTAAACAGATTCAACATACGACCTCCCATCCCTTCCTGGACAGATGGTACTGCATGGCGAAACTGGTCACGTCATGAGGCATATCTGCGATCACTTGCTTCGTGGAAACCGTACCAAGTCGACAGCGTAGCATCGGAATCCCTCAGAGTTCTCGGAAAGACCTTGCCTGTCACACGCCAGGAATTCCAGTGCCGTGGCTTAGTCGTGGGCTATGTACAAAGCGGAAAGACCGCCAACTTTACGGCTGTAGCGGCACGGGCATCCGATGTCGGCTACCGACTCATAATTGTACTGTCAGGCATTCATGACTCCTTAAGGGAGCAGACTCAAAACCGGCTTAACCATGAACTTGTTCGGCTTGGGGAAAACTGGACAACGCTGACAGACAGTGACAATGATTTTTTGATACCCCCGAATCCTGATGGTTTCGCTCCTGGCGGGACAGTCTTGATTGTCGCCAAGAAAATCGTTCCCGTGTTGCGTCGGATTGATGCGTGGATCTGCATGGTCGGTAACCGTATGAGGGACATTCCCCTCCTCTTGATTGATGACGAATCTGACCAAGCATCTATAAATACTAAGGGAAATCGACGTGATGCAACGGTCAGCGAGATGGATGTCCCTGATGAAAAGATCAATCCCGATACTGCACCGACTAAGACCAACGCACTGATACGAGCTATTTTGCATCGATGCCCGCGAGCGACTTATCTGGCATACACGGCAACTCCATTTGCTAATCTGTTCATCAATCCTGAGGCATTTGACCGGGAGGTTGGCGATGACCTTTTCCCCCGTGATTTTGTAGTTCAACTCCCTCGACCGGAAGGCTATACAGGCACAGAAGAACTCTTCGGGACAGGGGTCGAGCGGGATGTTTTACGGACTGTTGCAGATGAAGATGTGCTGCAATTACGCCGCAAACGTCGGAAAAAGTGCACCCCGATTTACGTGCAAAATGAGGAAAGATTGCCTCAAAGCCTATGTGATGCACTCTTGGCATTCTGTATTGCAGGAGCCATTCGTATCATCAGGGGCATCTCTGAAAAACCCCATACCATGCTTATTCACGTCTCCCATGAGCAGAAGGATCAGATCCGTATCGGTGAGTCCATCAAAGTCCAGATACGTGCTTGGCGAATGAGTGAAGAAGTACAGCCTGGATCGATGTTGAATCCATTGCGTTCCGTGATGAATGATTTTGGTGATGTCTCGCTGCCGGAGAACGTAAATAATAATGA
>JAMPXD010000210.1 GCA_023701365.1 Geobacteraceae bacterium
CGAATAAAAAGATTTCATTCCGAATTCCGCACTCCGCATTCCGCACTCAACAGATTGAGGGATACATCCATGACCGAAACAACGAAACCGATCAAGAAGCCCCACGGCAAGGCCCGCCATATCGAGGGAAAGTGTGTCGCCTGCGGCGCCCGCTGCGAGAGCTCCTGCCCGGTCGACTCCATCGAGATGAGCGACGCCGGCGAGCCGGTGGTCCTGACCGTCAAGTGCATCGGCTGCGAGAAGTGCGTCAAGGTCTGCCCGGCCGCCGCCCTTGAGATGTTCTATACCCCCGAGGAGCTGGAGCTGCTCAGGAAGTGGGAGGCGCAGCACGGCGCCGCCGGGGAGGAGATCAGCGAAGAGGAGAGAGCGCTTCGGGAGATGCTCGCCCGCTACCGGGGGGTGTGGGTCTTCATCGAGCAGTACGACGGGGAGGCGGCCAAGGTCTCATGGGAGCTTCTGGGGACAGGGGCCGACCTGGCCGGGATTCTCGATGTCGAACTCTGTGCCGTCATCATCGGCCATCAGGTCGGGCACCTCTGCGACGAGGCCTTTGCCTACGGGGCGGACAAGGCCATTCTGCTCGATAACCCGGTCTACCTCAATTATCGCACCCAGCCTTACTCGGACGCCATTTGCCACCTGGTCGAGAAGCACCGCCCGGAAGTCATTCTCATGGGCGCTACCGGACAGGGACGCGATCTCGCCGGGGCCGTGGCGACGGTGGTAAAGACCGGCCTGACCGCGGACTGCACCGGTCTCGGCATCGACGACAGGCGCAACCTGATGCAGACCCGCCCCGCCTTTGGCGGCAACATCATGGCCACCATCATGTGTGACAAGTTCCGGCCGCAGATGGCGACCGTGCGTCCCCACGTGATGGCCATGCCCGAGCGCCGGGCGGGACGAACCGGAACGGTGATCCGCGAGGGGTTCGCCCCGCGCGAGGAGGATGTGCTGGTCAAGGTGATCGAGGTCCTGAGCGACAGGGACGGCAAGGACCAGGTCGACGTCGCCGCCGCCGAGTTCATCGTCTCCGGTGGCCGCGGCCTGATGAACAAGGAGAACTTCGCCCTGCTCCAGGAGCTCGCCGATGAGCTTGGCGGGGTGGTGGGCGCATCACGCAGCGCCGTTGACGCCGGCTGGATCTCCCACGGCCGCCAGGTCGGCCAGACCGGCAAGACGGTCCGTCCCAAGATCTACATCGCCTGCGGCATCTCCGGGGCGATCCAGCACATGGTCGGGATGCAGGACTCGGACGTCATCATCGCCATCAACCGCGACCCCGAGGCGCCGATCTTCCAGATCGCCACCTACGGGATTGTCGGCGACCTGTTCCAGCTCGTGCCGGCGCTCACCCGCAGGGTCCGTGATCTGAGGAGCACCCGTGGCTGCGAGGTCCCGGAGAGGGTCGCCGTCTGATTACTCCCTGAGCGGGAAGAGAGTTTCGCGAGGTAAATCATGTCAGTCAATCACGCCATATTCATACCGCTGTTCCTCGTTTCCGTTCTGACTTTCCTCTACAGCTGCTACCAGCGCCTCCAGCTGGTCGCCGTGGGGAGGTCCGAGGACCGCTTCGACAATCCGGGCGCGCGCTTGGCGGGGACGCTCACCTTCGCTTTCGGGCAGAAACGGGTTCTGGCGCGTCCCTACGGGTTGAACCACCTCTTCCTGTTCTGGGCGTTCCTGCTCCTTTTGCTCGCCAACGGCGAGTTCCTGCTGGAAGGGCTGTTCCCGGGGGTGACCCTGGCCGCCCTGCCGGCTCCGCTGCACCATGGCCTGGAGCTGGCCTTCGACATCGTCTCCCTGGTTGCCCTGGGGTGCGTGCTGGTCGCCTTTTTCCGGCGGGTCCTGTTCCCCCCCTCCTACCTGGACAGCGACTACACCACTGCCAGCAGCGGCGAGGCACTGCTGATCCTGGCGCTGATCGCCATCCTGATGGTCGCCTTCTTCCTGCTCCACGGCGCCCGGATCGCCCTGGGGGAGGGGGACGGCTGGCAGCCGGTATCGGCCCTCTTCGCCGCCATGCTGGGGGGGCTGCCGGGGCAGGCCCTGGAGAACCTGGCCAGCGCCTCGTGGTGGGTCCATGCCGTGGTGCTGCTGCTGTTCATGAACCTGCTGCCGCGCAGCAAGCATATGCACATCCTGACCGCCATCCCCAACTGCTACTTCCGCAGCCTGGACAAACCGAACGTCCAGCCGCGGGAGACCTTCAAGACGGGGGAGCGCTACGGGGTGAGCGAGGTCGCCCAGTTCACCTGGAAGGACCTGTTCGACAGCCTCACCTGCACCGAGTGCGGCCGCTGTCAGGACCTCTGTCCGGCCCACAACACCGGCAAGCCGCTCAACCCCCGGCGCATCATCCACGACATCAAGGTCAACCTGTTCGAGAACGACGCCGCCCGCAAGGAGGGAGGGGAGGGCGCTACCCCCATGATCGGCCAGGCGCAACCGGGAACGATCTCTGAGGAGGCGCTCTGGGCGTGCACCACCTGCGGCGCCTGCCTGTCGGTCTGCCCGGTGCTGATCGAGCACATGCCCAAGATTATCAAGATGCGCCGGCACCTGGTGCAGGAGCAGGCGAGGTTCCCCGAGGAGCTGCTGAACCTTTTCGAAAACATGGAGCAGCGCAGCAACCCGTGGGGGATCGCCCCCTCGGAGCGGACCAAGTGGGCCACCCAGCTGGGCGAGCGCCCGTTCCAGGAGGGGAAGACCGACTACCTGTTGTTCGTCGGCTGCGCCGGGGCCTTCGACAGCCGCAACAAGCACGTGACCGTGGCCCTGGCGACTCTGCTGGACGCCGCCGGGGTCTCGTGGGGGATGTTCGGCAAGGAGGAGCGCTGCTGCGGCGACAGCGTGCGGCGTCTCGGCAATGAATTCGTCTTCGACCGGATGGCCAGCGACAACGTCGCCCTGTTCAAGGAGCGGGGGGTGACCAGGATCGTCACCCAGTGCCCCCATTGCTTCAACACCCTGAAGAACGACTACCGCCAGTACGGGCTGGAAGTGGAGGTGCTGCATCACAGCCAGCTGATCGCCCAGCTGGTCGAGGCGGGGAGGCTGAAACCGTCCGGGACGGCCGAGCCGGGGAAGATCCTGTTCCATGATTCCTGCTACCTCGGCCGCCACAACGACACATTCGCCGCGCCGCGCGACGTCCTTGCGGCAGCGACCGGCAGAGCCCCGGGCGAGTTCGGGCGCAACCGGGAGAGCGGCTTCTGCTGCGGAGCCGGCGGTGGCCGGATGTGGATGGAAGAGCAGACCGGCGCCCGGATCAACCTGGAGCGGGTCAAGGAGGCCCTGCAGCAGCAGCCCGATACGCTCTGCGTCAGCTGTCCCTACTGCATGACCATGCTTGAGGACGGCTTGAAGGACGAGGGGGCCGGACAGGTCCGGGTGAAGGATATCGCCGAGGTGATGGCGGAGGCGATCGCATAGGCACGGATCGGCAGTTCTGCGATGAACTTCCGTTTCCAAGGATATGATCATGGTGAGAAAACGGAAAACAACCTATACCATTCGCTCGGTCTCCCACGCCCTGGACATCCTGGAACAGTTCCACGGGGATGTTGCCGAGCTCGGGGTGACCGACCTGAGCCGGCGTCTGAAGCTAACCAAGAACAACGTCTTCAGGTTGCTGGCTACCCTGGAATCCCGTGATTATATCGCCCAGAACAGGGAGACGGAAAATTACCGGCTCGGCCTGAAGACCCTGGAGCTGGGGCAGGTGCTGGTCCGGCAGATGGGGCGTCTCATCAGCAACTCAAGGGGGATAATGGAGGAGATGGCCAGGGAATGCAACGAAACCCTGTGCCTGTCAATCCTGCACGATTTCTACACGGTCAATCTGGATGCGATCGAGTGCAACCAGCCGCTGCGGGTGGTTCCCCGGATCGGGGTGCGGCTCCCGGCATACTGCACCGCGGCCGGCAAGGTGCACATTGCCCATCTGCTGGAGGAGAATCTGAACAGCTATGTTTCCGGCTGCCAGCTGGTCCGCTACACCCCCCATACCATCACCGACCCGGAGCAGTTGCGAAGCCAGCTGCACCAGATCGCCCGGCAGGGGTATGCGGTTGACCTGGAGGAACTGGACATGGGGGTGAGGTGTGTCGGTGCCCCGATCCGCGATTATACCTCGAAGATCATCGGTGCGGTCACCTTTTCCGGGCCTGTCCAGCGGTTTGACGACGAGTTGATGCGCAACAAGCTGATTCCCCTGGTGAAGAAGGGGGCTGCCGACATCTCGGCAAACCTGGGGTATTCTTGAGGGGGGCAGGCAGCGGCGCGGCTGCAAGCAGTGCAGGAAAGAGTGGCGGAACTGACCGCCACTCTTTTTTTTATCCGGAAGTTACCCCCCTTTGAGAAAGGGGGGCAAGGGGGGATTTCGAATCATTCGACATTGCCTTTATTGTATGGTAAGCATGACAGGCGGCGACTCGCCATGAACCTGAAAACCGCATCTACTCACGCTAAGACGCAAAGAAAGTCAAATAATTAACCCAGAAAGTAACTATTCAGCTGTCTTATGTTGCAGGCTCTACCGAGCACTCCGAGCTTCATAACCCCTCCCGACCTCCCCTTAACTTAAGGGGAGGAGGGTTATAATCCCCCCTCTTAAGCTAAGAGGGGGTTAGGGGGAGTTATGGGCCTGCCGGATCTGAATAGTTACCAGAAAAGCATTTGTCCACGAAGGACACGAAGTTTCACGAAGGGATTCAAAGGATTACAAGCTTGCTGATTGTCTCCAATATGGTGAACATTATTTTTTCAAGCAGTTTGTTTTTCTTCGTGTCCCTTCGTGTCCTTCGTGGACAACTGAGGTTTTCAGGATGATCGATTCGAACCGGATGCGCCGGCAGCGCTGGCTCATCTTTTCTGTGCTGGCGCTGATGTACATACTGGTCTACTTCTACCGCGTGTCGATGGCGGTGGTGGCCCGGGACATTGCCCGCGATCTGGAGCTGACCCCGCAGCAGCTCGGTTCGCTCTCGGGGATTCTCTTCTTCGTCTATGCCCTGGCGCAGCTCCCGCTGGGACCGATGATCGACAGGCTGGGGAGCAGGGTCGTCATCAGCGGCTGCGGAGTACTGACCGCCTGTGGCGGCATCATGTTTTCCCAGGCGGGGAGCCTGGCCACGGCCATGGCGGCCCGCGTCCTGATAGGGATCGGCACGGCATCGGTGCTGATGGCCACCTTCACCGTCTTCAGCCACTGGTATACCAAGCAGGAGTTCGGCAGGGTCTCCGGGTTCATGGTGGCGGTCGGCAATGTCGGCAACCTCTCGGCGACGGCCCCCCTGGCGCTGCTGGTTGCGGCCATCGGCTGGCGCACATCTTTCCTGGCGATAGGCGTGCTGCAGGCCCTGGTGACCGTGCTGGTCTTTTGGAAGGTGCAGGATCGACCCCCAGGGACCGGGGCGGATGACGCCGGGCACCCCGACGCCAGGCCTGACATGATGACCGCATGGCGGGAGATTTTCGGCAACCGGGATTTCTGGCTCCTGGGGATGCTGGCATTTTTCTGGTATGGCAACTACCTGGCGCTGCAGGGGCTGTGGGGCGGCCCCTACCTGGTGGAAGTCCTCCATCTCTCCAGCACGGCCACCGGCCGGCTGCTGATGGCCACCGCGCTCGGCTTCATAGCCGGCAGCATGGTGATCGACAGCATCGCCAGAAGGCTGTTCCATTCCTACAAGCGGACGCTCCTGGCGGGACAGGCGCTTCTCCTGGCGCTCATGTGCAGCTTTCTCGGTCCGGCGGAAAAGATGGCCCTGCCGCTTCTGGCGGCGGTCTTCTTCGCCATCGGGATGGCGGTCTCCAGCGGCGTCATGGTCTACCCGATCATCCGCTCCATGTTCTCGGTGCGGATCACCGGGACGGCCCTAACCTCGCTCAATTTCTTCGTGCTGATGGGCTCGGCGGTGTCCCAGCTGGTAATGGGGCTCATCATCGGGGCGTTGAAGCGCGACCCGGCGCTGTCCGTCCCCGCCGCCTTTCACGGCGCCTTTCTCTTCCCCATCATCGGTCTGGCCATCACCATCGTCATGTATTTCTTCGCCAGGGATTATTGGGAGAAGCCGTGAACAGCGGTGAGGGCAGGGCATTGCGGCAGGCGCTTCCGTTGAGAAGCCTCTGAAAGCTGTCAGGGGAGCAACTCGAAGCCCTTGCAATGCTTCGGTCTGATC
>JAMPXD010000021.1 GCA_023701365.1 Geobacteraceae bacterium
CCCGGATATGCCAGCAGTGGTGGTCACGGCTATGTCTCCTGGCAGCAAGCGTTGGATTACATGAAAAAGCTGAACAGCGAGCAATACCTGGGGTACAGCGACTGGCGGCTTCCCAACCGCAAGGAGCTGCGCAGTCTGGTGGATATTTCCCGGTACAACCCGGCCCTCCCCGCCGGCCATCCCTTCACCAATGTTCAGGCTAGCTTCTACTGGTCCTCCAGTACCTTCGCCAGCAGCACCGACTACGCATGGGTCGTCAATTTGAGGGACGGCTCCGTGCTCAACTACTATAAGTACGGCTACGGCAACTATTATGTTTGGCCCGTGCGTGCCGGACAGTCTGGGTCATTTGGTTCTTCGGGTATTTTAAACCGGTTCGACATCACCGCCGACGGTGCGAACCCCATCGGCAGCCAGGCGGTCAACATTCAGTTCCCGGTGACCATCACGGCAAAGGACGCCTATGGGAACGTAGTCACGGGGTTTGCCGGGGAAGTGCGCCTGGAAACCTACGGCGGCATCACACCCATGTTCGTTCAGCTTTCGAACGGCGCCTGGAGCGGACAGGTGAAAATGTCCAGCGGGGCGGTAAGCACGCGGATCATCGCTACCGGCGGCGGGGTGATGGGGGCAAGCAATCAGTTCAGCGTGACCGGCGCGGGCGCGACCACCGGGAGAGCGCGGCTGAAGGTGATGGACAACGTCGGCAACGCGCTCTCCGGGGCCACGGTACATCTCGCCACGCTGGACAACGCCACCGACTATCCGGGGACCACGGGAAGCTCCGGAACCTATACCTTTACGAACATCCCGGCGGGCCAGTACTACGCCTGGGCCGAGTCTGACAGCATTTGCAGCGACCGGAGAACGGTCCACATCGCCGCCGGCGGCTGGGCGGAACCCCGTCCCATCGTGCTCCCCCTGTACCGGAGCACCGATGTGCCGGTGGTCCTCGTGCCGGGGATCATGGGGTCAACGAGTCTGCAAGGCAATTCCCCTTTTCCCGAATTTTTCCGCACTTCTTATTACGATCCTAATGATTTACAGCTCCACGACCCTGCACGAGGGGCAGGGTGGTTTAACTTCAGTCCCGGCTGGCGTGACCTTAAAGAAGCACTCAAGGCCAAGGGGCTGAAAGATGCCGGCGACATTATCGATGCTCCGTGGGATTGGCGGATGCCGCTGGATCAGGCTGTGGAAAAGTACCTCAAGCCGGCCATCACGAAAGCGAAAAATGGCAATCCCACGGGCAAGGTCAATATCATCGCCCACAGCATGGGAGGGTTGCTGGTGCGAGCCTACATACAGGGGCGCAGCTATGAGCATGATGTCCTCAACTTCTCAATGGTAGGCACCCCCAACAAGGGATCGACCAACGCCTACTACTTTTGGGAGGGGGGAGACCCGCTGAAGGTGGACAATATTACAGATAACGGTTTCTGGGTCAAAAACTTCTACTGGGAAACCACTGAAAAGATGTACGAGGATACTTACAAGCTGGGGAACCTTTCCACCGACTACAACCTGAAAATCCAGAAATTTTTTGGCGACAAGATACCGACCGTCCGGCAGCTTCTCCCTACCTACGATTTTCTCAGGAGCGGCGGCTCTACCGATCCCATCACCACTTCTGGCAACGACAACGACCTGCTGAAACGGCTGAATCATGACGACAACCGTAATGACCTGATGGGAACGAGCTACGACAACGGGAGGGTAAAGACGCGGGTCTATTACAGCGATTCGGCACGGACCATGGAGGACCTCGACGTAGCCGCCACATCGGGCAGCCTGTATGCGGACGGTAGACCGATCAGGGACCCTTCCATGTCACGCATAGGCGACGGAACGGTTCCCATGTTGAGCGCAAAACTTCCCTGCGACGAAGGGTGGGCGCTCTGCTCGAACATCAGCGGGAAACATGCGTCACTCATCCATGACAACGTTTCGGCAATCGTCAATGACCTCTATTCCGCCACTGCTACAGTAGCCGCAGCGAAAGCGGCAGTCAGGACGGCGGCGCAGGCAGCTGCCGTCTCGTCGCTCCTGTCAGTTTCCGTGCAGGGGAATGTTCTGCCATACCTTGTCGACCCCCTCGGCAAAACCATCGGGGTGAATCCGGCCAGCGGCGACCTGGAAAATACCATCCCCGGCGCGGCCTCGCTGCTCGATGGCGACGCAGCTTCGCTCTCCCTCGACAACCCGGCCGACGGGACCTATGCGTTGTCCTTCACCGGAAGCGAGGCGCGGGATTACATCCTGACCATCGGCTACGGGAGCGCCGGAGCCATCATCGAAAAAGTTGTGCGCGGCTTCAATCCGGTGGGCACGACCTCGTTCACCTTCACGGTCGACGCCGGGAGCACGGAGAGGATCACCATAAACCGGACGCCGCAGCCGCCGTCGGGCCTTCAAGCTGACGCGGTCGGGACGACCGGCCCGACCACCAGGCTGTCGTGGCAGGCAACCGGCGAACCGGGGGTGACGGGGTACGCCGTCTACGGCCGGCAGATGGATGAACCGTTTCTCGCCCGGATCGGCACAGCAACCGGCACGACCTTCGACACCGGCCATCCCTGGGCTTCGGATAACACCATCAAGACCAGGTACTATGCGGTGACGGCGCTTACGGCGGACGGAAAGGAAAGCTTCCTCTCGACCGGAGCCAACAACGACGACCGCGACCACGACGGCCTGACCGATGCCGAAGAGGCGACGCTCGGCAGCGACCCGGCCAAAGCCGACAGCGACGGCGACGGTTTCAACGATCTGCTGGAAGTGCTACGGGGAGCCAATCCGCTCATTGCAACGTCGCTGCCGCCTCTCAACCTGTCGGTTCTCAAGGGTGGCGCGGGGAACGGCACGGTGACCTTCAATCCGCCCGGCTACAGCCAACCCGTGCCGTATGCTGCCCTGTATCCAGCCAACGTGCAGGTGACAATCATTGCCACACCTGAGATCACTTCGTACTTTTCAGGCTGGTCCGGCGGCTGTAGCGGCACCACCGACTGCTTCCTCACCATGAACGGCGACGTCACGGTCACCGCCACGTTTGCCTCGGTTCAACCGGTGCGGATCGCAGGAACGACACCGGCCTATTTCCCGACGCTACAGGCCGCCTACACCGCGGCCGCTCCCGGCAGCGTCATTGAGGCGCTGGCGGTGGACTTCTTCGAAAGCCTCACCATCGACGAGACTCTCACCCTGAGAGGTGGCTTTTCCAACAATTATCAGACAAAGGGCGACCATAGCTCTGTTCTCGGCCTGACGGTCAGGGGCGGGGCGCTTACGGTGGAGAATTTGATAATCAAGTGACGCCTCTTGCAAAAGTCCAAAACAACTCCCTCGCCCACTCCCATCAAGTGAGGGGGAATAATATAGCTGCCCTCAACAGTCCGGCGAGCCCCACAATGCACGTTGACATGAACGGTAATAATGATTAAAGTATGCAATAAGCTGAAAGTTGTTGAACTGCAAGTTCTTCCACGAGATTGCATGAGGTAGACAATGGTCACGATGAGCGAAAAAGAAGTGAAGAAGATGGTCAAAAATATGAAGGAATGGACCAAGAAGGTGACAGCCGACCCTGAAACCGCCAAGAAAACCCTAATGGCTATCGGCATCATCGACAAGAACGGTAAGCTTACCGAGAATTACCGTTAACCTGGATGTATTCGACCCTTCCCCATTTTGTCCTCGGTTTCCACGGCTGCGACAAGACGGTTGCGGATAAAGTCATACCCTCAGACAGGCTCCACCTGCAGAAAAGCGACAACGTTTATGACTGGCTCGGGCACGGCATCTATTTCTGGGAGAATGACCCCGTCCGTGCCTTGGAGTATGCCAAATTCCTTCGGGACCACCCGGAGAAAAACAAGTCAAAAATTCCCATCACAAAACCTGCGGTCGTCGGCGCCATTATAGACCTCGGTTATTGCCTCAACCTACTCGAAGCCAAATCAATTGATACCGTGAAACAAGCATACAAGAGCCTTCTTGAACTACGCAAGGTTTCCGGTACTGATTTTCCGCAGAACAAAAAAGCCAAGGGAACAGAGGAATTGCTGCTCCGCAATCTCGATTGTGCCGTTATCGAAGCCGTCCATTTTTTCAACGAACAGACCGGGGAAAAAGCATATGACACCGTACGCGGCATGTTCATGGAGGGCCAACCCCTGTATGCTAATGCCGGTTTTCACGACAAAAATCACATCCAAATATGCGTGAGAAATGTCAATTGCATCAAGGGGTATTTTCATCCCCGTAAAGTGGATGAGGATTTACCCATACCCTGACAAGAAACAAGCCGGCAAGCTGGTTGTAAAACTGTACACCACCCAAAGGCCAGGGGCTCTGTTCAAATTCTCTCTGGCAACCAAGTAAACAAAAGGCTTTGCAGGTGATCTGCAAGGTCTTTTTTATTACGAGGAAGGGGGGAACTCACTGAGCCAGCCGTCGAATATCACTGCCTTTTCCGCGTTGAACCGGGCAAGCTTGTTTCTCACCTCTTCCGGCGATTTTTCAACATCCGCGGCACCGGGCTTCTTGGAATAGAAGAGGTCCGCGAAGCAGATGATCCGCTCTTCCAGGGACAGCGGCGCCATGTCCCGCTCGGGGAGGGGGAGACGCTGCGCCCGGATGTCCGCTACCGTCAGTCCCACGCCGATGTGGCGCTCGCAGACCATGGCATGCCGTGGCATGCCCTCGGCCTCCAGGATCTCCCGGCCGATGATGCCGTGCCGGATGTAGGGCTCGTCACCGTGGCAGCCGATTCCGGGAGCGGCGGTGCGGCATACCCCGATGTCATGGAGGAGGGCCGCCTCCTCGACGAAGTTCCGGTCAATGCGGGTTGATCCAAGCAAATCGACGATCCGGAGCGCCTTTGCGGCGACCAGCCGGCTGTGTTCCAGGGTTATTGACAAGGCAAGGGCATTTGCGAAGTATTTTTCCAGCAGGGCAACGGCGTTCATTCGTTTACCTTTCATGGATTTACGGGTATGATGTGGATTATATGCGCGGATGTCCCATCCGCAGCACCAGAATATCACACCCAGGCACGTTATGGAAAGTAGTGACGCATGACCATTGAAATCAAGGAATCCGAGATACGACTGGAGTTCTACCGGGGCTCCGGTCCCGGCGGGCAGCACCGCAACGTGACCGACTCGGCGGTGCGGATCCGCCACCTCCCCACCGGCATCGTGGTGCAGGCCTCAGAGAGCCGTTCCCAGGCCCAAAACCGCGAGGTCGCCATGGGGAGGCTTAAGGCTGCCCTGGAGAAAAGGGAGAGAAAGGCAAAGAAGAGAATCGCCACAAAGGTCCCTCATCGCACCAAAGAGAAGCGGCTGGCGGAAAAAAAGGCGACTTCCCTGAAAAAAAGGCTCCGAACGATTCCCGAGGATTGATGTCCCCTCCAAAAGTCCCCTAATTTCTTGACCTTAAATCCCCGATGGGTTATTTTAACCAGATGCCAATACCGCAGACCGGCCCCGCAATAGTTTTGCAAGGGCCTCCAAGGAGCTTGTTTATGCCACGTCCCGGCTGGGATGAATACTTCATGGAGATCACCCACCTGGTGGCGAAGCGTTCCACCTGCTTGCGGCGGCAGGTGGGGGCGGTGCTGGTCAAGGAGAAGAACATCCTCGCCACCGGCTACAACGGCGCCCCGTCGGGAGTTGCCCACTGTCTCGACGTCGGCTGCCTGCGGGAACAGCTGAATATACCGTCGGGGGAGCGCCACGAGCTATGCCGCGGCCTCCACGCGGAGCAGAACGCCATCATCCAGGCCGCCAAGCACGGCACCAACATCGACGGCGCCACCCTCTACTGCACCACCATGCCCTGCATCATCTGCTCGAAGATGATCATCAACGCCGGGATCAGGCGGATCGTCTACGAGGGGGGATATCCCGACGAGCTGGCCGGGGAGATGATCCGGGCTTCGGGCGTCCAGGTGGAAAAATTCGCCGCAGCCGGGAAGTAACGCGCGGCAGTCCCGGGAGAAATCATGAAGTGCCCTTATTGCAGCTTTACCGACAGCAAGGTGGTTGATTCACGCCCCGACAAGGGGGGGGCCGCCATCCGCCGCCGGCGGGAATGCGAGTCGTGCGGCAAGAGGTTCACCACCCACGAACGGATCGAGGAGATCCTGCCGCTGGTCCTGAAAAAGGACGGCCGCCGCGAGCCGTTCGATAGGATGAAGGTGATCGCCGGCATCCAGAAGGCGTGCGAAAAAAGGCCGGTGTCGGTTGAGACCATCGAACGGCTGGTGGACCGGCTGGAAACCCGGCTCCAGGAGGGGAACGAGCGGGAGGTGCCGAGCACGGCGGTCGGCGAGTGGGTGATGAACGAGCTGCACGAGCTCGATGAGGTCGCTTACGTCCGCTTTGCCTCGGTCTACCGCTCCTTCAAGGATATCAACGAGTTTATGGCGGAGCTGCAGGACTTATTGAAAAGGTAGGAACGCGCCTTTTTCGCAATCTCTGCGTTGATCTTCAGGATTCCTTGTGCGGCGTGACGATGTCACGCCTCCGCGTCATCCCTAGATCGCCTAGACCTTGCAAAAAAATCGCGTTCCTTAACTTGGATGATAATTTTGACCTTAGATAAAGAACAGAATTTCCACGAAAAGATGATGCGGCGGGCCATCGCCCTGGCGCGGCGGGGAATCGGCAGGACCGCTCCCAACCCGGCGGTGGGGTGCGTCATCGTCCGGGATGGCGTAATCGTCGGAGAGGGGTGGCACAAAAAGGCGGGCACCCCCCATGCCGAGGTCCATGCCCTGCGCCGCGCCCTGGACGCGGCCAGGGGGGCGGACGTCTACGTCACCCTTGAGCCGTGCTCCCATTACGGCAAGACCCCCCCCTGTGCCGAGGCGCTCATCGCGGCGGGGGTGAAGCGAGTCTTTGCCGCCATGGAGGACCCCAACCCGAAGGTGAGCGGCAGGGGAGTGGAGATGCTCCGGGCTGCCGGCATCGAGGTGGCCCTCGGGTTACTGGAGACGGAGAGCCGCCTCCTGAACGAGCCGTTCATCAAGCAGGTGACCACCGGCCTGCCGTTCGTCATCCTCAAGAGCGCCATGACCCTGGACGGCAAGACGGCCACCGGGAGCGGCGATTCCAAATGGATAACCAACGACAGATCGAGGAGATACGTTCACAAACTGCGAGCGATGGTCGATGCGGTGATGGTGGGGGTCGGCACCGTCGCGGCCGACGACCCGCAACTTACCTCCCGGATAGCCGGGGGGAGGGACCCGATCCGGGTCATTGTCGACTCGGCGTTGAACCTCCCGCTCCATTCCCAGGTGCTCCATCTCCACTCCCCGGCCCGTACCGTGATCGCCACCCTGGCGGGCTCCGGCCCGGAGGTGGAAAAAATCAGCGGAGCCGGGGTCGAGATTCTCCAGTGTCAGGAGCGGGATGGCCGCGTTGACCTGCGCGACCTGCTCGCCAGGCTCGGCCGGATGGGGATCCAGTCGGTCCTGCTGGAGGGGGGGAGCAGATTGGCCGGGGAGGCGTTGCGGCTTGGCCTGATCGACAAGTATCTGCTCTTCTACGCCCCGAAGATTGTCGGCGGAGAAGGACCGGGGCTGTTCGCGGGGCGTGGCGCCCTGAAGATGGCGGATGCGGTGCAGCTCAGGGGGCTGAAAATAAGGCGTTTCGGCGCGGACATTCTGATCGAGGGGTATCCGGAGGGGCGATGTTTACCGGCCTGATCGAGGAAACCGGGAAAATTGCGGGAATCGAGCGGCACGGCCAGTCGGCCAGCCTGGTCGTTGCGGCCCCATTTCCGCCGGCGGAGATAAACCTGGGGGATTCCATCGCGGTGAACGGGGTCTGTCTGACCGTGACCGGTAAGGGAGGGGGGACGTTCGTCTTTGACGTCTCCCCGGAAACCGTTGACCGGACCGCTTTCAGGCGACTGAAGAGCGGCTCGCGGGTCAACCTGGAGCGGGCCTTGCGACTTTCCGACCGCCTCGGCGGGCATCTCGTCACCGGCCACGTGGACTGCGTCGCGGTCGTCACGGAGCGGCGCGAGACCTCGGGAAACATCGTCTTCGCCTTTCGCATTCCGCGGGAGTTCGCCCGTTACCTGGCGGAGAAGGGGTCGGTGGCGATCGACGGCATCAGCCTGACCGTCAACAGCGTCAGCGATGAGGGCTTTACGGTGAACGTCATCCCGCACACTGCTGGCAGGACAACCCTGCAGGAGAAGCGGCCGGGCGACGAGGTCAACATCGAGACCGACATCATCGGCAAATATCTGGAGCGGCTCCTGTCGATGAAGGAGAAGGGGGTGGGAGGCGGGGTCACCCTCGATCTGCTTGCCAAAAATGGTTATCTGTGAGATAAAGCAAGTTTAGGTTATCCAATCTTGATGCAACAGCAACGGAAGGCATCAGCCGTCAACTTACGGAGATAATGTCAATGCCAGTAGCACGCATAGAAGAAGCGATCGAGGATATCAGGCAGGGGAAAATGATTATCCTGGTTGATGACGAGGACCGGGAGAACGAGGGGGACCTGACCATGGCCGCCGAAATGATCACCCCCGAGACGGTCAACTTCATGGCCAAATACGGCCGGGGGCTGATCTGTCTGACCATGACCGCGGAGCGGTGCGACCAGCTCCGCCTCCCGCTCATGGTCGACAGCAACACCTCGTCGTTCGGCACCGCGTTCACCGTCTCCATTGAGGCGAAAAAGGGGGTGACCACCGGCATCTCCGCCGCGGACCGGGCACACACCATCCTGACCGCCGTGGCCGACGGCTGCAAGGCGGAGGACCTGGCCCGGCCGGGCCACATATTTCCCCTGCGGGCGCGCCCCGGCGGGGTGCTGGTGCGCGCCGGCCAGACGGAAGGTTCCGTTGACATGGCGCGGCTTGCCGGCCTCAAGCCTGCCGGGGTGATCTGCGAGATCATGAACGACGACGGCTCCATGGCCCGGATGCCGCAACTGAAGAAGTTCGCCAAGGAGCACGGCCTGAAGATCTGCACCATTGCGGACCTGGTCGCCTACCGGCTGAAGCACGAGTCGCTGGTCAGGCGGGCGGCCGACGTGCTCCTGCCGACCAGCTACGGTGGGCAGTTCCGGGCGATCGCCTTTGACAACGACGTGGACCAGCTGGAGCACCTGGCCCTGGTGAAGGGAGAGATCAAGGGGGACGAGCCGGTCCTGGTGCGGGTCCATTCCGAATGCCTGACCGGCGACGTGTTCGGCAGCCGCCGCTGCGATTGCGCCGATCAGCTGCACCGGGCCATGGAGATGATCGAGGCTGAAGGAAAGGGGATCGTCCTCTACATGCGCCAGGAAGGGCGGGGCATCGGTCTGTTCAACAAGCTGAAGGCCTATGCCCTTCAGGATCAGGGGAAGGATACCGTGGAGGCCAATCTGGAGCTCGGCTTCAAGGCCGATCTGCGCGACTACGGGATCGGCGCCCAGATTCTGGTCAACCTGGGGGTGAAGAATATCCGGCTGATGACCAACAACCCCAAGAAGGTGGTAGGTCTGGAAGGGTACGGGATCAACATCGTGGAGCGGGTCCCCATCGAGGCCGAGCCGACCAAGAGCAACATCAAGTATTTGCAGACCAAGAGGGAGAAGCTGGGGCATCTGCTGGAGAATATATAGATGAAGGCTCAAGGCTCAGGGCTCAAGGCTCAAGGGAAAAAACCCTTTGCCTTTTGCCCTTAGCCATTTGCCTGCAATTATCATAGGAGGGGAATATGCCCAAATATATCGAGGGTAAGCTGGACGCCACGGGGCTGAAATTCGGCATCGTGGTCGGCCGTTTCAACAGCTTCATCGCCGAGCGACTGCTGGAGGGGGCGGTTGACGCCCTGGTCCGGCACGGGGCGGAGGATGGGAATATCGAGGTGGCCCGGGTGCCGGGCGCCTTCGAGATTCCCCTGGCGGTCCAGAAGATGGCGGCTGCCGGCAAGTACGACGCGCTGATCTGTCTCGGCGCGGTGATCCGGGGCGCCACCCCCCACTTCGACTACGTCGCTGCCGAGGTTTCCAAGGGGGTCGCCCAGGTCTCCCTGAAGAGCGGGGTCCCCATTGCCTTCGGGGTCCTCACCACCGACAGCATCGAGCAGGCCATCGAACGGGCCGGCACCAAGGCGGGGAACAAGGGTTTCGAGGCGGCCATGACCGCCATCGAGACCGCCCAGCTGTTCAGGAGCCTCTCCTAGTGGGGATGCGCAGGGAAGGACGGGAGCTGGCGCTGCAGGCCCTCTACGCGCTGGATCTGAATCCGATGGAGACCAGGGAGTCGCTGCGGCTGCTGCGGGAGAACAGCAGGGTCGCCGCCGGGGTGCGCGCCTTTGCGGAAGAACTCATCATGGGGGTCATGACCAACCGCGAGGAGATTGACGGGAAGGTCAAGGGACAGTCAAAGAACTGGGCGATCTCGCGGATGTCCCGGGTCGACCTGAACATCCTCCGGATGGCGGTTTACGAGCTGCTCTATCGGCAGGACATCCCCAAGAACGTCACCCTCAACGAGGCGATCGAGGTGGCGAAGAAATTCGGCACCGAGGAGTCGGCGGCCTTCGTCAACGGCATTCTCGACGAGATCGCGGCGGCGGTGCCGGACAAGGAGTAAGGCAGTTTTGAGTTTTGAGTTTTGAGTTGACGACCCGTAATTCACGTGTGAGGTGTTATGAAGGAAATAAGACTTGGACTTCTGGGTTTCGGCACCATCGGCACCGGGGTGGTGAAGCTGGTGACGCAGAACGCCTCCCTCCTGGAGGACAAGCTGGGGGCGCGGCTGATCATGAAGCGGGTTGCCGATCTGGACATCACAACCGACCGCGGCGTCGCTCTCGCCCCGGGGGTGCTGACCAGCAATGCCCACGAGCTGCTGGACGACCCGGAGATCGACATCGTCATCGAGCTGATCGGCGGCTATGAGCCGGCCAAGAGCTTCGTGCTGAGGGCCATCGAGAACGGCAAGCATATCGTCACCGCCAACAAGGCGCTCCTCGCGGTGCACGGCGGGGAGATCTATGCGGCTGCGGCCAGGAAAGGGGTCGAGGTCCTCTACGAGGCCGCGGTCGGGGGAGGCATCCCGGTCCTCTCCGCCATCAAGGGGAACATGGCGGCCAATAACTTTACCACCGTCCTCGGCATCCTGAACGGCACCTGCAACTATATCCTCACCAAGATGACCCAGGAAGGGGCCGATTTCGGAGCGGTCCTGAAGAAGGCCCAGGAGCTCGGCTATGCCGAGGCGGACCCGACCTTCGACATCGAGGGGATCGACACCGCCCACAAGCTCTGCATCCTCCTCTCCCTCTGCTTCGGCACCAGCATCGACTTCAAGGACATCCACACCGAGGGGATCTGCTCCATCTCCGCCATCGACATCAACTTTGCCCGGGAGTTCGGCTACAAGATCAAGCTCCTCGCCATCGGCAAGCGGGACGGCGAGCGGATCGAGGCGCGGGTCCACCCGACCATGATCCCGGTCAACTATCCGCTGGCTGACGTGGACGGCGCCTTCAACGCGATCCGCCTGACCGGCGACTTCGTCGGACCGGTGATGCTGTACGGCCGGGGGGCCGGCATGGAGCCGACCGCCAGCGCGGTGGTGGGGGACGTGGTGGAGATCTCCCGCAACATCCTGGCGGGGATCGGCAGGCGGACGGCGCCCTTGGGCTACCTCGACGGGAGGATCAGAACCCTGGCGATCAAGCCGATCGGCGAGATCGTCAGCAAGTACTACCTCCGTTTCAGTGTCATGGACAAGCCGGGGGTGCTGGCGAAGATTGCCGGCGAGCTGGGGCGGTATTCCATCAGCATCGAGTCGATGATCCAGACCGCCCGCAGCGCCCAGGAATCGGTCCCCATCGTCATCATGACCCACGAGGCCCGGGAGATGGATGTCAGGCAGGCGCTGACGGCGATCGACTCGTTCGACTTCATCAGGGAGAAGAGCAATTTGATCAGGATCGAGGATAACCTGGAGTAGAAACGCGAAAAAATCCAAAGCCGGTGTTTAGCCACAGATAACATCGGATAATTGCGGATGAAATCATTAAAGGCGCTCCTTTTGGGGCGCCTTTTTACCGTATCGAGCAGAAGGACAAATCCGCCGTACCGTGGGAGGTTGTCATGCTGAAGCAGTATCGGGAAGGGATGCTCTCACTCGGGACGCTGGCGGAGAAGCTGGATGTCACTGTTGTCGAAGCGATCGATCTGCTGGCCGAGTTCGGCATCGAGGCGCCCATCGAATACGGGGACTATCTCAAAGGGCTTGAGGTGCTGGAGGCACAGCCGGAGCAGAGGCATTGAAAGCGTTTACGTATTTACAAAAACAAAAAGGGCCCCCTGTGTGGGTGCCCTTTTTGTTTTTACAGCTCCACCTCGGAGGTCCCTTCGGCCGGGATGAGCTGGCTGAAGTAGTGGATCGAGGCGAACCGCGCAGATGCCTGCGGGGTGACGGTCGAGCTGAAACGGCTGACGTAGACGAGGTAGCCGATGCCGTATGCAGCGGCGGTGGCGAGGTTGGTCTCGCTGTCCTCGCCGAGGAGGGTCCGGGCCGGCTCGAAGGGGACCTTTTCCCGGAGCTTCCCCCAGAAGCGGACATCCTCCTTGGGGAGCCCCAGGTCGTGGGCCGAGACGATCCCGTCGAAGTAGGGGCCGAGCCGGGTCTTTCCCATCTTCAGGTCGAGGGTCTTGCCGTGGGCGTTGGTTACCAGGTAAACCCCCTTGCTGTGCCGCTTGGCAAAGAGGAGGAAATCGACCACGAAGGGGTGGACCGCGATCAGGTGATCGATCTCCCGCTTCAGGAGCGGGATGTCGAGGCCGAGCCGCTCCGACCAGTAGTCCAGGTCGGTCCAGTTGAGGGTGTTCTCCTGGGAGCGGAACAGTCCGTACAGGAGCTCCTTCGCCTGGTCCAGCGGAACGCCGTATTTGCCGGAGTAACGCCGCGGGACGTGCTCCAGCCAGAAGTGGTCGTCGAAGTGGCGGTCCAGCAGGGTGCCGTCCATGTCTAGGAGGACGGTGTCGATGTCGTTCCAGTTGAGTTTCATCAGGTCAAAAGAAGAGGCCCTCAGCGGGCCTTTTCCTCTATGAATGCCCTGATCGCCCGCTGGTCCGCCTCCAGCACCTGGCAACGGCTCGGCAGCTTCTCGATCCCGGCCAGGGCCGGCGGGAAGGGGGGGGTGATGCCGGTGGCCCGCTGCACCGCGTCGCCGAACTTGGCCGGGTGGGCCGTGGCGAGGCAGACAGGGGTTTCCTCCCCGGTGACGCACTCCAGGGCCGCCTTTACCCCGACCGCGGTGTGCGGGTCGAGGAGGTAGCCGCTCTCCTTTTGGAAGGCGGCGATGGTCCCCAGGGTCTCGTCGGTGCTCACCGTGCGGGCCGCGAATTCCTCCCTGACCCGGGCCAGTTCCGCCGGGGTGAACTCCATCCTGCCGGTTTCGGCGAAGCGGGCGAAGGCGTCGCGGACCCGGGCCGGGTCCTGGTCGAACAGGTAGAAGAGGTAGCGCTCGAAGTTGGACGCCACCTGGATATCCATGGATGGGGAGAGGGTCGGCACCACCGCGCCGGTGGAATAATCCCCCTCGGTGATGAAGCGGGTCAGGATGTTGTTCTCGTTGGTGGCGAGCAGCAGCCTCTTGATGGGGAGTCCCATTCTCTTCGCCACGTAGCCGGCGAAGATGTCGCCGAAATTGCCGGTCGGGACCGCGAAGACGATGTCGCTCCCTCCCGCCTCGCTCACCCGGAACCAGGCGTAGAAATAGTAGACCACCTGGGCCAGGACCCGCGCCCAGTTGATGGAGTTGACCGCCCCGAGGGCGTAGCGCTCCTTGAAGGGGAGGTCGTTGAAGAGCGCCTTGACGATGTTCTGGCAGTCGTCGAAGGTCCCCTTGACCGCGATGTTGTGGACGTTCGGGTCGAGCACCGTGGTCATCTGCAGTGCCTGGATCGGCGAGGTCTTCAGGTGCGGGTGGAGGATGAAGATGTCGATGTTCTCCTTGCCCCGCACTCCGCAGATGGCGGCGCTGCCGGTATCTCCGGAGGTGGCGCCGACGATGTTCATCCGCTCCCCCCGCTCCTTGAGGAGATACTCGAACAGGTTGCCGAGGAACTGGAGGGCCACGTCCTTGAAGGCGAGGGTCGGGCCGTGGAACAGCTCGACGATGTAGACCCCGTCCTCCCTCACCACCGGCGTTATCTCCCTGTTCTCGAAGGAGTCGTATGAGCGGTCGATGAGCCTTTTCAGGTCGTCTTCCGGGATGTCGGTGGCGAACAGCGACATGATGCGCAGCGCCAGCTCCCGGTAGGGGAGTCCCTGCCAGGCATCGAGCATTTCCCGGTCAACGGCCGGGATGGTCTGGGGGAGGAGGAGGCCGCCGTCGGTCGCGAGCCCCATCATCACCGCATCATTGAAGCCGATCGGGGCGATCTGTCCCCTGGTGCTGATATATCTCATGTTCTCCGTCCTCTGGTTGAATTCTTCGGCATGTAAAAAAAATTCAATATAGCAGGAATTTGGGGAAATGGGAAGCGGATGCTTATCCTGCCGATGGTGCGCGCGGAGTCTTAGGGGTTGATTTTCGGCGGTTTACCCTGTATACATGGTAAAAAGTCAGGAAATCAGTCTGACGGATGCGGCGAAATTACGCTTGAACAATAAGATGACGGGAGGAATTGGCTATGAAGGCTGTGCTGCTCGATGGATTCGGGGGGGTGGAAGTACTGAAGGTGGGGGAGGTGGAGAGGCCTGTCGCCGCTGAGAACCAGGTGCTGATCAAGGTGGTGGCCACCTCCGTCAACCGACCCGACCTGGTGCAGCGGGAAGGGAAATATCCGCCGCCGCCGGGTGACTCGGAGATCCTCGGCCTGGAGGTGGCCGGGGTGATCGAGGAGCTGGGTCCCGGGGTGACCGGCTGGCAGAAGGGGGAGCGGGTCATCTCCCTGGTGGGAGGGGGGGGGTACGCGGAATACGCCGTGGCCTACGCCGACCACCTGATGCGGATTCCGGAAGCCATGAGCTTCGAGGAGGCTGCCTGCGTCTGCGAGTCCTACATCACCGCCTTTCTCAACATCTTCATGATCGGCGAGTTCAAGGACGGCCAGAGCGCCATCCTCCACGGCGGCGGCGGCGGGGTGAACACCGCCGGCATCCAGCTCTGCCGGGCGCTCGCCCCGAACAGCCGGCTGATCGTCACCGCCCACCCCTCCAAGATGGAGCGGGTGAAGGAGGTGGGGGCGGACCTGGTGATTGACTTCACCCAGACCCCGGACTTCACCGAGGTGGTCAAGGAGTTCACCGGCAAGAAGGGGGTCGATCTGATCCTCGACCACGTGGGGGCCAAGTACCTGGCGCCCAACATGAACTCCCTTGCCTACAAGGGGAAACTGGTGCTCATCGGGGTCATCAGCGGCATCAAGGCGGAGCTCAACCTCGCCCTGATGATGGTCAAGCGGCAGAGCATCATCGGTTCGGTGCTCCGCTCCCGTCCCGTTTCGGAGAAGGGGGAGATCGTCGCCGAATTCACCCGGCGTGCCCTTCCCAGGTTTGCGGACCGCACCATCGTGCCGATTGTCGAGAAGGTCTTCAGCCTCGACCAGGTCGTCGAGGCCCACCGGATGATGGAAGAGGACAGGCATTTCGGCAAGATCGTCATCCGGGTCAGCCAGCAGTAGCGAACTTTTCTCGCTCCGGCATGCCGCTGCCAATATTTTTACATTACAATATCTTGATTATTTAGCCGAAACGCCTTATCTTGTATCCGGCATGAGGCGGTCCCGGGCTACGATAATCAGCAGCCCGGCACGCCATCAGAAGAATTTCGCAAGGAGGTAAGGAAGGATGAAAGGAAGGACGAAGAGAACTGCGTTGCTGTTGGCTCTGGCTATGGTGTCGGCTTCCCCTGCGTACGCCGGGAAATGGAAGCACCTGGGTTCTGACGGGAAATCCACCCACTACTTCTACAATCCAAAGACATACTCCCTCGCCAAGAATACGGTCGCGAGCGCCTGGACCAAGAAGGAATATAACGTGGATGCCGGCACGATGACGCAGAACAAGATGCTCCCCGACGATTACAAGGGGAGCAGGTCAGTCGAGGCCTTTGAAGAGTTCAACTGCACCGAAAAGAAGAAGAGGACCCTGCTCGGAAGGTATTATGAGGCAAAGACCGACGGCGATATCGACAAGACCGACTGGACCGCCATAGCCCCGGGCAGTACCGATGAGGGACTGTTCAGCGTCCTGTGCAAGGGAGACATGAGCAAGAAGGAAGCGGGCGGCCCGCCGGCAAAAAAATAACGGCACACCGTCACGGAAAAAGGAAAAGGCCTGCTCAGCGCGGGCCTTTTCCTTTTGTGGGCTAACCGGCCTTTTGCGCCGGGTCAGAAAGATGAAACAAGAGCGGCAACCCTTCCCCCGGGGCGCCTGGTCGCCGGGCGATCCCGCTTTACGGGGGGACGTCCGATCATCACCCACTCTCCGTCGCGGAGGAACGCGGTAACGAGACCATCCTTGATCAGCTCACCGAGTCGGGACTGCAGGGCCAGGGAACAGGTGCCGTCGCAACAGCGTACCAGTATTACCATCTGCGCTAACCTCCTCTTCTACGAACGGCCTGCGAAAGATCCGGCGTGGAAGTGAATAGTCATCCGGTAGTGTTGAGAACTGCTAATTTACCCGAATCTATCGAGGGAGGCAAGGGTAATCTGTCAGGCCGGGGTGGGCATGCCGTCGTCATGGTGCGCCAGAAGAAGGGGTTTTTCAGGGAGGGGGGCCGCCGGGGGTGCCGGCGCCACCAGCAGCACCGAGATGTTGTCGTAGCCTCCCCGGCTGTTTGCCTCCTGGACCAGCAGGTCGGCGGCCTTGTCCAGGGAGTCATGGCAGCTCCGGACAATTTCCCCGATCTCCCGGTCGGCGAGCATCCCGGTCAGGCCGTCGGAGCAGATGATCAGGATGTCGTTTTCCTGCAGCTCGATGGTGCGGAGCTCCGGGATCAGCGTGTCCGAGCTCCCCACCGCCTGGGTCAGGACGTGCCGCGCCTCGGGGGGGATGTCCCGGGGCGGGAGATGTTCCTTCTCCCTGAGCCAGCTGGCCATGTTGTCGTCAGTTGTCAGCTGGCGCAATTCCTCATCCCGCATGAGGTAGACCCTGCTGTCCCCCACGTGGCAGATGAACGCCTCCCGCTCCTTGACCACCATGATCTCCAGTGTCGTTCCCATCCCGGCAAGCGCGGGATCGGCAAGCGACCTCTTGTACACCGCGGAATGGGCGGAAGCAAGCGCCTCCGCGAGGACCCCGGGAAGGGAGGCCGGTCCGCTCCGGGCGACCCGCCCCCGCAGATAGTTGAACGCCGCGTACACCGCCAGATCGCTGGCAACCTCCCCCCCCGCTGCCCCACCCATGCCGTCGGCCAGGAGGAAAATCCCCTGTTCGGGGTCCATGAACACCTTGTCCTCGTTGTTCTCCCGAACCTTGCCGACATCGCTATTCCAGGACGCTCTCATAAGCCCCTCGTGCGTACGAAGACTCCAAACCGCATTTTTCCGGGTGCGGCTGCCGATACGGGGAAAGTGTAGTTCTTCCACGGCAAAAGTCAACCGGGCAGGGGAAGGAAGTGGTTGACTTCATTCATGGTTTACGAATACAATGGGACAAATTGAATTTCTTCAGACGATAATACTAAACCATTCGCGAGGATGGGGCGGAAAGCCCATGGGTCTCACCGAGACAGCCGGGTTGCCGAAACATGAATCCCGATTCGGCAACCCGGTTTTGTCGTCTGAAGACCGCAACGACTGACCGCTGATGAACCGGATCAGATCGAGGAACAGATGTCCAACAGCACGGCCCTGCCGAAGCGCGACGCGATGCTCAATGTCATAGATACCCTTGCCGGCCATTACCTGAAAGGAAAGGTGCGGGCCATCCGGCTGGCGGTCAGCGCCCTCCTTTCCGGAGGGCATATTCTCCTTGAAGATATCCCGGGGCTCGGCAAAACCACCCTGGCGCTGGCGCTTTCCCGCGCCCTCGGCCTTTCGTTCGGGAGGGTCCAGTGCACCAGTGACCTCCTCCCTTCGGACATCACCGGGCTCTCCATCTTCAACCGGGAGGAGAGCCAGTTCAAGTTCATCCCCGGCCCCCTGTTCCACAATGTCGTCCTGGTGGACGAGATCAACAGGGCCATGCCCAAGACCCAGAGCGCCCTGCTGGAGGCGATGGAGGAGCGGCGGGTGACCGTGGAGGGGGTGACCTATCCCCTTCCCGAGCCGTTCCTGGTGATCGCCACCCAGAATCCGGTCGAGCAGGTCGGGACCTACCCCCTTCCCGAGTCGCAGATGGACCGGTTCATCATCAGGACCGGCATCGGCTATCCACCCGAGGAGATCGAGAAGTCGATCATCATGTACGGGAGCATCCGGGACGACCTCAGGAAAATACCCCCCCTGGTCGTGGTGGACGATATCCTGGAGGCGCGCCGGGGTGCCCGGGAGCAGGTCTTCCTCTCCGAGAAGGTCACCGGCTACATTTTCGCCATCGTCGCCGCCACCCGCAACCACCCCCTGATACTTTCCGGCATTTCCACCCGCGGCGCGATCAACCTGGCAGATGCGGCGAGGATCAATGCCTATCTGGAGGGGAGGGGGTATGTGGCCCCGGAGGATGTGAAGAGCGTGGCGGTGCCGGTCGGTGCCCACCGGCTGATTCTCCGCGCGGAGAATGAGAGCCTCAACAAGGAGGAGCTATTAGGCGCAATCGTCAGAAACATCCCGCTGCCGTTGGCCTGAAGCTCACCAGGGCCGGCTCCTTGTACATAGCCATCACCCTTTTTCTCGGCTTCGCCGCGGTCAACACCGGCAACAACCTGATCTTCCTCATCGTCGCCGCCCTGCTGGCGTTCATGTCGGTCTCCGGCGTCCTCGGCTGGCTGAACATCCGTGGAATGCAGCTGCGGCTCGATCTCCCCGACGAGATTTACGCCGGCCTGGAAACGCTCGTCACCGTCCGTCTGGCCAACGGCAGGCGCCGCTTGGCCTCCTTTCTCCTCAGGGTGCGGCTCCTGGAGCAAACGGCAGACTTCGATATTCTCGGCTGCGGGGAGGAGGGGAGCAATTCCTTCATCTTCACGTTCCGGGAGAGGGGAGAGCATCTCATTGCAGAGGCGGAAATCGCCTCCCCCTTCCCGATCAACTTCTTCGTCCGCTCGCGGCGGGTCGCCGTCAATCGCCGGCTGGTGGTCTTCCCGGCCCCGCTTTCCGCACCTCTGCCGGCGGGTTATCGCGCGGCGGAACGGAGCGGCGCAGTGGCGGACCAGGCAAAGGGGTATGAAGGGGAGGTGGCGAAGATCAATGATTATACCGGCGCCGAGCCCCTGAAGCTGGTGCACTGGCGGCTGTCGGCGAAGCATGGCGAGCTCAAGGTCAAGGAATTGACCGCCACCTCCCGGGAGCCGGTCGTTCTCGATCTGGCCGCCATGCCCGGCAGGAGCCTGGAGGAAAAGCTCTCCTGCGCGGTTTTTCTCGTTAACCTGCTGATCAGAAAGAACAGGCCGGTCGGGCTGAAGCTGCGGGAGCGGCTGTTGCCTCCCGCGGCCTCCCGCGACCACAGACTGCGACTCCTCTCGGAACTGGCTCTCCATGGTAAGAATTAAGACGGTCCTCAATTCCCTTGCCAGCGGCATTGCCCTGCTCGGGTTCGTTCCGCTGTTCCCTTATCTGGAAACGGTTCCGCGGTTCCTCTTTCCGGCGGCCCTGGCCGCTGGCATCATGGCCGACCGGAAAGGGTGGCCGGTCCGCGGCCGGATACCCACCGTCATCTCCCTCTTCTGCTTTATCTTTTACGCCAGCCAGGTCGGCCGGGACAACCTGGTCGGACCGGCGGTCAATCTGTTAGTGATCCTCCTGGCGGTCAGGATGATCAGCGAGAAGAGCGGCCGGAACTACCTGCAGATTTACGCCCTCTCCCTTTTCGCCCTTGCCGGGTCATCGCTGTTCAGCCTTGATGCCCTCTTTCTCTGCTACTTCCTGCTCATGCTGGCGCTGATCGCGGTTTCCCTGGTCGTGCTGACCTTTCATTCATCCTCCTCCGCCCAGTCCGTCTCCCGGGCCGGGATGAAGAGAATAGTGTCCGTTGCCCTGGTGATGCCGGTTGCCTCGCTCCCCCTGATACTCCTCTTTTTCTTCATCCTCCCCCGGACCCAGTACCCCCTCTGGAATTTCCTCAACGTTGGGGGGGCCAAGGTGACCGGTTTCAGCGAAAAGGTCGAGCCGGGGAGCGCACCGGTTGTCGGAGAGGTGCGCAACGTCGCCTTCCGGGCGAGCTGCCCGCGGCTCCCGAAAGACCAGCTCTACTGGCGGGGGATCGTGCTCAACGGCTTCGAGGGGGGCGCCTGGGTACGGAGGGAGCCCCCCGCAGGCGAAGACGGCATCGCCGGCAAGGGGGAGACCGTCCGGCAGATCATCTTTCCTGCGCCGGGGCGGTCCCCCCAGCTGCTGGCGCTCAACATCCCCCGCAGCATCTCCGGCCTGAGGCATACGGCGGGCCCGGACTGCACCTACGTGAAAAGGGGTGCTGCGGCCGGCCATGAAAAATATGAGGCGGTGTCGGCGCTGGGGGCCACGATCATCATGAAAGGGGGGGGCGATGCCGCATTCTACCGCACCCTCCCCCCCCGCCTGTCGCAGCGGATGGCCGCGCTCGGCAGGGAGATCGCCGCCAGGGGGAGAGACGACGGGGAAAGGGTTGCCCTGCTCGTGGAGTACTACCGCGACGCCAACCTGACCTATGCCACAACCGGCCTCCCCGTGGGGGAAGAGCCGCTCGACCAGTTTCTCTTTGACAAGAAACGGGGGCACTGCGAGTTCTTTGCCTCTTCCTTCGCCATTCTGCTCCGTGCCGCCGGCGTGCCCGCCCGGCTCGTCGGAGGGTATTACGGCGGCGACTACAACGAGCTCGGCGGCTACTACGTGGTCAGCGAAGATATGGCGCATGTCTGGGTGGAGGCCCACATTGCCGGGAAGGGGTGGGTGACGCTGGACCCGAGCGCCTGGGCGGTCAACTCCGCCGCCATCGGCGAAAACCGGGAGCGGCGGGCCGCCCGAACCATTGCCATGGCGCTCGATGCCCTCGGCTATTACTGGAACATGGCGGTGATCAATTACGACCTGGAGCGGCAACTGCAGGTGATCTCCAGCGCCCATGGCGGTCTGAAGCGGCTCGCTGTGCCGGCCCGGCTGAAACGGCTGGCGCCGGCTCTGCTGCTCCTGGTGGTTGCCGTTGCAGGGTCTGTGATCCTGCTCCGCAGGGGGAGGGTTACCCGTGAGGAGCGGATTCTGCGGGCATTTCTCAGGCGGGTGCGGCGGGAGTACGGGAGGGAGGCCGGCCCGGCGACCGGCCTGCACGAGCTGGCCGCCTCCCTCCATGACCCCGGCGCCGACCGTTTTGCCGAGATATACGGGGGGGCTCTCTACCGGGACCGGCGGCTGACCCCCGAACAGATCAGGGAGCTGAAAGGGTTGATAAGGGGCCTGCACAACCGCGCCGGAAGAGCCATTGCCGGCCGGGCCGGAACGATCCCCCAAAACAGCTGAAGTTAACTGATAGCCCTTGACATAAGGTGCCGTTTAAATTATTAATTTAGTGCGCAGTATTCCATGGTTGGTCGAGAGACGGGTATCCCTTGAGTTCGAAAAAAGACAAATTGCTCGAAAACGCTCAGAAGTTCATCCTGAAGGGTCAACTGGACCGGGCGGTCAAGGATTACGAACAAATCGTGGCCCTCGATCCGAATGACATCAGGCACCGGCAGCGTCTTGCCGAACTCCTGGTGCGGGCCAATCGCAAGGATGATGCGATCGGCGAATACGAGGCGATCGGGAAGTATTACGCGGACAACGCCTATTATCTCAAGGCCATCGCCGTTTACAAGCAGGTGCAGAAGCTTGACCCCGACAATATCAAGATCAGCCTGAATCTCGCCATCCTCAACGAAAAACAGGGGCTTACCGGCAACGCCCTGGCGGAATACAGCAGGGTCTACAGCTATTATGAAAAGAGCGGCAAACGCAACGACGCCCTCACCATCCTTGAGAGCATGATCGCCATCGATCCGGAGAATCTCAACACCCGCCTGAAATTTGCCGAATCCCGTTTTGCCGCCGGGAACAAGGACAAGGCCTACGAGGAATTCCTCCAATTGGCTTCCCTGTTGCGCAAGCGAGGCGATGAAGGCGCTTTCAGTCAGGTCTGCGAAAGGGTCCGCTATCTCTTTCCCGAGAAGACCGACTTTGCGCTCGAACTGGTGAGCTGCCAGCTTAAAGGCGGCGAGGCGGCCTCAGCCATGGCGGCCCTGCGGGAAATCACGAATAAGGAGCAGGGGAACCTGAAGGCCTGGCAACTGCTGGCCGCTGCCCTTGCCACGAGCGGCGACAGGGACGGGCTTAAGTCCGCCCACCAGGAAATGGCCTGCCAGTTTCCCGACGAACTCTCCCCCCGGGAAGGGCTGATCCAGTGCGCGGTGGATGAAGGTGACACGGAGGGTGCGCTTGTTCTCCTTAATCTGCACGGATCGCTGTTCATCAAGAAGGGCGCCCATGCCTCCGTCGAGAGGCCTTATCTTCGCTTGCTGGAACAGTTTCCGGAAGACGCCCGGCTCCTTCAGGGTCTGAGAAAGCTGTACGAGGCGAGCGGCGAACAGGCAAAGCTCGCGGACGTTGCCGAGCGGCTCGCCAACCTGACGCGGGAGGACGCCGGGACGGGGGCTGAGCTCCGGGAAGAGGAGGCCCCACCGGTCGAGGAAGTTTCCGTTGCCCCGGAACAACTGGCGGAGCCAGCCCCTGAACCGGTCTGGGAAGAAGAGATCGATATCACTCTGCCGGAGGACGGTTTTCACTGGGATGCTCCCTCTGAACAACCGGAGCAGCCGGCTATCAGCGGCAGGACGGCGCCGGCGGAACTGGAAGAACCGGCCGAAGCCGAACTGGAAGAACCGACCGAAGCCGAACTGGAAGAACCGGCGGAACTGGAAGAACCGACCGAAGCCGAACTGGAAGAACCGGCGGAACTGGAAGAACCGGCGGACGTCCACCTTGAACTGGAACTGACCGAAGATGAACTTGTCGATCTTGCCGAGCTCTACAGCCAGGTGGAGATAGAGGAGCCGGCCTCCCCGGAACTCACTCCCGAGGAGATTGACATGTCCGCGGCGGAAGCTCCTTTCCCCGGGGATGGGGTGCCCACTGCCTGCGAGGCATCTCTCCCCGAAGGGCAGGAATGCATTGAGCTGGACGAGCTGGACGCGGAAATCTTTGCGGAGCCCGGGGCGGATCAGGGCGCAGCTGCAGCCGATCATGACAAATACAGCTTGGACGGGCTTTTCTCGGCCTTCAAAAAAGAGTTGGGCCAGCAACTGGATGAGGAGGATACGGAAACCCACTTCAATCTGGGGATCGCCTTCAAGGAGATGGGGCTGTACGACGACGCCATTGCCGAGTTCCGGGCGGCGGCCGCAGATCCCCGGAGGAAGCTGGATTGCATAGCCTTGCAGGGGATCTGCTGCCGGGACAGGGGGGATCTTGGTCAGGCCGAAGAAATCCTCAAGAACGGGATCTCCATGACAGGGATGACGGACGAGGAACTGGCGCCCCTCAAATATGAGCTGGCCCTTCTTTATGAAACGTCGGACCGAAAAGAGCAGGCCCTCCACCTGTACCACCAGATAAACAGGGTGAATCCCGGTTTTCGCGATACCACCGAAAAGATAGCCGCGTTCTACTGGGGAGAGGTGGAGGATTTTGACGACCTCGAGCTGGTCGAGCTGGAGGGGGAGCACGAAGGGTAATCAGGCGCGGAGGCGCTGAAGGAAGGTCGGCTTTCGAGCTTCTGCGTCAGTTGGTGGTTTTCAGGAAGTGAACAGGTCGAGCGGTCCGGTAAACCGCAGCGGTGCGCTGAAATAATCCAGCTCGTACGAATCCGGGAGCGGCGGGAGCGGGCTGGCGGCATCGAGAGTTTGCAGCATGGCCTTGTCGAATGCCCGGTTCCCTGAGCTCCGCACCAGCTTCTTCTGCAGAATCACCCCGTTTCTGGCCACGACTATGTTTATCAGTGCCCCCCTGAGTCCCATCTGCTGACTCTCCTTGTTGAGCCACCATTTTTCGTTGATTTCCCGGAGCATGCTGAAATAATACTCCCTGATGTCGCCGCGCAGGGTTTCCCCTTCGGCGAGACTGCTGAAGTAGCCGCTGGTCAGCCCGAGGCCGAACGACCTCTCCTGGAGGGCTTCAGGGTTTGTTTCGGCGTTGGCGAGCGACGCATTCACGTCCTGCCTGAGCTTGTCAGCTTCCGAGAGGGGTTCGCTGGGGGGGGGGAGGGTTTCTGCGCTCTTTTCAACAACAGCTTCCTTTTCGGCAATTTCTTCGGCCTTCTCCTCTTTCGCCGACAGGGGGGCGGCCTCCTCCTGGAACTGCATGTTCTTCAGATCGAGGTAACTGACCGGCGGGACCTTCATCGAGCCCCGCTGGGGCGACAGCAGGATAACCGACGAAATCACGTGGAGAACCAGTGAAATGGCGACCATTCTGCCGAACAGATCGCGGGTCCGGCGGCTCCGGGGGGAGGGGAAAAGCTGCTGAAACTCTCTGTCGACGTATGTTTCCATGGGGGCACCCTTGATCTGGCAAACTTGCTGCATAACAATGTAGCAAAAAACAGGCCGGGCTGACAACAGAAAAGGGGGCTCCTTGCGGGAGCCCCCTTTTTCTTAACTTCCTAAACACGATGGCAGACTACAACGTCAGATTTGAGATGATACCAAGGCGGCAAGGAGGAGGCTCCGGAAGCGTACTGGAAGTACGTCGAGGAAGCCGACGACGTGCCAACGCCGGTATCGCTCAAATATGGCGTTGTATATCAGGCATTCTGCGCGTCCACCACCGCTATCGCTGCCATGTTGACGATGTCGGTGACGTCGTCACCCCGCTGCAGGACGTGGACCGGTTTTTTCATTCCCATCAGGATCGGGCCGATCGCCTCGGCGCCGCCGAGGCGGTGGAGGAGCTTGTAGCAGATGTTGCCGGAGTTCAGGTCCGGGAAGATCAGGACGTTGGCGCTCCCCTTCAGGGCCGCGAAGGGGTACTGCTCCAGCAACTCGGCGGTGACGGCGGTGTCCGACTGCATCTCGCCGTCGACGATCAGGTCGGGGGCCATCTCCTTGACGATCTCCGTGGCCCGCTTCACCTTGCGGGTTTCGGGGTGCTGCACCGAGCCGAAGTTGGAGAAGGAGAGCATGGCGACCTTCGGCACGATATCGAGCAGCCGCGCCTTTTCCGCGGCGAGAATCGCCGTCTCCGCCAACTCCTCGGAGGTCGGCTCGATGGTGACCGTGGTGTCGGCCAGGAAGAAGACCCCCTTCTTGAAGATGATCATGTAGAGGCCGTGGACGCTGGAGAGGCCGTCCTTCTTGCCGATCACCTCCAGGGCCGGACGGATGGTGTCGGGATAGTGGTGGTCGATGCCGGAGAGGAGGGCATCGGCATCCCCCAGATGGACCATGACCGAGCCGAAGTAGTTGCGCGACTTCCGCTTCACCAGGCGGCGCGCCTCGGAGAGGGTGACCCCCTTGCGCTGCCTCTTGGCGTAGAGGGCCTGGGCGTAGCGCTCCGTTTCCGGGGAGAGCTCCGGGTCGATGATGGCGACCCCGTTCAGGTCGAGGTTCAGCTCGCTGATCTTGTTCCGGATCTCCTGCTCGTTGCCGAGGAGGATCGGATGGGCGATCTCCTCCTCGATAAGGACCTGGGCGGCCCTGAGGATCTTCTCGTGATCACCTTCGGGGAAGACCACTTTTTTCGGGTCGGCCTTCGCCTTGTTGATGATCAGGCGCATGGTCTCCTTCGCCTTCCCCTGGAGCGCCTCAAGGTGCTCCAGGTATTTCTCCATGTCCCCGATCGGCTGGCGGGCCACCCCGCTTTCGATGGCCGCCTGCGCCACCGCCGGTGCAACCCGCAGCAGCGCCCGGGGGTCGAACGGCTTGGGAATGATGTACTCCCTGCCGTAGGAAAACTTGACGTTGCCGTAGGCGCGGCAGACCGAGTCGGGGCACTCCTCCCGCGCCAGCTCGGCGAGGGCGAAGACCGCCGCTTTCTTCATTTCCTCGTTGATGGCGGTGGCGCGGACATCGAGGGCGCCGCGGAAGATGAAGGGGAACCCGAGCACGTTGTTCACCTGGTTCGGGTAATCGGAGCGGCCGGTGGCCATGATCACGTCGTCCCGGACCTCCTTCACCTCTTCGGGGGTGATTTCCGGATCGGGATTGGCCATGGCGAAGATGATCGGGTCTTTCGCCAGCTTCCGCACCATCTCCTGGGTAAAGGCCCCCTTGGAGGAGAGGCCGTAGAGGACGTCGGCCCCGGCCACGGCATCCTCCAGGCTCCGGTGGGGGGTATCGACGGCGAACCGCTCCTTGTACTTGTTCATCCCCTCGGTGCGCCCCTTGTAGATGACCCCCTTGGTGTCGCACATGATCAGATTCTCCTGCCGCACCCCCAGGGAGATGGCGAGATTGGCGCAGGCGATGGCGGAGGCCCCGGCGCCGTTGACCACGATCCGGATCTCGCCGATCTTCTTGTTGACCAGCTCCAGGGCATTGATCAGCGCCGCGGCGGAGATGATGGCGGTGCCATGCTGGTCGTCGTGGAAGACCGGGATGTTCATGGTCTTTTTCAGCTCTTCCTCGATGTAGAAGCACTCCGGCGCCTTGATATCCTCCAGGTTGATCCCGCCGAAGGTGGGCTCCAGCAGCTGGCAGACCTTGATCACCTCATCGGGGTTTTCCGAGTTGACCTCGATGTCGAACACGTCGATATCGGCAAAGCGCTTGAACAGGACCCCTTTCCCCTCCATGACCGGCTTTCCCGCCAGGGCGCCGATGTTCCCCAGGCCGAGGACAGCCGTGCCGTTCGATATTACCGCGACCAGGTTTCCCTTGGCGGTATACTTGTAGGCGTCCTCGGGGTTCTTTTCGATCTCAAGGCAAGGCTCGGCGACCCCCGGCGAGTACGCCAGGGAGAGGTCACGGGAAGTTAAACACGGTTTAGACGAGATTACCTCGATCTTCCCTTTTCGCCCGCTTGAATGATAGTCCAGCGCGTCCTGTTTTTTGCTCATCCTTCTTCTCCTTGATTGTTTAAATTTTACTGAAGATAAAACCTGATGGCGGCAACATCAGTAAAATCAGCTTGTTGTCAGGTCAGATTTTAATATTAGTAAACACCTTATCGCTGTTGCGGCACCCTTGTCAAGTATTATTCATCTGCAAAATAGAAAATCATTCTATTTTGGCGTTAGAGCGGGGATCGTCTCAACTTCATAAGATTATCCCGGAAATAGATGGATGCAAGCATATCCATAGAAGCTGTTAATTATGGGCTCTTGCGAAAGTGCATTTTCATCGTAGGAGCGCCGCCCCCGGCGCGATAACAGGCTGAAATCGCGGCGAGGGCGCCGCTCCTACATCAAATCCGGGATAGTTTTGAAAGAGGCTCAATTGATATCTGGTTATGCACTTCACTCCGGCAAACGCTTCTATCCAAACATTCCCTCCCCAATGATCTCCGGCGTGGCGGTATCGGTCGCCGGATTTTCTAAAACTGCTTTTTGTATTGACTTGTGGGTGTCGCTGTTTTAAAAGTTTACCAATACTGCCGCGTTGACCTGTCGTCGCTGGTCAATGCCGGTCTAAGGCCGCGCAAGGGGGACATACTTTTCATGAAGAGGCTCTGGGCGCCGTGGCGCATGGAATATATCCGCAACAACAAGTCTGCCGGATGCATTTTCTGTCTTGGTGAGCAGCATGACAGGGACAGTGAGAATCTCGTTCTCTACCGGACATCCCTGTCGTTTGTCATGCTGAACCGTTATCCATACAGCAACGGCCATCTCCTGGTTGCCCCCTGTCGCCATATCTCAGACCTCAACGGGCTGTCGGGGGAGGAGATGAACGACCTCTTCGGGCTGGTCAGGCTCGCCACCAATGTCCTGGGCGCCACAGCCTCTCCCCAGGGGTTCAACATCGGGATCAATCTCGGCAAGGCCGCCGGGGCAGGGGTGGAGGAGCACCTCCATGTCCACATCGTTCCACGCTGGCACGGCGATACCAATTTCATGAGCGTTGTCGCGGACCTGCGGGTTATGCCGGAAAACCTCCAAGCCAGCTATGACGCTCTTCTTCCCGGATTCTCCGCAGCGCGGTGAACAGAGGGGGACCCCGATGAGCACAATTTCCGATAATGCCTGTATCGGTATCGATATCGGCGGGACCAACCTCAGGTTTGCGCTGGTAGCCGGAGACGGCTCCATCCTGATGCGGGAGCAGCGGCAGACAGCGATCAGCCTGGGGCGGGAACAGTTCCTGGCAAAGCTCTGCGACGGGATTGCCGGCATGCAGAGGGGGGCGGAGTCCCGCGGGATGAAGGTGCAGGGAGTGGGGATGGGTATCCCCGGACTGATTGCCGGCTCCGGCGCCATCCTGTCGTCGGTGAACCTTCTGCCGATCGAAGGGCTCAACCTGAAGGAGATCGTTGCCCAGGCCAGTGGACTGCCGGTGGTCGCCGTCAACGATGCCAATGCCTCCGCTTACGGGGAAAAGAGCTATGGCGCCGGGAGGGCCTTCGCTTCCCTGCTCCTGCTCACCCTCGGCACCGGGGTGGGGAGCGGACTGATCCTCAACGGCGCGCTCTGGACCGGCATCGATGGGGTGGCCGCCGAATACGGTCATGCCACTGTTGAGCCGGACGGGCTTCCCTGCCCCTGTGGCAACCGGGGCTGCCTGGAGCAGTACGCCTCGGCCAGCGCCCTGGTCGCTGCTGCGGCAAGGGCATTGGCCGAGGGGAAGGGGGGGGCGCTCGCCGCTCTTCCCCTTGCAGCGATCACGGCCGAGCAGATCGCTGCCGCAGCCCGCCAGGGTGATCCCCTCGCCCTTGCCCTGTTTGAAAGGGCCGGCCGCTATCTGGGGATTGCCGGGGCAACCATCGTGAATCTCCTCAATCTGGAGGCGATCGTACTGGCGGGGGGGATGGCGGCGAGCTTCGATCTGCTGGAAGGGCCGATGCGGCGGGAGATAACGGACCGCGCCTTTGCCGTTCCGGCCCGCCGGGTCACGATAGTGCAGGGGGAGCTCGGCGACGACGCGGGCATCGTCGGCGCCGCCGCACTCGCCCGGGAGGCGGCAGTTCCGAG
>JAMPXD010000211.1 GCA_023701365.1 Geobacteraceae bacterium
ACCTCGCTGGTGGTCGGCGCCATGGGCATCGTCATCGGCATCGCCGCCGAGAAGCAGAACGTCGCCCACCTGGTGGCCCTGGCCTTCGCCGTCGCCTCCTCCGGCAACCTGCCGGTGGTCGTGCTCTCCCTCTTCTGGCGGAAATTCAACACCGCCGGGGTCATCTCCGGCCTGCTGGTCGGCACCATCGCCTCCATCGGCCTGGTGATGGTTTCCCCAAACATGACCTACCCGAACAAGGTGGCCGATGACGCGAAGAAGGCGTATACCAAGCTGGAGAAGGAAATTGCCGAAGGCAAGGTGACGCCGGAAGCGATGGAAAAAACCCAGACGACCATCGTTGCCAAGAAGGCCGAAGAGGCCAAGAACCGCGGCGGCAAATCGATCCTGGGTCTGGAGAAGCCGCTCTTCACCCTGAAGAACCCCGGCATCATCTCCATCCCGCTCGGCTTCCTCGCCGCCATCTTCGGCGCCCTGGCCTTCCCGAGCAGGCGTTCGGAAGAGATGTTCGACGAGCTCTACGTCCGTCAGAACACCGGCATCGGCATGGCCAAGGCCGTCGACCACTAATAATAGCAGTCAGTATGTGATATGATCGGGGAAGGCTTGCCTTCCCCATTTTTTATGGAAAATCATATGCCGCATCAAGATACGCTGTCACAGACATCCGAAGCCGCGTTCCTGGATGATCTCATGGAGAGATTGCAGGGGGTGCTCCCCCTTCTGGAGCGAGGCGAAACCCTGCAAATGCTCCAGGCCCTGCACAGAACCATCAGCCAGGAGATTGACTGGGCGGAAGGATTGACGGCGCGGCAGGCCGCTCTGATGCTCAGGATAGCGAACAGCGGAGAATATCCTGTTCTCATGGAGATCCATGAGGAACTCAACACACTGGAGATGGAGCGCTTCATGAAGGTGCAGTCCGTCCCCGCCCTCCACAAGAGTTGTACCGGCTACCGGGACCTGCTGGTGCACAGGGCACTCAAGCTGGTTGAAGAGGAACTGGCCGCGGCGGGGAAAGGCTGCCCGCCCGTCCCCTTCGCCCTGATCAGCATGGGAAGCGACGGGAGAGGGGAACAGACCCTCATCACGGATCAGGATCATCTCATCGTCTATGGCGATGGTGGTGGCGCTGAAGCCGACGATTTCTTCAGGGAGTTCTCCGAACTGCTGGTCGAAAGGCTTGCCGCGATTGGCTTCAAGAAGTGCACCGGCGACATCATGCCCACCAATCCCACCTGGCGCGGGTCGTACAGCCAGTGGCGCAAGAAGCTCCTCTCCATCGTCCGCTACGAATATGAGGATTACGCGAAAAACCTGATGGACCTGATCGTCCTCTCCGACGCCCGCTATGTCGCCGGAGACCAGGAGCTTGCCGAATCCCTGATCGAGCTGATCCGGGGGCTGGAGCAGGACTACTTCCAGGTCCTGTGGGGGATGGCCAAGGCCGCCACCGAGATGAAGCTGGCCCTCGGCTTTCTGAAGCGGATCTGGACTGAGGGTTCGGGCGAACACAAGGGAGAGTTCAACCTGAAGCTCCTCGCCTGGGCGCCGCTCGTGATGAACGTCCGCATCCTGGCCATCAACCAGGGGATTCCCGCCACCAATACCGTCAGGCGGATCGAGCTGCTGCAGGAGGAGAAGAGCTTCTCCGCGCATACGGCCAACGGCCTGAAGGATGCCTACCAGGTACTCACCAAGTACCGGATTCTTTTGCAGATCAAGGTGATCAAGGGGATCCAGACCAGCTCCTATTACCTGAATCCCTACCAGTTGCCGGCCGAGGAACGGGAACGGCTCAGGCAGGCCCTGCTGCGCATAGAAGAGCTGCAAAAGATAATCCACACCAACTTCTCCATCATGTAAACCGGTTCATCTTCCATCTATCCAGACACGTTCCCGGCCTTTTTCCGCAGCCCCTGCTTCCCCTATTGCCGCGCCTCACGCGCCGCACGCGAACCTTTAATCTGCTTGTTTCACCACTCCCGATGTGCTAATAAAGAAAAGCCGGACTTATCTTGCAAAGGAGTCAACCCATGGCCATTGCAGTAAAAATACAGTCCTTTATCGAAGGTTCTTCATGGATACGGAAGATGTTCGAGGAGGGGGAGCGGCTGCGGAAGATACACGGGGCCGACAAGATCTACGATTTCACCCTCGGCAACCCCAACGTGGAGCCGCCGCCGGAGTTTGCCGAGGAGTTTCGAAAGATTGCGCTGAATCCACTGCCGGGGATGCACCGTTATATGAGCAACGCCGGTTATGCCGAGAGCAGGGAGGCGGTGGCCGAGGTGCTGGCCGAGGCGTCCGGGCTGGAGGTGAAGGGTGCCCATGTGATCATGACCACTGGTGCGAGCGGTGCCCTTAATGCGGCACTGAAGACCATCCTCAACCCGGGCGAAGAAGTAATCATCCTTGCCCCCTATTTCGTCGATTACAAGTTCTACATCGACAACCATGGCGGAGTGCCCAGGGTGGTGTGGACCGACCGGGAGACTTTCCAGCTCGACATCCCTGCCATCGAGGCCGCGATCAACGAGAAAACGCGGGCCTTGCTCATCTGTTCCCCTAACAATCCGACCGGAGTGATCTATCCTGCCGCCAGCCTGCAGAAGCTCGGCGAGATGGTGCGGCGCAAGGAGCGCGAGCTTGAGCGGCAGATTTACGTCATTTCGGATGAGCCCTACTCCCGCATTGTCTACGACGGCATCGAGCTGCCGCATATCTTTACCTACCTGGACAATTCCGTCATCGTCACCTCCCACAGCAAGGACCTCGCCCTGCCCGGCGAGCGGATCGGCTACCTGGCGGCGAACCCGCAGATGACACATGTGGAGATGTTCATGGAGGGGGCGGTTGTCGCCAACAGGGTGCTCGGCTTCATAAATGCGCCGGCCCTCATGCAGCGCCTCGTGGCAAAATTGCAGCGGGCCTCGGTCGACATTGCGGCCTACCAGGAAAAGAGGGACATACTCTACCATTACCTGACCGAGATGGGGTTCCGGATGACGCGTCCCGCGGGCGCCTTCTATCTTTTCCCCCATTCCCCCCTGGCCGACGACGTGGAATTCGTCAAGCTGGCGCAGAAGCACCACCTCCTCCTCGTTCCCGGCACGGGCTTCGGCGCCCCCGGTTTCTTCCGCATTGCCTACTGCGTCGACAAGGAGATGATCGAGAGGAGTCTTCCCGCCTGGCGGAATCTGGCGAGGGAAGTGGGAATATAAAGACAGGCACAAGGCACAAGGCAAAGGGCAAAAGGGGTAAACCTTTGGCCTTTAGCCCTTCGCCTCGTGCCCGGGGTAATCATGAACGCAACGATACTGATAGTGGACGATGAAGAGAGCATTCTCAAATCCCTGAGCGGGATTCTGGAGGATGAGGGTTATAAGACCATCTGCGCCGGTGACGGTGTCGAAGCGCTGGCCGTTGCCCAGCGGGAGGCGCCGGACCTGGTCCTGCTGGATATCTGGATGCCCCGCATGGAGGGGCTGGAGACCCTGGAAAGGTTGAGGGAACTCCATCCCGGCCTGGTCGTGGTCATGATGTCCGGGCACGGCACCATTGAAACCGCGGTGAAATCGACCAAGATGGGGGCATACGACTTCATTGAAAAACCCCTTTCCCTGGAAAAGGTTATCGTCACGGTCAACAACGCCCTCGGGGTAAGCAGGCTGCGCCAGGAAAACGCCTCTCTGCGCGGTCTCGTGCTCCAGGACCATGAAATTATCGGCAGCTCCCGGCCGATGAACCGGGTCCAGGAGCAGATCGGGCTGGTTGCCCCGACCAACGCGTCGGTGCTGGTCACCGGCGAGAATGGCACGGGCAAGGAACTGGTGGCCCGCTCCATCCATTATCACAGCCCGCGCCGCGACAAGCCCTTTGTCGAGATCAACTGCGCCGCCATTCCGGCGGAGCTGATCGATTCCGAGCTGTTCGGCCACGAAAAGGGGGCTTTTGCCGGCGCGCTCGCCCAGAGGAAGGGGAAGTTCGACCTTGCCGACGGCGGCACCATATTTCTCGATGAGATCGGCGACCTGTCGCTGCAGACCCAGGCCAAGGTGCTCCGCGTCCTGGAGGAACGGAAGTTTGAACGGGTGGGGGGGACCAGGTCGATAGAGGTGGACGTGCGGCTGATCGCCGCCACCAACAAGGTCCTGGAAGAGGAGGTCAGGGAGGGGAGCTTCCGGGAAGACCTGTTCTACCGGTTGAACGTCGTCCCTCTCCACCTTGCGACGCTCAGGGAGAGAAGAGACGACATACCGGAGCTGGTCGGACACTTCCTCGACCTCTTCTGCCGCCGCGAAGGGCGGGAGCCCAAGGTGATGACCCGGGACGCGGTGCTGATGATGCAAGGCTACGACTGGCCCGGCAATGTCAGGGAGCTGAGGAACATCATCGAGCGGCTGGTGATCATGACCCCGGGGGGGACCATCGACGACCGCCACATCCCTGATCATATCGCCGCCAAGGGGGGAATCGAGGGAGGGGGCGCCAGGCTCGACAGCCTGCGCGACGCCAGTTCGCTGCGCGAGGCGAAGGAGGAGTTCGAGAAGGAGTTCATCATCCAGAAACTGGAGGAGAACGACTGGAACATCAGCAGGACTGCGGAGGCGATCGAGCTGGAGCGGAGTAACCTCCATCGCAAGATCAAGAGCTACGGCATCAATCTCAAGCGCTAGCTATTCCTTGGATATTGCCGGCCTGATCCTTTTGTGCAGCCCTTGCCGGCTGATTCCGAGGAGGGCCGCGGCGGCGCTGGTTTTCCCATGGCTGAGTTTCAGCGCCCGGGCAATCAGATAATCCTCCGCTTCTTCAATGGTGGGGAACTTGCCGAACAGCACGCAGAGGGGATCGGGCTCTTCCCCGGCCGCATCCGGCGTCGGCAGCAGAAACGCCGGGATGGCCCGCAGGATGGTGGGGAAATGGTTGTAGGAGAGCACCCCTGAAGTATGGCGCGCCACCGCGTCGTATACCATTGCCTGGAGCTCCCTGACATTGCCCGGAAAGTGCATGGAGGCGAGCAGGTCCGCCACTTCGGTCGAGGGGATCGGTTTTGCCTTGTTGAAAGATTTTGCCGCGGCCCCGATAAAGTGATTGAGGAGCAGCGGGATATCCTCAAGCCTTTCCCGCAGGGGGGGGAGATTGATCTGATAGGCGCAGAGCCGGTAATAGAGGTCCTTCCGGAATTTTCCCTCCGCCATCAGCTTTTCCAGGTCGTGATTGGTTGCTACGATAACGCGGGCGTTGCTCGATTTCAGCAGGTCCGACCCCAAGGGATAATACTCCTCCTCCTGCAGCAGACGGAGCAGCTTGATCTGCGACAACGGGCTCAGGTCGCCGATCTCATCGAGAAACAGGGTCCCCCCGGCGGCCCTGCTGATGAGCCCGTCCCGCGGCTGCTCCGCCCCGGTGAATGCCCCCTTTTTGTGCCCGAACAGCGTGTCGGAAAACATCACGTCATCCAGTCCGGCCACGTTGAGGGGGACAAACCCCCCGCTGACCCCGCTCAGGGTGTGGATGGCATTGGCCATCAGCTCCTTCCCGGTGCCGGTCTCGCCGGCTATCAAAATGGTCTGCCGTGATTGGGCGATCACCTCTGCGTACTGGAATATGGCGCGCATCTTCTTGCTGCAGGTAATGATCTCCCGGAACGCCTCGGCATGGGCAAGGTGGTCCGTGAGCAGGTAACTCTTCAGGGAAGAGATTTCATGCTGCAGGGAGTTCATCTTGACCGCCTTACCGACCGCCGCAATCAGGGAATTCGGTTCCACCGGCTTCAGCAGGTAATCGAAGGCCCCCCTTTTCAGGCATTCAACGGCGGTTTCCACCTCATCAAGGGCGGTCATCACGATTACCGGAGTATCGGGGAATTCGTTGACTATCCCCTGGAGGAGCTCGATCCCCGAAAGATAGGGCATCATCAGGTCCAGTACTACCGCGGCGACCTTTTCCCGGGCGAGCAAGGGGAGGACCTGCCGGCTGTCTTCCATGGTGAGGATGTTGTGCATCCCTTCACTCTCGAGGGTCATCCTGGTCAACCGCAGGATTTCCGGTTCATCGTCCACCAGAAGGATGGGGGCCGGGAATGAATTCTGTGTCTGCATGAAGTCCTCCTTGTCACCGGCGACAGATCTTCAG
>JAMPXD010000212.1 GCA_023701365.1 Geobacteraceae bacterium
AAGGCGACCCCTCCCAGCTCCTCGACGCTCAGCTCCCCCCCCTTCTTCGTCACCAGGGTGAGGGTCTGGGAGAAGGTGGTGCTCCCGAGGGGGAGGATCAGCCGCCCCCCTTCCTTCAGCTGGCGGATCAGGGGGGGCGGGATGTGATTGGCCGCGGCGGTGATGATGATGGCGTCGAAGGGGGCGTGCTCCTCCCAGCCGAAATAGCCGTCGCCGTGTCTCACCGCCACGTTCCGGTAGCCGAGCTCCCTGAGCCTCTGCGCCGCCGTGTCGGCCAGCCCCCGGCGGATCTCGATGGAGTAGACCTCTTTCACCAGCTCGGCCAGCACCGCCGCCTGGTAGCCGGAGCCAGTGCCGATCTCCAGCACCCGGTCGGTCGGCTTCGCCCGGAGCGCCTCGGTCATCAGGGCCACCACGTAAGGCTGGGAGATGGTCTGCCCCTCGCCGATCGGCAGGGGATGGTCCCCGTAGGCCTTGCCCCGCTGCCATGCGTCCACGAGCAGGTGGCGCGGCACCCTGGCCATCGCCGCCAGCACCTTCCCCTCAGAGATGCCGCGCCCCTTGAGGTCGCGCTCCACCATCGCCCGGCGCTTCTCCTGGTATGGGTCGGCGGCCGGGGCGGCCACCGCAACGCAGAAGAGAATGCAACAGAAAACTGCCTTAAGCTTCATCATTCACCCCATGCAAAGATTTTCCGGTCTGCTGACGGATACCGAGAATCCGGCACAGTTAAATATTACCGCGCTATCGGCCCCTGTAAAACTAAAAGGCAGTAGAACATTGACACCAATGATTATATGATTTATCATTCATTCATCATGGATATTTTTTTCGCTCCGGCATGCAGGAAGTTCATAAAAAAGCAGCCTGTCCCCTTCCAACTCGTTATCCAGGACGAAGTGGATTCGGTTCGCAGCAACCCGGAGATTGGAGAGGGTAAAAAAGGAGATCTGACCGGTTATCGGGTCCATAAGTTCACCTTCAGAAAACAGCTTTACCTTATGGCTTACCGCATTGAAGAAGATGCGATCCTTTTCTGCCTGATAGGAACCCATGAAAACTTTTACCGGGATTTGAAGAACTATCTAGAGTGAGGAGTAACATGATAACGGCGAAACAACTCTATTCGGAAATCGTAAAAATGCCTGTCTCGGAACGGGCCAAGCTCTTCACCCTTATTGCCACTCACGGCTTTAATGAATCGAATTATTCCTATGATGACGTTTTCAGTGATTTACCGGAAACAGTGTCGCTGAAGGATGCGGCTGAATATCTTGGGGTGGCTGAAATTACCGTCAGACGATGGATAAAGGAAGGGAAACTTTCACCCTCAAGGATTGGCAGGAACTATGCTTTCAATGTTTCCGACTTGCGGACATTCAAAAAGAGGCTCGTGTGATGGGGGCCACCGGGTAGCCAACGGGCATTAAAAAAAGGCGGCCGGGTATGAACCCGTGCCGCCTTTTCATGCTGTGCCACTGCAAACTGTCGTGCCTACTCCGCCTTGGTGACGTTCACCTTCAGCTTGGCGGTCACCTCGGGATGGACCTTGACGGCCACGGTGTACTCACCCAGCTGCCTGATCGGCTCGGCCAGCGCGATCTTCTTCCGGTCCACCTCGATCCCCTGCGCCTTCAGCTGCTCCGCCAGCTCCATGTTGGTGACGGAACCGAACAGTTTCCCCTCTTCCCCTGCCTGGTGGGGGAGGACCAGGGCAATCCCCTCGATCCGGGCGGCAAACTGCTTGGCCACTTCCAGCACCTTGTTCTTCTTGTACTCCATCTGGCGCTTGGCGTGATCCAGGGCCTTGGCATTCCTGGAGGTCGCCTCCAGGGCCAGCCCGCGGGGGAGCAGATAGTTTCTGGCATAGCCGGGCGCCACCTTGACGATGTCGCCGATGTGGCCGAGGTTTTCCATGTTTTCCTTGAGAATTACCTTCATTGTTTCCTCCTAGCCTGATTTACAGGTTTTCCTGTTGTTTCGGGGACCGGAAATCTCCCCAGATGTCGAAAATGCCGAGCGCCGCAACCGCTACCGTCAGATAGGGCTGGAGCGCGAGAAACAGATAGAATATGACCCGGACGAACCGCGGGACGTTATGCCTGGCGAAGAAATGGCCGATGATGGCCAACCCCTGGACGAAATAGAGGGAGATGGTCACGATCAGCATGTTCAGCGCCGCCGTTGTCACCAGCCGGTCCGGGACCAGCGTGGCGAAACCGGCTGCAATCAGCACCCAGACCAGTTGCTCCGGGTTCCTGAACAACTTGAAGTCGCCGAGCGCCGGGGGCTCGGGGAGCCGGCCGGCGACCCTCCTGAGGAGCAGCAGGTTCAGCCCGGCGACAACGGCGAGGCTCACGGCCACCAGGGCGGGGTAGATCCGGCCGATCAGCGCCCCGGCATCAGCCATCCCCTCCCGAAGGGTCGTCAACTCATCCCCCTTCACCCCGGCCTTCTCGTAGAGGGCCGCGGTCTGGGCGATGCTCGTCTGGATCCCCTTCAGCACCTGCGCGTGCAGGTCTCCCCCCCGGGTGGCGCCGTAAAACCCTGCCACCAGCAGGAGCACCCCGAGGTTGATGGCCACGGTGTAGGCAATCGACCTGCCCCCCCCCTTCCCCTTTGCCAGAAAAACCGGCAGCGCCAGGGAGATGATCCCGCACTGGAGCAGGTAGAGGAGGATGGCGGCGGTATCGGCCTGGAGCGCCAGCACCACCGTGACCACCAGCACGATGGCGATGCCGGTGGACCACCCCCTCTTCAATCCGTAGAAGATGGCCGGAAAGGGGGCGAAGAGCCCGGGGAGCATCCCCACCAGGGGGAACATGACATAGGCAAGAAACAGCGCCAGGGTCGCGACGCTCCCCCCCAGCAGGTCAAGCAGGCTCCCTTTATCGGGAAACTTCATCAATGCTCCCGCTACGGCATGACGTGGGTGCCGGCGATCGGGAGGAGGGCGATATTCCTGGCCCTCTTCACGGCCTCGGTGATTTCACGCTGATGCTTGGAGCAGTTGCCGGAGATCCTGCGGGGGATGATCTTGCCCCGCTCGCTGATGAAATAGCGCAGGGTCCGGGGGTCCTTGTAATCAATGGTTATCTGCTTGTCGGCGCAGAAGCGGCACACCTTCCTGCGCTGGAACGGTCTTTTCTTCCTGGGACCGCTTGGTCTCTGGGTAGGTCTCTCGTCACTCATCTATCTCAATCCTCCGTAATTATTCGCTTTCAGGCGCTGCCTCGGCAGCTTCGACAGGAGCTTCGGCTTCAACGGCGGCTTCGGCTTCAACGGCAGCCTTGGCCGCGGCGGCGGCCGCACCGGTATCTTTCTCGATCTTGACGCTCTGGTACCTGACGACCTTGTCGTCGAGCCTGAGGCGTCTCTCCAGCTCCGCAATCAGGGGAGCGTCGCCGTCAAAGCGGAGATAGTAGTAACGTCCGCGGGTCACCTTGTTGATGGGGTAGGCCAGCTTCCTGACACCCCAGTCCTCCAGCCGCCGATACTCCCCCTTCATGGTGGAGATCACATCCTGGATCTTGGCGGAGAGCGCTTTGAGCTCCCCCTCGCCGAGATCGGGCTGGACGATGATAATCGTCTCGTACATCCTCATTGTTTTGTTCCTCCTCACGGTTATTTAGCCCCGGTCCAACCCGGAGCAAGGAGATACGGCAGAAATTGCCGTTCTTTTGGGAACTGGAACTATTACCACGATTTGTTTAATTTTTCAACCTGAAAATGCATCAGAAGAAATATTGCCGCAAGGATGGCGGGGGACGAAAAAAGGGACGGCAGCAGACGCCGTCCCTTCATGCTGTATCGACCCCTCTCCGGATCATTCAAGGGCCATGATCGGGCAGTTGACGATGAAGCCCGCTGCCCTCAGGCCTCCGAACGCCGGGTTCTCGGGGCCGAACCCGCCACTGACGAGAAGCCCTTCGCGCACCAGCCGGGCGATTTCCTCGTGGTGCGCCACCAGGCGCCGCGCACCTGATGCGATGGCCGCGTCGGTCCAGACCGCGGGATGGACGTCCCAGAGCGGGCTGTAGATCGGCACCTCGTCGCGGTTGCGCGGGTGGATCTCGGTCACGTTGAGCGGCGAACCCTCGCCGAGTACCGCTGAGGCGAGCCCCTGACGGTCAGGGTTGCCGACCCCGGTCGCGCCGTTGACGAACGGGACGATCCCCGCCCGGGCCGAGGTCGTCGGGTCGTTGGAGCCGAGGCCCGGGGCCGCGTCCATGTTGGGAGCGAAGGTGGACCCTTCAAGGGTCGCCGCCACCGGGTCGGAGGCCTCGGTGCTCAGGTAGAGGATCCCCTTGCCGTGGTAGAGTCCGGGGGTGAGGGCCAGGGTGACCCTCATCATCTCGAAGCTGATGCCCACTACCTTGTCGTGGAGCCCGGTGGCATTGGCCACGTGGGGCGCGTTCAGGACCACCCCGTCACCCGTGGTGATGAGCGGGGCGTAGGCGGCGTCACCCAGCGAACCGGGGGTCGCCAGGGCCGGGGGGAACCCGGTCGGGCCGGGAATTACCGCCCGCTCCGGAGTGAAATCCACGGTCCCCTTGAATTCCACCATGTCACCCACGAAGCGCACTTGCTGCACCGCGGCCGAGCCGATGGCGTTGGCGAGCTTGGGAGACCAGTTGACCCCCAACCGCTCCGCCACTGCCCGGTCGGAGGTGTCGGTGATGATGTACCAGACCGACGCGCCTGTCATCGTTGTCCCCTTGTGCAGGGGGAGGGTTATGGTTTCACCCGCGGCATCGAAAGCAATGGCGCTGGTCAGGAAGAGTTTCGGGTCGTCGAGCGGGAATATCGCCTGCGAGGCGCCGTATCCAGTGCCTGCGAGGCCCAGGATGAGGGCCGCTGCGGCGGCCAGGAGGTTCTTCAGAAAGGCCGGCGTTTTCATATCCTTCTCCTTTCCTCCGCCAGGCGCAAGGAAGGATCGGAGCCGTTACCCGGCGGAAAAGAATTCTTCACCTTATAATTACATTATAGTCGGATAAAGATAGGAGTCAACGATATAACTACGCGCAATATTTAATTAATATGTGCGATAATGATATTCATTGTTATTTGGCGAGTCGGATAAAAGGGAATAGGCCACACTTCCTGCCGGCAAGATCGACGGCGCGTCGCGCCAACAAAAAAGCCTGCGAAAGCAGGCTTTTCCTGTATTGACTCTGCCGTTACAGCCCCCCGCCGTCCAGCTTTGCGGGAGCCGCAGCGGAACCCTGCGGATCCTGGTAGAGTATCACGTTGACCCGGTCCTGGTCCCGGCCGAACTCGAAGTTGAGGTTGTGCTCGTAGGCCATCCGGGCCAGCGGCTCCAGCTGCCCCACATCCCGAAGCCTGAAGAGTATCCGGTTCCCTTTCCCCAGATAGTCGAGGAAGCTGTCCGATACCTCGAATTCCAGCGGGCCCCATTCCCGGGTCAGGTCAGCCACCCCCATTTCCGTACCGCTGATGGAAAATTCACTCAGGATGAAGCGCCGGGGGAGGAAGCGCCCTGCTTCCGGCGAACCGGCCTCTAATTCCGGCAGTTGAGCCTCCGGCGACTCCAGTGGCGCAACCGCGATCACCATGCCTGCCGCCACGGTGGCATTGCTGAACCGGTCGATGAGGATGAAGCTGCCGGTTTCCCGGTTCTGCCGGTATGGGTCAAGGGCAACCGGGCGGTCCAGTTCCAGCCGGACCACGCCGATTCCGTTGAGCCCCAGTGTCGCCACCTGTTTCTGTTCCAGGGTATTGACGTCCACCGCATACTGTACCCGAGTGACCCGGCCGGGGGTCACGGCAGTGGCTGTCTTGACCAGGTAGACCTGTCCCGGCTGCAGGGCCTCGTCGTGCAGCCAGACCAGGTGCGCCTCCGGGTGCCGGGAAAGACGCGGCGGAGCATCGGTCGCGGCCAGCAGATCACCCCGGCTGATATCGATCTCGTCGGTCAGGGTCAGGGTCACTGCCTGGCCGGCCACGGCTTGCGGCAGGTCGCCATCCATGGTGACGATCCGGGCCACCCGGCTGGTGCGCCCGGACGCGGCGACCCGCAGTTCGTCTCCCGGACGGATGGTGCCCGCGGCAATGGTGCCGCAGAAACCACGGAAATCGAGATGGGGGCGGTTCACCAGCTGTACCGGCAGACGGA
>JAMPXD010000022.1 GCA_023701365.1 Geobacteraceae bacterium
GGAGGGGGGGGAGCACGTGGCGCCCACCATCCGCGCCATCGTCGATATGGACATCCCGGTCATGGCCCATATCGGCCTCACCCCCCAGTCGATCCACCGGATGGGGGGGTACCGGGTCCAGGGGAAGAAGGAGGAACAGGCCGCCCAGCTCCTCGCCGATGCCCACGCCGTCGAGGCGGCCGGGGCCTTCGCCCTGGTGCTGGAGGGTATTCCGCTTAGGCTGGCGCAGCGGATCACCGCCGAGCTCGCCATCCCGACCATCGGCATCGGCGCCGGCCCCCACTGCGACGGCCAGGTACTGGTGATCCACGACATCCTCGGCCTGTGCGAGAAGTATTCCCCCAAGTTCGTGAAGAAGTATGCCGACGTCAAGGCGGTGATGGCCGAGGCGGTCGCCCGCTACATCGCCGAGGTGAAGGGAGGGGAGTTCCCGACCGAGGAGCACTCCTTTAGTTAAAAGGCCAGAGGCAATTTGCCACAGAGGTCACAGAGAGCACAGAGAGGACCTTTTAAACCTTGAACCGCTAAGACGCAAAGGGCGCAAAGTTTAAATCAAAAAAGCTGGTTTTAGGTCTTAAACCTTCAATGCGGGTTCTGGGGTTTTGTTTTTCTTGCCGCCCTTTGCGCCTTTGCGGTTCGATGGGTTTAAGGATTATTCTTTCCTCTGTGACCTCTGTGACCTCTGTGACCTCTGTGGCTAAATCTAGTTTTGGATTGATTTATGGAAATCATCGAATCGGTAAAAGAGATGCAATCCCTTGCAACCGCATTCCGCGCCGAGGGGAAAAGGATAGCCCTGGTCCCGACCATGGGGTATCTCCACGAGGGGCACGCCTCCCTGATGCGCGAGGGGCGCTCGTTGGGGGAGATCCTGGTGGCCAGCATCTTCGTCAACCCGGCCCAGTTCGGGGCAGGGGAGGATTTCGACAGCTACCCCCGGGACCTGGAGCGGGACTCCCGGCTTGCCGCCGAGGCGGGAGTTGACGTCATCTTCGCGCCGCGGGCCTCGGACATGTACCCGCCGGGATACCAGAGCTGGGTCGACGTGGAGCGCCTGACTCTCCCCCTCTGCGGGGGGAGCCGGCCGGGGCATTTCCGCGGGGTGACCACGGTGGTCTGCAAGCTGTTCAACATCGTCATGCCCCACACGGCCCTGTTCGGCAAGAAGGACTACCAGCAGCTGGCGGTGATCCGGCGGATGACCGCCGACCTGAACATGGCCGTCGAGATCGTCGGCATGCCGATCGTGCGGGAGGCGGACGGGCTGGCCATGAGCTCCCGCAATGCCTATCTCACCCCTGCCGAGCGGGAAAGCGCCCTCTGCCTCAGCCGTGCCCTGGGCGAGGCGCGGACCCTCTTCAGGGGTGGCGAGAGGGATGCCGCCCTGCTGCGGGAGAAGATCGTGGCGCTGATAACCGCCGAACCCGCCGCCCGGATCGACTATGTGGAGCTGCGCGACATGGAGACGCTGGATGAGGTGGCGGCGGCGAACGAACGGACCCTTGTGGCGCTTGCCGTGAAAATAGGGAAAACCAGACTTATCGATAACTGCGTATTGGGAGAGGAGAACTGAGATGGACAGAAAGATGCTGAAGAGCAAGATTCACCGGGCAACGGTGACCGGTGCCGACCTCCACTACGAGGGGAGCATCACCATTGACAAGGACCTTCTGGAGGCGGCCGACATCATTCCCTACGAGGCGGTCTGCATCTGGGACGTGGACAACGGCAACCGCTTCGAGACCTATGCCATCGAGGGGGAGCGGGGTTCCGGGGTGATCTGCATCAACGGCGCCGCGGCGCGGATGGTGGCCCCCAAGGACCTGGTGATCATCGCCAGCTTCGTCAGCATGGCGAACGAAGAGGCGCTCCGCCACCAGCCGAAGCTGGTGTTCGTGGACGAAGAGAACCGGATGCTGCCGACCAGGAAGGAAGTGGCGGGGCAGGGGACCCTGAAAAAGGTCGCCTGGTAGAAAGAAACGCGCCTTTTCCGCAATCTCTGCGTTGGACTTCGGGATTCCTTGTGCGACGTGGCGCAGCCACGTCTCCGCGTCATCCCTCGTCCGCCTTGACCTTGCGAAAAAATCGCGTTTCTAATGGTTAGTGCGTGCTGGCCAAGAAGGGTAAAAGGTTGAAAGCAGATGCAAAGCATGTAGAATTAAAGCATCCACCTTTTGTCTTTTGACCTTAGCCCTTTGCCTGGTGCAATCATGCAGATCTTTGCCGCTACATACGTTCTTCCCGTTTCCGCACCTCCCATAGCAGGTGGGGCGATCGCTGTGGACAACGGACGGATCGTCGCGCTCGGGACCATGGCGGAGCTGCGCAGGATTTACGGCGCGCCGGTCCGGGAGTACCCGGGCTGCGTCATCATGCCGGGGCTGGTGAACGCCCACACCCACCTGGAGCTGACCCATTTCCCCTCCTGGAAACTGCGCAAGGGGATCGACTACTCACCCCGGACCTACGTGGACTGGGTCATCCAGGTCATCAAGATCAGGCGCGCCTTGACTTCCGATGAGCTGGCCCACTCGGTCTGCGAGGGGGTCCGCAAATCCCTGGAGTGCGGCACCACCACGGTCGGGGAGATCCTCACCGACCGGTCGCTCCTGCCGATCTATCAGAAATCTCCACTCTCCGGCAGGCTATACTGCGAGGCGGTCGGCCACGACCCGGTCCGCTGCGCCGAGCTCCTCCGCTCTCTCGAAGATGCCCTGACGACCTTTGCCGGCGACGGGCTGAAACCCGGGCTTTCCCCCCATGCCCCCCACACCCTGTCCCCCCGGTTCATGGAGGAAGTCGCCGGACTGGCGCGCGGCTATTCCGTTCCGACCGTCATCCACCTGGCCGAATCTCCGGAGGAGGCGGCATTCTTCCATGATTCCAGCGGGAAGATCGCCGAAATCCTTTACCCGTTTGCCGGCTGGCAGGAGTATCTTTCCGCACCACGCCGCACCACGCCGACCGCCTATCTCGACTCCCTGGGGGTCCTCGATCAGGCGACCACGGTGGTGCACTGCGTCCACGTCACCCCGGCCGATGCGGAGATCCTCAAGAGGCGCGGGGTGATCGCGGTTCTCTGCCCGCGCAGCAATGACCGGCTGGCGGTGGGGAAGGCGCCGGCGGCGCTCCTGAAAAAGGCGGGGATACCGCTCGCCCTCGGCACCGATTCCCTCGCCAGCAACGACTCCCTCTCCATGTGGGACGAGATGCGCTTCCTGCTCAGGGAGTTCCCGGGAACCTTCTCGCCAGCCGAGGCCCTGGAGATGGCAACCCTGGGCGCGGCCAGGGCGCTCCATCTGGAGCGGGAGGCGGGTTCGCTGGAGAAGGAAAAACGCGCCGATTTTCTGGTGGTGAGGCCGGGCAGGCTCCCGGCACCGGAGGAGATCACCGGGGCGGTCATCGAGGAGAGCCAGATCGAGGAGATCTTTCTGAGGGGTGAACCCTTCAATTACGAGGTGGCAGACTGCCCCACAATGCCGAAACAGTAAAGTCCGGCGCTCCCCCTTTATCCTTGCCATATTCCCCGGTAATTTGCTATCATATAAATATGGGAGAAAAGCTGATCTGCAATAACAAGAAGGCCTTCCACGATTATTTCATCGAGGAAAAATTCGAGGCGGGGATGGTCCTCAAGGGGACCGAGGTGAAGTCCCTCCGGATGGGGCGGGCGAACCTGAGCGATTCGTTTGCCATGGTGAAAAGCGGCGAGGCGTTTCTGCACAACCTGCACATCTCCCCCTACGACTTCGGCAACCGGGAGAACCACGATCCGGACCGGATGCGCAAGCTCCTGCTGCACAAGAAGGAGATCGAAAAGCTGTTCGGCAAGGTGCGGGAGCAGGGGTATTCCTTGGTACCCTTGAGGCTTTACTTCAAGAACGGCATGGTAAAGGTCGAAATGGGCTTGGCAAAGGGGAAGAAACTCTATGACAAGCGTGAGGACCTGAAGAAGAAGGACCACAAGCGCGAGATTGCCCAGGCGCTGAAAAGCAGTTCTAAGTTCTGAGTTCTTAGTTTTGAATTGAAATCTTGGAAATTAATAACTCAAAACTCAGAACTCAAAACTGGATTTTATAAGGGGGTGTAAAGGTTTCGACGGGGATAGTAAGCAAAGGTTGCATGCCGGGGATGTGGGTTGGCCCCGTTAACAATCCCACACGGCTACAAATGCCGACAATTACGACTACGCTTTAGCAGCTTAATAACCTGCTAACGATTCTCCGACCCTCTCCCACGGGGGAGGAAGAATCGTCATTTTAGTGGGATAGCCGAAGGGAGTGCCTGTGGCCCCGAGGCGAAATCAAAGCAGGATCGCGGTCCGAGGATTCCGTCCGGTGAAGCCGATGACCGTTAAACCCTAAATACCGGAACACGCATGTAGACACCTCTTGTGTATGATCTTCGGACGCGGGTTCGATTCCCGCCACCTCCACCAACCTTCGCCAAGGCTTCGGCTGGCAGGCCGTAAGGCGTGTCAGTCGAGGCCTTGTTGTTTTTGCGAAGGTTAGGCCGCTGTAGCCTTGGCGAAAGCGCTTGGCCAGTCTTCGATTTACGGCCTGTCGGCCGGAGCTTTTGGCTTGTCCGCCGAAGCTCGTAGAGCGCAGGGGGATTGCGAAGGTTGTCCTCCGGAGCCGCCGGAGCCTCGTGTTCTTCGAAGTCTTGACGGAGAAGAAGCGAAGGCGGTTGGCGAAGGAGGGCTTTCACTGCACTTTTTAATCCGGGAGGGAACATGAGGTACGTTTATCTCCTCCAAAGCGTTTCCCATCCAGACCAGCGCTATGTCGGCCAGACCTCCGATTTGAAAAAAAGACTCACTGCTCACAATGCCGGGCAATCTTCCCACACTGCCAAATACCGTCCCTGGGAGCTCGTTACCTACCTGGGCTTTACCGATGCTGCCAAGGCAGTCGAATTCGAGCAGTACCTGAAATCCGGCTCTGGACATGCCTTTGCAAACAAGCGGCTCTGGTAGGGCGAGGTCAGAGAAGGATAGCAGCGGCAAACAGTCCCACGCTGTAAATTCAGGGGGCGAATCGGGAAGGTGACTTCTCGCGGTGGTCAATGATCATCGGCCACGGCAGCTAAAGCTGACCGTATGGCAATCTAAAGCGACGCGAACCCAGGCAATACTATAGTTTTATATCTCTGGCCTCCTTATGGGGGCCTTTTCGTTCTGGGCACAGAGGAGAGTACATGCTAGTCCGTCCCTTTTCCGATCTTCATGCCGAATTCTGGCCGGCCAACAAGATTGATCGTATCCTCGGCATGGTGGTCCCACCGCTGCCGACTGACAAGGAAACCGTTGCCCTGGTTGCCGGCGACATCGGGCTGGCCCACCGGCAGGAGACCTGGCTCAAGGTTCTGAGTATTCTTGCCAGGCAGTTCCTGGCAGTCATCTATGTGGAGGGGAATCACTTCTTCTATCACAACGATTTCTTTGGCCGTATCCAGGAACTGAAAGCCAAGGTCTCGCTCCCCAAGAACGTTCATTTTCTTGAAAACGAATCGGTAGAGATCAATGGTGTCATTTTTGTCGGGGCAATGCTCTGGACTGATTTCCTGGGTAAGGACTTCTTCAAGATGCAGTATGCCCGGAAGAACATGAACGACTTTGTGTTGATCAAGAAAACGGACGGTTTGCGGCTGATGCCCGAAGAGACGGTCGATCTGTTTCATGAATCGAAAAGCTATATCTTTGACGTTCTCGCTAATGCTGGCGACAGGAAGACGGTCGTGGTCACACATCATGGAGTGTCACCGCTCTCCATCCATGAAAAGTTCCGGGGAGACAGCCTCAATTGCGCCTTTATGACTGATATTTCCAACGAGATCATCGACCATGGTCCGGATCTCTGGGTTCACGGCCATACGCATAACTCGTTCGACTACACCCTCGGCAGGACCCGGGTGGTTGTGAACCCCTATGGCTACAAGGATGTGGAGGTCAATCCGCAGTACGACAAGCAGCTGATCATCGAATTGTAGATTTCTCCCGGATAGCCCAATAACGACAAATCGCGACACATAGACAGGAATTGCGACACAACTATTGGCGCAAAAGCATTTATGCGCCATTTGTTGGCGCAATAATTGACATAGTGCGCCAACAGGTGTATGGATTGAACTGCTTCGCGATGTCTTCGTCAGGGCCTACGAGCGCTCCTGCCAGCAGTATCTGGCGATACGCCAGGAACTCGTACCGCCTGATACTTTCCGCTTGCGGTACCGGCAAGCTCTCAGCGAGGCAGTCAGAGCGATAGTCCAGCACCGGCAACAACCGACCAGGGAAGCAGTATCGGCGGTTATTCCTTCCTCGGTGCCCGAAGAAGACCATGACAAATTCGTAAAGCTGGTCCTTGAAGAGTTTGAAAACCTGCACGAAGGGAACGCGATACGTTTCGGTATTCGCCCTTTGGAGTTCACGGAGTGGCAGGAAAAAGCAAAATGATCCAACCGGTGACAAATTGTAACCGGTTGAAGCTGCACTGATGAGTTAAACGGCATGGTCGACTTGACAAGAATTAAGTGCTCATGGAATATGAGCTGTGATTATTCGTAGTGATATGAATCCGGTTATGGTATTTATTCAAGATAATTCATAAAAACTCAAGGCAGGCAAATAATGGCACGACAGAAGACAACCGAAAGCAAGCGTCCCATCGAGTCCTATGAGCACAAGGACAAGCAGCGGGTGAACAACCCGCCCGTCGGGCTGGTGACGCCGGACACCGATCCGGATGTGGGGCAGAAGAAGAAAACCTATGCCTATGACCCGCACCTGGACCCGCAACTACAATGGGCCGGCAAGGCTGAGCATACCTCCTTCGAGGTGCCGACGGTTTCGCTTCATGTCCATGAGCGGATCGACCCGCAGACCATCATTGAAACGGTGAAGAAGCGCAACGGCAGTCATGATGTGCAGATGTCACTGTTCGATTCGGAGCGTAAGGAACCATTGCGGGAGGCAGTGGACTTTTACAAGCATGCTCACGGTTGGAGCAACCGCTTGGTGGCCGGGGATAGTCTGCTGGTTATGAATTCGCTGCTGGAAAAGGAGGGGATGGCCGGTAAGGTACAGATGGTCTATTTCGACCCTCCATACGGCATCAAGTATGGTTCCAATTTCCAGCCCTTTGTCAACAAGCGGGATGTTAAGGATGGTAACGATGACGACCTGACCGCCGAGCCGGAGCAGATTAGAGCTTTTAGGGATACATGGGAGTTAGGCATTCACTCATTCCTTACCTATCTACGAGATCGCATGTTGCTTGCCCGAGAGATGCTCACTGAAAGCGGCAGTATCTTTGTTCAAATTAGTGATGAGAATATTCACCATGTCCGTGAACTATTAGACGAGGTCTTCGGTACGGACAATCTCGCAGGAATAATTCCATTCAAAAAAACCAGCGGCCAGGCAAGTACACTAATAGCCGGAGTCTGTGATTACTTAATCTGGTACACGAAGGATAAGTCAAAAGCAAAGTATCGGCAGCTATACCTGACCCTTGGTGATGATATTTCTGATAGTTCCTACAACTGTATTGATTTACCTGATGGCACATGGCGTCGACTTACGTCAGCGGAAATCCGTGGAGATGTCTCTATTGAGAAAGGTCGGCGTTTTCGTACAGCAGGATTAACTTCTCAAGGAGCTTCAGAAGAGGGTTCAGGACCATTTGAATTTCAAGGTCGGATATTTTATCCGTCAAAAGGGACACACTGGAAGCCAGGAATGAAAGGTTTGCAGCCACTAGCAAGCGCTGGGCGGCTCATTGCTGTAGGTAGTACACTTGCATACAAGCGATATATTGACGATTTCCCGGTCGTAGCAATCAACAACCTTTGGACGGATACAGTGGAAAGTACCTTTGTAGCAAAAAAAATATACGCGGTACAAACAGCAACTAAAGTAGTTCAGCGCTGCATTTTAATGACTACTGATCCTGGAGACATAGTATTGGATCCCACTTGCGGCAGTGGTACCACTGTCTATGTCGCTGAGCAGTGGGGGCGACGTTGGATTACGTGTGACACGTCGCGGGTTGCACTTACCCTTGCAAAGCAGCGGATGATGACTTCAATTTTTGATTATTACGAACTGGCATATCCAAGAGAAGGTGTTGGGAGCGGAATCAAGTACAAGACGGTTCCTCACATTACACTGAAATCTATCGCTAAAAATGAACCGCCAGTCCAAGAAGCGCTTTACGACCAGCCCTTAATAGACAGGAAAAAAACACGAGTCAGCGGCCCCTTTACTGTCGAGGCTGTACCGGCCCCGGCAGTTAAATCGTTGGAGGAAATTTTAAACGCAGAACCTCAACCTGCCGATGTTTCTATCGCCCGTTCCGGCGAGACTCTGCGTCAAGGGGAATGGCGAGACGAACTCCAGCGCACCGGTATTCGCGGCAAGGCAGGTCAGCATATCCGTTTTGCCCGGCTGGAGCCGCTGCCCGGATGCCGATGTCTGCATGCCGACGGTGAAACCTGCCCCAACGACGAAGGCGCGGACAAGGTACGAGAGACCGGCCCGGCCTACGCGCCGCAACGCATTGTCGTCTCCTTTGGCCCGGAACACGCCCCGCTGGAACAACGCCAGGTGGCCCAGGCGATCGAAGAAGCGCAGATGCTGGTGCCGAAACCAAAGATCATTATCTTCGCCGCCTTTCAGTTCGACCCGGAAGCGGCTAAGGACATTGACGAAACAAACTGGCCGGGCGTGACTCTGCTCAAGGCGCAGATGAATGCGGACATGCTCACCGACGACCTCAAGAAAAAACGCGCCAGTAACGAATCGTTCTGGCTTATTGGTCAGCCGGACGTGGCGCTGCGCAAGATTCAACGGGGTGAAGAGCAAGGGAAATGGGAGTTGGAAGTCTATGGTTTTGACTACTACAACACCAAGACCGGTACTATTGAATCAGGAGGTGCGCACCAGATAGCCGTCTGGATGCTGGACACTGACTACGATGGTCGCAGTCTCTATCCGCGACAGGTTTTCTTCCCCCAGGCAGGAGAAAGCGAAGGGTGGGCAAAGCTGGCCCGCAACCTGAAAGCCGAGATAGATGAAGAGCTTATAGAGGCCTATCGGGGCACAGTGTCTCTGCCATTCGAACTCGGCATGCATTCCCGTGTAGCGGTTAAAATTGTGGATGACCGGGGTGTGGAATCTCTCAAGGTCATTGACGTGAAATGAAGGAGAGCAGGCGATGATTACGAACATTTCTCTGGCGAACTTCCGAGGCTTTGAGGAGCAGGTTTCAGTCCGTATCAGGCCGATTACGGTATTGATAGGTCGCAACAGTGCTGGTAAGTCCACGGTTATCAAGTTTCTGCAGATGCTGCGGCAGACACTTGAGTCCCAGCGCGATGAATTCTTTGTCACTGACGGGAAATACGTTCAGTTGGGGAGCTGGCCGAGCCTCAAGAATACCCAGAGCAAGAAGCGAAAATTTCAGTTTTCCATCGATATTGAAACCAGCAGGTTGCCAGTGTCAGAGGTTCAAGAGATGTGGAAGGCTGTAAACAAGAAAGGCGTTGTCACTGAATTTAGTGATAGATTCCACCTGGCCTTGGATGTGACTAAAAGTCAGGTCACGCGTGAAACGCCAGTTGCCAAGTTTAGTGTAGGTGGCCAGGTATGGTATGCAACAAAGTTCAAAAACGGAAATCATGTTGTTAAAGGGAATATTGATGGAGTCGAAATTTTCGACAAATACACCAATAACCTTGCTAGAGCTGGCTTTCTGCGCTTTAGCCGAAGCACCGACCGCCTTAACGACCTGATTGAATCGGTTGCTGCGGAGCAATTTCTCGATCACCTGCGTTACGAATTTACGACGTTGAAGCACCTTTCGCCTATCCGTGAAGAATCGCTGCGGGCCATAGAAGCCGGCAGCCCGCCACCTCGGGATGTGGGTGACCGGGGAGAATATGCCATTCCTCATCTGGTGCAAATTTTTAACGATGCGTCGCAGAAAGATAAAGCCGACTTCATAGCCAAATATGCTGCGTTAGTGGCTGACGTCGATGATATTTCCTGTAAATCACAATTCGCCAGTATCTCTACTCAGGTCAAGGCACGAAACAAGAAGACAAACGCAGTCAGCTACCTTGCAGACTTCGGATTCGGGGTGAGTCAATGCCTGCCAATTTTCGTTCAGGGTGTAATGCATGACCGTGGTCAATTACTGCTTGTTGAGCAACCAGAGGCACAACTTCACCCTACGGCGCAGTTGGAACTGGGTTCTTTCTTTGCGGCGCTGTGGAAAGAGAGAAAAGTGCCTTCCATAATCGAATCACATAGCGCCAACGTTCTGCTTCGACTGCGTAAGCTCGTAAAAATGGGAGAGGTAATGCCGGAGGACATTTCTGTCGCCTTCTTCACTGTTGATGAACAATCTAAGGTAGTTGTGAAAAATCTGGATATCCAGCCAGACGGCTCGCTCGAAAAAGGGCTACCTATGGAGTTTTTTGGTGCTGATTTGATTGAAGCGATTGAAATGGGGGCGATGTAATGCCTGAGATTGCAATAGACGCTTGCGTTTTTATTCATCTACTTAATCCTCAGAACAATGAAGGTGCGCATATTGATAAACTGTTGCGCCACTTGTTAGATGAAAAGTTTATGCTTCTTGTCGATAGTACCGGAAAAATTGCCAAAGACTATGTTGCCCAGGTCATTCCAATGATCAGAGGGGCACATGAAGAGGGAGATCAAAGAATTCTATTAACTGGCTGGATGATGACTGATCGACACACATCAGTGGCGTTGGACCCGACTGACCAGCTAATGACCGCTATCAAGAATGTGATTCATGAACTCCCAGAACATGCTGATCGTGCTTTTGTTTATGTTGCTTGCAAGAAGGATTCTGCTTTGATCACCAATGACGAAGAACACATTTTGAGCCGTAGTAAAGATATTCTGAAAAGCACGAAAAAACATCGTGGAGCTAACACCACAATAGTTTCATCGAGAGAAGCTTATGAGGGGATTGCCTGATGCCAAAAGGCACAATCGATAAACTGATAATCAATTCACCTTATGAAGAGCCGTCGCAATTTTGGAAGTATGAGCGAGAAACCCGGTTGTTCGATCTCGTTCAAGGCCGCCGCCCGGCTGGGTATGTAGTTGCTTCCGGCGATTCAAAGGCCTTTGACGATCCCGGAATCTTTGTCGAAATACCGCTGGTCAACCAGATTCGCCCGCGCATTATGGCATGGCGCGAAGCGGGTTACCCAGGTGTAACCAGCATCACCAAGCGGCTTCTGGCGCACTGGCGTGACCCGGAAGAGTTTGAAACGAGGCGATTTTTCTTTTGCCAGTTGGAGGCAATCGAAACGCTGATCTGGCTGCTTGAGGCGCCGGCTGCCGAGCGGGTGGGAATTGATGTTCCGGGTGATGGCGGGGCCTTCATGCGCCAGTGCTGCAAGATGGCTACCGGTTCCGGCAAGACCATTGTTATGGCAATGGTGATCGCCTGGCACATTCTCAACAAGGTGGCCTATCCCATGGATGCCCGCTTTGCCAAAAACGTGCTGGTCATGGCGCCGGGGCTAACGGTCAAGAGCCGGCTTGCTGTTCTGGAACCGGCAGCGGTAGGGAACTATTACGAGGAGTTCAGCATCGTACCCTCTGCTCTATTGGAAAAACTGCGTCAGGGCAAGGTGCTGGTGCGCAACTGGCATGCCCTTTCATGGGACAGCGAGGCGCAGATTAAGAAACGACGCAGCGTAGACAAACGCGGCACAAAGAGCGACGAAGCCTACACCCGCGAAGTGCTGGGCGAAATGGCGAATGCCCGCAATATCCTCGTGATCAACGATGAAGCGCATCATGCCTGGCGTGTCAACTGGGAGGCTGAAGGCAAATATCTGCGCAGCCGGGATATGAAGGACAGCGCGGAAGAAGCCACGGTCTGGATCGGCGGGCTGGATCGGTTAAACCGTTCGCGGAGTATCTTGAGCTGTTATGACTTTTCTGCTACGCCCTTTGCACCGTCGGGGAAAAAGAGTAGTGAAGAGGCTCTGTTCGGCTGGATTGTCAGCGACTTTGGCCTGAACGATGCCATAGAGGCGGGGCTGGTCAAGACCCCCCGAGTGGTGGTGCGTGACGATGCCGTCCCAGATGCCAAAACCTACAAATCGCGGCTCTACCACATCTACAACGACCCGGATGTAAAAGACGACCTGAACCGCAAGGCCCTGCCTGAAGAGCCACTGCCTGACCTGGTGCTGAACGCCTATTACCTGCTGGCTTACGACTGGCGCGAGGCGTGGAAGGCCTGGAAAAACGCCGGTTTGATAACGCCACCTGTTATGATAACGGTCTGCAACCGAACCGAAACGGCAGCCAGGGTGAAGCATGCTTTTGATTCCCGTCGCATTCACATTGATGAGTTGTGTGACCCGGAGTGCATCCTGCACATTGATTCAAAGGTTCTTGATCAGGCCGAAGCGCAGGAGGAGCCTGCAGCCAAGGTAGAGGTATCAGATGATACCGAGCAATCGGAAGATTCCGATGCGCCAACAGAGCGCAAGTTGACCAAGGCCGAGCAAGCCGAGCTGCTACGCCGTACTGTGGATACGGTGGGGTGTGTCGGCCAGCCTGGAGAACAAATCCGGAAAGTCATCTCGGTAGGAATGCTGAGCGAAGGATGGGACGCCAAGACCGTCACACACATTATGGGATTACGTGCCTTCACCAGTCAGTTGCTATGTGAGCAGGTAGTAGGTCGTGGTCTACGGCGCAAGTCATACGAGACCAATCCTGAAACGGGGCTGTTCGAGCCGGAATACGTCAACATCTTTGGGGTTCCGTTCACTTTTCTGCCTCACGAAGGGGGAGAAAACGGACCCCCTCCGCCGCCAACACCTAAAACGATTGTCGAGCCTGACCAGAATAAAGCCGAATTTGAAATTAGCTGGCCCAACGTGGTTCGCATCGAGCGTTCATTTCAGCCTGTTCTTACGATCGATTGGGAAAAAGTTAGTCCGTTGGAACTAGATGCTGCACAGACGACGCAGGTGGCGGAACTCGCGCCAGTACTGGAAGGAAAGCCAGATGTAAGCCAGGTCAACCGCATTGATTTGGAACGACTGGCACAGGAGTTCCGTTTTCAGCGTATCATCTTCGAAACGGCGCGGGATGTCTTCGATCAGATGAAGCAAACGTGGCAGGGGAACCGCGAGGTGTTGCTGGCCCAATTGGTGGGCATTGTCGAGAGGTTTATTCGTTCAAACAGGATCGACATTTCGCCGCCGCTATTCTATCAGGACGAATTGCGCCGCCGACTGATCATCACCCTGAATATGTCACGGTTGGTACAACATGTCTGGGATGCAGTGCGGCAAGAAAATACCGAAAGGATTATTCCTGTATTTGACCGCGATCATCCGATCCGCTCTACAGGTGAAATGCGGACGTGGTACACCGGCAAGCCGTGCGAGCGCACCCGCAGGTCGCATATCAACGTTTGTGTTTACGACAGTGCATGGGAAGCGTCGGACTCATTTGTACTCGATACTAGCGACAGCGTTGCTGCCTGGGTAAAGAACGATCACATTGGTTTTGAAGTAATGTATGTTTATCGAGGTGTAGTGCGAAAATACCGACCGGATTTCCTCGTGCGTCTGAAAAGCGGCGACATGCTTGTCCTGGAGACCAAGGGACAAGATACTGAGCAGGACCAGGTCAAACGCCGCTATCTGGATGAATGGACCCAGGCAGTTAACGCACAAGGTGGTTTCGGTATGTGGCGCTGGGCCGTGGCGAAAGAGCCTGGTGAGATTCGAGATATACTGATCAAGAACATTTGAAAAGAAGGTGTTTCATCAAGTTTAATTTACTGGACTGTGAACAGCCATTCCCATTGGAGGACCGGGTGTCAAAGATGGGTAACGTGTTGATTTTCCCACTTAATCCTGTATAATGCCAGCAACTGTCCTGCTATCACTTTCATGCATGGAGTTGTACCATGATCGATCAAGCTCTTCTGGACAGGGCAACCGACCTGCTCAAGGAAAGTGCCCATCCGAAAAAAATCATCCTGTTTGGTTCTCACGCCCGGAAAGAAGCGCGCGAAGACAGTGATATCGATATTCTGGTCATTGAAACCGAGGTGAAGGATCGCGTTGCCGAGATGGTGCGCCTTAACCGGACATTGAGCCCGCTGCGCATTCCCGTCGACCTGCTGGTGGTCAGCCAGGAGATGTTCGATTATTGGGCTGGAACACCAGGCAATGTATATTATCAGGCGAAAACGGAAGGGAAGGTAGTTTATGAGGCAGCATGAACAGGCCATTCTCCTGATAAAAAAGGCTAGCGACGATGAGGCGCTCCTTGCTGAGATTCTTTCATCCAGCCATGTAAGCGATGAGATCTTCGGTTTTCACTGCCAACAGGCTGCGGAAAAACTTCTCAAGGCACTGCTTTCCCAAGCCGTCATCGTCTACCCCAGAACCCACAACCTGCGCCTGCTCATGGATCTTCTAATGGATGCCGGTCATGCGCTTCCAGCTGACTTGGCCGAGCTTGACGTGCTGACTCCTTACGGCACGCTGTTTCGTTACGAAGATCTTCCTGCCGAGGTTGAACTCAACCGCGAAGTGCTATTCACCCTGATCCGGTCGCTTCATGAATTCGTTGAAAAAAGACTTTCCTGAAAAACCTCTACCTACCGTCCCCTGAAGGGACAGGCGATAGAAAGAGATCAAATAATGACTGACCAAAAACCGACCGATCCTCTTCACGGCATCACCCTGGAAACCATTCTTACCCAGCTGGTGGAACAGTACGGCTGGGAAGCCATGGGACGACGCATCGATATCAGGTGTTTTCATAATTCCCCCAGCATCAAGTCGAGCCTGCAATTCCTGCGGAGAACGCCCTGGGCGAGAGCCAAGGTCGAGCGACTGTATCTGAGAGGCATTGCTCCATCCCCGTCACCGGGAAAGGCACGCGCATGAAACTGGCAGGGGCACCCAAACTGGTTGTCTGGGCAGAAAAGGTGAGGAAGGATCGACTGAAGGTCTGGCAGGAGACCTCTCCGGAGATCTTCAAGGCCATCGAATCCATAGTGACCCGGGAGACACGTGCCGACTGGTGGATAGCCTATAAAGACAAGGGGCTGGACGTGGTCTGCAAGCACCTGCTTGGAGGCAACCTGCAGCGGCCGGCCGCTGTCCGGCGCAAGAAAGCGGATGACCTGTGAGTTGAGCCACAAAATGCTCAGCAATCATAGCATCGGCCGTCTCCGCTGAAATAAGGACAAAATCGCCCTTGTGGAAACGGAAAAAGGCGAGAAAATTACCTCAGGCGGAGGTGTCTCGGCGGAGTTTCACAGCAGCGGGAGGCAGGACATGGCCATGCGGGTCGACATGCGGCAGGTGGTGCTGGTGATCGCCAGCGCGGTGGATCTGGTCGGGATCGATGATGTGCTGCACGGCCGGCGCATCGGCGTGATGGCGGTGGAATGCGCCAAGGCCCTGGGGTGGGACCTGGCTGCACAGAACCTCGTCTTCGATGCAGGCCTCCTGCACGACTGCGGAGTTTCTTCAACCCGCGTCCACCGCGCCATGGCGGACGATTTGGACTGGCAGGACGCCCACATCCATTGCGAACGGGGGAGCAGGCTGCTCCATGATTTCGCACCGCTCGCCCACCTGGCGCCGATCGTGCTGCATCACCACACCCCCTGGGAGGAACTGGGCAAGCTCCCCGTCCCTCCGACCATTGCCCGCTACGCTAACCTCATCAACCTGGCCGACCGGGTGGACAATCTTGCAGCCCCCTTTCACGCAGACAACACGCTGCTGCTCCAGGTTGACGAGCTGCGCAGCCTCATCGAGCGGCGACGCGGCAGCTGCTTCGCACCGGACCTGGTTGATGCCTTTCTCGACGTCTCCCGCGCCGAGGCCTTCTGGCTGCTGCTCAACCCCGATTTTATCCCCCAGTACGTGAGCGAAATGAGCCGCTTTGAAAAGAAACGGCTCATCGGCCTGGCCGAGCTAAAACAATTCGCCCTGACCATCGCCGCCATCGTCGACGCCAAATCTCAGTTCACCAGCGACCATTCGCTGGGGGTGGCCCGGCTCAGCCGTTTTCTGGCGGAGAAATCCGGCATTGCCGGCGAACGGCTCGACCTGATCGAGGTGGCAGCGGCACTGCACGACATCGGCAAGCTGCAGATCCCGGACGAGGTCCTGGAAAGCCCCGCTAAGCTGACGCCGGCGGAACGGGCGCTGATGAAGAAGCACAGCTTTGCCACCTACCAGATACTGAAAAGGATCGGCGGTTTCGAAGAGCTGGCGCGCTGGGCATCTCAGCACCATGAGTCGCTCAACGGCGGTGGCTACCCGTTCCATCTGTTCGCCGGCGCGATCCCCCTGGAGTCGCGCATCATCAAGGTCGCCGACATCTATCAGGCGCTGGCGCAGGAACGCCCTTACCGCAAGCCGATGCCGGCGGCGGACATCCTTGATATCCTGCGCACAATGCAGGCGGATAATGAAATCGACGCGATGATGGTCGATATTGTTGCGCAGAACCTGGGCGATTGCCACATGGCGGCGGTCGGCCCCCTGGTATGATCTCCACCATGCCCGACCGTCACCCGAAGCCGCGGGAAATTGCCTGCCAGCAAGTGCTGCGCGAGGACTCCTCGGTCTGTTCCGTCCAGTGGCTGACCATCCCGGCCCGCCATGCCCCGGCCGTCTCACCGCCCCTCCTGCTGGAGCGATACCTTGCCCACGTCAGGCGCTTCACCCTCTCGCTGGTCCGGCCCACCCGCGCCCCCGGAGGAATCGAGTTCCGGCTCCTCGCTACGGGGGTGAGGCTGCTCTCGTTCGGCGTGCCCATTGTCGGAGGCGACGGGGCTACCCGGTCCATCACCCTCGGGATCAGCGGCGGCTGGCTGGTGCAGCCGCGGGAATGCGGCCGGGGCGAGTTGTCGTTCATCGCCGAGCCGGCGGGTGACCTGGTGCAGGTCGTGGTCCGGCTCGCGGACTACTGCCCCCTCCTGCTCGGCAGCCGCCAGCCGTCGCGGCTCCGCAAGCTCGTCTACCGGCTGACCCAGTCCCTGCTGCACCGGATCGTCACGGTCAGGTTTCTGCTCGGCCTCTACCGGGAACTGGAGGGAGCCGGCGCCCCGGTCCGGCTGGTAAAAAGCCGTGGGATCGCCGGAGAGGAAATCTAGCCGGCCTCCTGAAAGTAGGCCTTATTCCCCCCCCGTCAATTACTCATCACTGAGCGCCACCCGGAACAGGGCCTCCCAGCGGAGGGTGTCCCGCCATCCTGCCTCCGCATTTCCGGGGGCGACCACCTTGAGCCCGTCGAAGCGCAGGACCCTCCGGTCGAGCCGCAGCCGGCGCGTCAGCGCCTGCTTGTCCGCGAGGGGCATCTCCAGGTAGAGGAGGCTCAGGTGGGGGAGGAATACGGCACTGTCCCGGCGTTCGAGCAACTCCCCCAGTCGTTCATGGAGCCCGGCCAGGACCGGATCGGGCTCGAACTCGATGAAGATGCTCCGGAAGTACTCCTCGGTGCAGCCGATTCTCCTGACCCGGAGGGTGAGGGGGGCGAGCCCCCTGGCCGCCTCCGCCACGACCCTGATCAGGAGGCCGGGTTCGGCGGTCACCCCGGAACAGAGGGTCAGGTGGGGCTCGAACAATGGGGCGTCCAGCTTTGCGGACAGTTCCCGGATGAGCCCCTCGGCGTAGCGGTAGTCGTCGGCCGCCGGCGTCAGAAAGACCGCGGCACTGCGCGTTCCACGAGTCATGACTCTCCGCCTCCTTTCCGCCCCGGCCGGGGCATCTCTCTGTCAGGTGAAGTGTAAGGGAGATCAGGATGATTGCAACAAGGGAGGCCGCGCCGCTTGAAATCCTGCGGGACTAGCCGGACCGTTGCCCCCAGAAAGCGGCGACTTCCCTCAGTATGCTGGCGGAAACAAGTTCCGCCGGGTCGGCTTCGAACCAGTCAACCGGCATCGACCGGCTGTAGCCCGGCTCCACGAATCTTTTGTCCATCAGGACGATGAGGCCGCGGTCGGTCTCGGAGCGGATCACCCTCCCGGCGGCCTGGATCGCCTTGGCCATGGCGGGAATCGTATAGGCATAGTCGAAACCGGCGCCGTAGCGCCGCTGGTAATACGTTCTCATCTGCTCCCGTTCCAGGTCGTAATTCGGCAGCGGCGGGCCGACCACGAAGGCGCCGATCACCATCTCTCCCGGGTAGTCGATCCCCTCGGCGAATGACCCCCCCTGCACGGCAAAGACGATGGTCGGCACGCTCCCGGCGCGGAGATGGTCGAGGACCGCCTCGACCCGGGCGGCCTTCATCTCCCGCTCCTGCCGCAGCACCGCGAACCCTTCGGCAGGCTGGAACAGGGCGAGCACCCGCTCCAGGAACTGGAAACTCGGCAGGAACACGAAGTAGTTGCCGCGGCGCAGTGCCGTTATCCTCTGGACGGCATCGGCGATCCTGGCATAGTTGCGCTCGCGCCGGGCGTACCTGGTGGAGATCTGGGGGATGATCAGGATCTTGCGCAGTTCCTGCGGGAAGGGGGTGAGAAATTCCCCGGTCCGCACCGTCCCGGGGTCCAGCCCGGACAGCCGCGCGTAATAGTCGAAGGGCTTCAGCGTCGCCGAGAACCCCACCACCTGCCGGTATTCGTCATAGCAACCCTTCAGCATCGCCGCGGCATCGCAGCAGGTGATCCGCACCGTGCCGCCGGCCGGATCGGGATGATGGGTGGTGAAGAACTCCTCCCTTTCGGGGTCGACCACGAGCTCCAGGGCCGCCGCGAATTCGGCCCAGTAGAAACAGAGGCGGAGGATCACGTCCTGCTGCTCTATCTCCACATCGGAGTCGAGGTAGCGGGAGAGGAAGGCGCGGAGCCGCGCGTCCTGCCCGATAAAAAGCTCCGCCGGCGGATCGATCCGCAGCGGTTGCGCGCCTTTGCCGCTGCGGCAGGAGGCAACGGCCCGGAGGCAGCCGTCGAGGAGCTCCTCCGCCTCGCGGCGGAAGGGGGTGGGGAGCTTGCGGACCTCGACCCGCATCCTTTCCAGCAGGACCGAGGAGAGCTGGGGCGAATAGTAGTCCATGGCCCGGGCCGGCAGGTTGTGGGCCTCGTCGATCACCAGGTTCGGCTTTCCCGCCTGATCGACGCCGACCTCCGTGATTCGGCCGTTTGCCGAGCGCGGCGCAAAGACGTAGTTGTAATCGCAGATGATGACGTCGGCCTCCGGGGCGGCGTCGAACTGCAATTCGAACGGGCAGACCTCATACGCCTCGCCCAGGTCACGGAAGGTGCGGGCCTTCAACCGCCTCTTTTTGGCCAGTATCTCGCGCAGCCGATGCGCCTCGACCTTTGCGTAGTAGTCGCGGGCATACTCGCAGTAGTCGGGCGTGCAGAGCGGCTCGTTCTTGAAGCAGATCTTCCCCTTGGCGGTGATGGAGAGGGACTTGACTGGCGCACCCGCCTCCCGGAACCGGCTGACCGCGTCCTCGGCTACCGGGTGCTGGCTGTTCTTCGGGGTGACGTAGACCACCTTCTGGCCCCGGCCCAGGGCCTCCTTCAGCACGGGATAGAGGACCCCAACGGTCTTGCCGAGCCCCGTGGGGGCCTGGATCAGCATCGGTTGCCCGCCGGTCATTCCCTGTTCGATCGCCTCCATCAGCCCGATCTGACCGGGACGGGGGTTGGCGAAGGGGAAGGGGAACCGGCCGGCAATCCGCCGCCGCCTGGCGGCGCGCTTCTCGGCGAGCCTTGCCTCGCTGACCAGCTCGTCAAGGCGCAACTCCAGCCATTTTTCGTAACGGGGGAGATCGAGGGGAAGCTGGAGATCCTCCGAGTCACCGCTCCGGGAGGAGACGAGATGAAAGGAGAGCAGGGGCAGAACCTGGTGCGCGCGCCAGTAGAGGTAACCGTAGCTCAGCAGTTGCAGGGAGTAGGGATGGTCCAGCGGTTTGTCTGCCAGCCGGCGGGCAAGCTCCCGGATATTGAAGGCGGACTTGATTTCCTCGATCCGCGGCGGATCGTGCCGGAAGATCCCGTCCATCCGGCCGTCGATCCGGAATTGGTAGCCATCCCGGTCGAACAGGCCGCTGACCGGGACTTCCGCCTGGTACGCGGCATCGGCCCTGGCCCTTTTCTTCTGGACGCGGAGGTGGATTTCCTGCCCCTCGGCAGCCGACCGGCCATACCCTGAATGGGCTTCGATGCTGCCGGTGCGTGGTGCCGGCAGGGCAAAATCGCGGAGCGGGATGGTGATGAGTTTCAAGCCTGGGTTACACTCCTGCCGGCGGCCGGGTCAGTAGGGCGATGGATGAAGGCGCGGCCGCTTCCTGGAAGTGTAGCGGATTTTCCCGGGAAGATAAAGGGGAGACATTTGCCCCTCACCGTCGGTTCGCTTCCCATGCTATAATAATTACAGGAAAGGGGGTTTTGGTCATGAGATCCTATGAAACAAGAACGAGCATGACGGAAGCGCCGCAAGAACGTTGCGACATCAGGGTCTGGAGCGGGGAGTGCCGGCAGGGCGAGGACGCGGCCAGCGGCAGCAAGTACCTCTGCGCCACGTGCGAAACGATCAGCAACCTCGATCACGAGATGCACCACGAGATCTTTCCCCATGTCAGCGGCGACGACGACAATCTCTATTAAATACATCAGCAGAACCATCAGGGGAGGTGCCTTTATGTTTGGCTATTCATTGGCCATGGATAAAGGTGCGTCCCCTCAGATTTGCCCCTCCGTTCCCGGTCGAATTTCTTTCAGATCGATTGCAGAAATTTATTGACAAGGGGGGAGGAATGGAGTAAAAATATTTACACTATAGATTTAGTAGGATAAGCATGATTTCGATGAAGACCAAATACGCCCTCAAGGCCCTCGGCTTTCTTGCCCGTGCGCAGGGGAAGGATGCCTTCCTGATTGCCGAGATGGCGGCTGCGGAGAACATCCCGAAGAAGTTTCTCGAGGCGATCCTCCTTACCCTGAAAAACCAGGGGATTCTCGCCAGCAAGAAGGGGCCCGGCGGTGGCTATTCCCTGGCGGTGGCGCCTGAGGCGCTCCCCATCGGCAGAGTCGTCAGGGCTTTCGAAGGGGACCTGGCGCCGGTTCCGTGTCTGGGCGACGGCGCGCCCGTAAAATGTACGGAGTGCGAAGACATGGCCACCTGCGGGACACGGCTGGTCATGGCGGACGTAAAAACCGCGGTAACTACCGTGCTCGACGGCGTTACTTTAAAGGATATGCTGGATAGAAGCGAGGTTGAGCGTCAGAAGCAATCGAAAACGATAGACTACACCATCTAAAATTTTTTGGGTTTAAAGTCTATAATTCCTATAGACCAAATGATACATGAGAAAGGGGAGAGGCCATGGGAAAAATCTATCAGGACAATTCGCAGTCGATCGGCAACACGCCGCTGGTACGACTGAATCACGTGACAGCTGGGGCGCGGGCGACGGTGCTGGCTAAGATCGAGGGGCGAAACCCCGCCTATTCGGTCAAGTGCCGGATCGGTGCGGGGATGATCTGGGATGCCGAGGAGCGGGGGGTGCTGAAGCGCGGAGTGGAGATCATCGAGCCGACCAGCGGCAACACCGGGATCGCCCTGGCGTACGTGGCCGCGGCGCGCGGTTACAGGCTGACCCTGACCATGCCCGAGACCATGAGCATCGAGCGGCGCCGGGTGCTGGCGGCCCTCGGGGCGAACCTGATCCTCACCCCCGGCCCCGAAGGGATGAAGGGGGCGATTGCAAAGGCGGAGGAGATCGCTGCCTCCGATCCGGGTCGCTACTTCCTGCCCCAGCAATTCAAGAACCCGGCCAACCCCGCGATCCACGAGAAGACCACCGGTCCGGAGATCTGGGACGACACCGATGGCGCGATCGACGTGCTGCTCGCGGGGGTCGGCACCGGCGGCACCATCTCCGGGGTATCCCGCTACATCAAGAACACCAAGGGGAAGAAGATCGTCTCGGTCGCCGTGGAGCCGAAGGAGAGCCCGGTCATCTCCCAGCAGCTCGCCAGCCAGGAGCTGAAACCGGCCCCCCACAAGATCCAGGGGATCGGCGCCGGCTTCATCCCCGACACCCTCGACCTCTCGGTGGTGGACCGGGTGGAGCAGGTGGAGAGCGGCGAGGCGATCGAGTTCGCCCGCCGGCTGGCACAGGAGGAGGGGCTGCTGGTGGGGATATCGTCCGGCGCCGCGGCAGCCGCGGCGGTCCGGCTCGCCAGCCTGGACGAGTTCGCCGGCCTGACCATCGTGGTAGTGTTGCCCGACCTGGCGGAGCGCTATCTGTCGACGGCGCTGTTCGAGGGGTTTTAGCAGCAACGTTGGAATATGTGTAGGGGCGCATGGCATGCGCCCTGAGGTGGGCGGACGCCGTCCGCCCCTACATTGTGTATCTTCTCTCCGATGCAGCAGAAATGGTTTCCCAGGGGTGGCCAATGGAAGTCGAAGAACAACCGCTGGACGGCGAGCTGACACGGATACTCCGTGAGGCACTCCGCACCATCCGCTTCGGCACGGTCACCCTGGTCATCCAGGACGGCCGGGTCATCCAGGTGGACAAAAGCGAGAAATTCCGGCTGAAGAGGCAGGGTCATATCGACGGCTGCGGGATCTAGCCGACTGGTGGGTTACGCTACGCTAACCCACCCTACGAAAAATTATTGAACACCGCCGGCGCATGAGGCACCGGCAGGCTGACCGGAAAACCGGAGGCCAGGGTTTATTGTCCGATATATATGCGGGCAGCCCTGGCCTTTTTTTATTCCGGCAACTACCAATCAGAGGAGGAGTTTTATGTCTACCAGCAAGAAGTGGTTCACCCTCGCAGCAGCTCTGGCCCTCACTGTCACGGCAACGGTTCCGTCGCATGCCAGCGACGTCACCCTGCTCAACGTCTCCTACGACCCGACCCGCGAGCTCTACCAGGAATTCAACGCGTCTTTTGCCAAGTACTGGAAGAAGAAAAGCGGCGATGATATCACCGTTAAGCAGTCCCACGGCGGCTCGGGGAAGCAGGCCCGCGCCGTCATCGACGGGCTGGAGGCGGACGTGGTTACCCTGGCGCTCGCCTACGACATCGACGAGATCCACAGCAAGGCGAAGCTCATTCCGGAAAACTGGCAGAAACGCCTTCCCCACAACAGCTCCCCCTACACCTCGACCATCGTCTTCCTGGTCCGCAAGGGGAACCCGAAGGGGATCAGGGACTGGAGCGACCTGGTGAAGCCGGGGGTGCAGGTGATCACCCCGAACCCCAAGACCTCCGGCGGCGCCCGCTGGAACTACCTGGCTGCGTGGGCCTACGCCCTCAAGCAGAAGGGGGGCAGTGAGGCAAGCGCGAAGGAGTTCGTGACCAGGCTGTTCAAGAATGTGCCGGTGCTCGACTCGGGTGCGCGCGGCTCCACCACCACCTTTGTCCAGAGAGGGATCGGCGATGTGCTGCTGGCCTGGGAGAACGAGGCGTTTCTGGCGGTGAACGAGCTGGGGAAGGACAAGTTCGAGATCGTGGTGCCGTCCCTCAGCATCCTGGCCGAGCCGCCGGTCACCGTGGTGGACAAGGTGGTGGATAGGCACGGGACCCGCAAGGTGGCCGAGGAATACCTGAAGTACCTCTATACCCCGGAAGGGCAGGAACTGGCGGCCAGGCACTACTACCGGCCGATCGACAAGAAGGTGGCGGCCAGGTACGCGAAGACCTTCACCAAGGTGAAGCTGATCACCATCGACGAGGTTTTCGGCGGCTGGCAGAAGGCGCAGAAGACCCACTTCGCCGACGCCGGGGTGTTCGATCAGATCTATGCGCCGAGTAAGTAAACTTCCGTAGGGGCGACGCATGCGTCGCCCTGGTTCAGCATCGGAGGGCGAGGCATGCCTCGCCCCTACATAAAAGGATCATTCCATGAAACGACATTCCGTTCTCCCCGGCTTCGGCCCGACCCTCGGCTACACCGTCTTCTACCTGAGCCTGATCGTCCTGATCCCGCTCTCGGCCCTGGTGTTCAAGTCGGTCGGCCTCTCCTGGGGGGAGTTCTGGAGCACGGTAGCCGCGCCGCGGGTCGCGGCATCGTACCGGCTCACCTTCGGCGCGGCCCTTCTCGCCGCTGCGATCAACGCCCTGTTCGGCGTCCTGACGGCGTGGGTGCTGGTCAGGTACCGCTTCCCTGGAAAGCGGGTGATCGATGCCCTGGTCGACCTTCCCTTTGCCCTGCCGACGGCTGTTGCCGGCATCACCCTCGCCTCGGTCTATTCGGGGAACGGCTGGCTCGGCAGATACCTGGAGCCGCTCGGCATCAAGGTCGCCTACACCCCGCTCGGCATCCTGGTCGCCATGATCTTCATCGGACTGCCGTTCGTGGTCCGGACGGTCCAGCCGGTCCTGGAGGAGCTGGAGTCCGAGCTGGAGGAGGCGGCCGCCTGCCTCGGGTCGAACCGCTGGCAGACCTTCCGGCGGGTCCTCTTCCCGACCCTCCTGCCGCCGCTTCTCACCGGCTTTGCCCTTGCCTTTGCCAGGGCGGTCGGCGAGTACGGCTCGATCATCTTCATCGCCGGCAACATGCCGATGGTCTCGGAGATCACCCCGCTCCTGATCATCACCAATCTGGAGCAGTACGACTATGCCGGGGCCACCGCCATCGCCTCGGTGATGCTCGGGGTGTCGTTCATCCTCATCCTGGCCGTCAATCTCCTCCAGCGGTGGAGCAGGCGGTATGCGGAGTGAGGCTGAAGGCTGAAGGCGGGAAGGCTGAAGGGAAGGCATAGAAACGGAGAAAAAGGTTTTTACTTCCGCGCTTCCGGCCTTCCGCTCTTCCGCGCTGCCGCGCCAATTGACAGGAGAAAACCAGATGCAGACGGACAAAACATTGGATAGAAACGTAGCTGGCCGTACCGCCGGGCGCGGCCTGACCGAGCCGGCGCCGGTCCGCTGGGGATTGACCATCGTGGCACTCCTCTTCCTCGGGCTCTTCCTCTTCGTCCCCTTGGCCTCGGTCTTCGCCCAGGCCCTGGAGAAGGGGTGGGGCGCCTACCTGGAGGCGATCCGCGAGCCGGACGCCCTGTCGTCCGTCCGGCTCACCCTGATCGCCGCGGCGGTGAGCGTCCCCCTGAACCTGCTGTTCGGCGTGGCCGCGGCCTGGGGTATCGCCAAGTTCGACTTTCCGGGGAAGAGCATCCTCATCACCCTGATCGACCTCCCCTTTTCCGTGTCGCCAGTGATCTCGGGGCTGATCTACGTCCTCATGTTCGGCCTCCAGGGGTGGCTCGGGCCGTGGCTCGACAGCCACAACATCAAGATCATCTTCGCGGTGCCGGGGATCATCCTCGCCACCATCTTCGTCACCTTCCCGTTCGTGGCGCGCGAGCTGATCCCGCTCATGCAGGCCCAGGGGAAGGAGGAAGAGGAGGCGGCCCTGGTCCTCGGGGCGAACGGCCTGCAGACCTTCCTCCGGGTCACCCTCCCCAACATTCGGTGGGGCATCCTGTACGGGGTGATCCTCTGCAACGCCCGGGCCATGGGGGAGTTCGGCGCGGTCTCGGTGGTTTCCGGCCATATCCGGGGCGCGACTAACACCATCCCGCTCCACGTGGAGATCCTCTACAACGAGTACAACTACGTGGCGGCCTTTGCCGTGGCGTCGCTTCTGGCGCTGCTCGCCCTGGTGACCCTGGCGGCGAAGAGCCTCGTGGAGTGGCGGATGCGCGGAGAACCGATGTAGGGGCACCCCTTGTGGGTGCCCTGAATGGGCGGGCAAGAGACCCGCCCCTACGTAACCATGGAAAGGCAAAGACATGAGCATAGAGATTCGAAGTGTCAGCAAACAATTCGGCAGCTTCAACGCCCTCCGGGAGGTCAGCCTGACGGTCCCCTCCGGGGAGCTGGTGGCGCTCCTCGGCCCGTCCGGCTCTGGGAAGACGACCCTGCTCCGGATCATCGCCGGGCTCGAATCCCCCGACCGGGGGTCGATCCTCTTCAACGGCCGGGAGGCGACCGACCGCCACGTCCGGGAGCGCCAGGTCGGCTTCGTCTTCCAGCACTACGCGCTGTTCCGGCACATGACCGTATTCGAGAATGTCGCCTTCGGCCTGCGGGTGAAGCCGCGCGGCTCCCGCCCCTCGAAGGGTGAGATCAGGGAAAAGGTGGAGGGGCTCCTGAAGCTGGTCCAACTGGAGAGCCTCGCCGGCCGCTATCCGGCCCAGCTCTCCGGCGGGCAGCGCCAGCGGGTGGCGCTCGCCCGGGCACTGGCGGTTGAGCCGCAGGTGCTGCTTCTCGACGAGCCATTCGGGGCGCTGGACGCCAAGGTGCGGCTGGAGCTGCGCCGCTGGCTGCGCCGGCTCCACGACGAGATCCACGTAACGAGCGTTTTCGTCACCCACGACCAGGAGGAAGCGTTGGAGGTCGCCGACCGGGTGGTGGTGATGAACGAGGGACGGATCGAGCAGCAGGGGACCCCCGAGGAGGTCTACGACCGGCCGTCCAACCCGTTCGTCTACAATTTCCTCGGCAACGTCAACCTGTTCCACGGCAGGGTCCATGCCGGCGCGGCGCGGATCGGCGAGATCAGCATCGACCTCCCCGAGTACCGCGCTACTGAGAACAGCCCTGCCGTGGCCTACGTGCGGCCGTACGACATCGAGATCAGCCGCATCCGTCAGAATCCGGAAGAGATCGAGGCGGAGGTGCGCCACATCCAGGGGGCCGGGGCGGTCGCCCGCCTGGAGCTGGAGCGGCTCGATACCTCCGAGCCGGTCGAAGCGGAACTTACCAGGGAGCGTCACCGGGAACTCGGCCTGCGGCAGGGGGAAAAGGTGTTTATCCGGCCGAGGAACTTGAGGGTTTTCGTGGAGGATTACCAGATTTGACGGTGACTGAAAGGAGGCGGCAATGGAAAAGTCAATTTACGCAGGGCAGCCGGAGCAGTGGAGCAGGGAACTGGAACAGAGGGTGCGGGAGGCGCTCAGGGAGATCCGCTTCGGCACGGTAACCCTGGTGGTCCAGGATAGCCGGGTGATCCAGATCGACAAGAGCGAGAAGATCAGGTTGAAGTAGGGGTGGAATAAGAGGGAGGTCTCATGGCTGCACGGCACATAGCATTCTACGGCAAGGGGGGGGTGGGGACGACTACCACGGCCGCCAACATCAGCGCCGCCCTGGCGGAGCTGGGCCACCGCGTCATCCAGGTCGGCTTCGATCCCAGGCACAACTCCACGGAGGTCCTGCGGGGTGAGCGGGAGGTGAGGACGATCTACGACGCGCTCCGGGAGCCCGATGGAACGGCAAAAACCGATATCATCGTAACCGGCTTCAAGGGGGTGCTCTGCATGGAGACCGGACTCCCCGTACCTGATGCGGCCTGCACGGGGAGCGGTTCCGTCGCGGTGCTCGACTTTCTCAGGGAGCGGCGATTCCTTGCCGGGCATGACCCCGACATCGTCATCTACGACGTTTCGGGAGAGGCGGTCTGCGGCGGCATCGCGGGCGCGTTCCTGAACGGCATCGCGGACCTGGTTTACGTCGTCAGCTCGGCCGACTTCATGTCGATTTTCGCCGCCAACAGCATCTTCCGGCTGATCGCCCGGCACGCCGCCGGCGGGGTCCGGCTCGGCGGGGTGATCGCCAACGGCCTGACCGCTTCCTTCGCCGAAACGATCATGGCCGACTTCGCCCTGAAAACCGGCACCAGGATCGCGGGCGCGGTGCCCCGCTCGCTGGTCGTGATGCAGAGCGCGCTCTACGGCCAGACCGTGATCGAGGCGGCCCCCCTGTCAAACCATGCCTACTTCTACCGGCGCCTGGCGCGCCATATGGTCGAGATCAGCGACTCGTTCGTGCCGCTCCCGCTGTCACCGGAGGAGCTCAAGGAGTGGGCCCGCGGGTGGGGGGACATGATCCTGGAGATGGAAAGCGGCCTGATCAGGAGGGGGGAGGGGATATGAAAAAGTTGGCCGACCGGATGCTGGACATGATGTGTATCCACATCTCTTCCCTCTTTCGCACAGCAGAGGAGCCAGCCTCTGCTGCCGCATGTCCGCTTCCGTCGAGCACCGCGTCCTGTACTATGCAATGGGGCGGCTTCGGCCGCCTTTTTTCATGCTTCAATCCGGCCATGCCGGGCTCTGCGTTTCTCTCTATCTGAAAAATAGTTTGACGGGGGGCGCGGAGAGGAGTAGTTAGGGACTGTTCACGTGAGCTTCTGACAGCCGGAGTTCCGGATGTGCCTTTTCGCGGATCAGGCAGATTTTCTGTTTTTGAAGGAGGGAAGATGGCGGCAAACTTGAAGGAGCCGACGGAGAGGAAAATGCCCATTCTGCGACAGATAGCCCAACTCGGGCAGCCGGTCCTGCGGGAGATGGCGGGAAAGATCGCCGACCCGTCGGACTCTGCCGTGCAGGCTCTCATCGACGACATGCTGGTGACGGTGGCGGATGCCAACGGCGTGGGGATCGCCGCGCCGCAGGTGTTCGAGTCGCTTTCCCTCTTCATCGTCGCGTCCCGCCCCAATCCGCGCTACCCCCGGGCGCCGGAGATGGAGCCGACTGCGATGATTAACCCGGAGATCCTCTGGGTTTCGGACGAGAAGGAAAAGGGATGGGAAGGGTGCCTCAGCATCCCCGGCCTGCGCGGCCTGGTCCCCCGGCACCGGCGAATCGGCATACGCTACGTGACCCGGGCGGGGGAACTGCGGGAGGAGGAGTATGAAGAGTTCCTGGCGCGGGTGTTCCAGCACGAGTTCGATCATGTGCAGGGGATGGTTTTCGTGGACCGGGTGGAGAGTACGCGGGAGCTGGTGACGGA
>JAMPXD010000213.1 GCA_023701365.1 Geobacteraceae bacterium
CGGCTGGGCGGCCCCTTCCGCCGCCGTTTTCGCGGGTTCGAATGCGCCTGGTTTTTCCTCTACCTCTACCTTTACCTCTTCCTGTTTCCGCAGGAAACCCTCCAGGTCCTCCTGGAGGATGCGCCCCTCCGGTCCGCTCCCCTTTATCTGAGCCAGGTCGATCCCCTTCTCCCGGGCGAGCCGCCGCACCAGGGGGGAGGCCTTCTCTTCCCCCGCTTCAGCGGGAGCCGGGGGCGCTTCCGGGGGTGCCTTCTCTTCAGCCGGCGGTTGCGCCGCCGCTGTGGCCGCCACCGGCGCAGCTTGTTCAACCGGGGCCGGTGCTTCCGCCGCAGGTTGCGCGGCTGGAGTCTGCACAGCTTCCCCGGCCGCGCCGATCACTGCGATCACCGTCCCGACCGGCGCCGAATCCCCTGGTTTGACGCGGGTCTCCAAGAGGACGCCGGAGGCGAACGCCTCCAGTTCCATGGTCGCCTTGTCGGTTTCCACCTCGGCGATGATCTCGCCCCGCTCCACATGGTCGCCGATCCCCTTCTTCCAGGAGATCAGCCGCCCCTCGGTCATGGTGTCGGAGAGCTTCGGCATGGTGATTTCAGTTGCCATATTTTTCCTTTGGTTACTGTCTGTTATCAATGCCAGATTCGTCCCCCCCATCCCCCTCACAACCTCCCCCTTGAAGGGGGAGGAGCCTGAAAATTCCCTCCCCTTCAAGGGGAGGGCCAGGGTGGGGATGGGTTGGGGTAGACTGGAATAACTAATATTGTGCTTTCAGAGTTTCCTTCACCGCGGCGACGATATCCTCCTCCTGCGGGATACAGAGCCGCTCCAGCTTCCGCGAGTAGGGCATCGGTACGTCCAGCCCGGAGACCCGCCTGACCGGGGCGCGCAGGGAATCGAAACACCCCTCGTAGATCAGGGAGGCCAGGTGCCCGCCGAGGCCGGCGGTCCGCCAGCACTCCTCCACCACCACGGCCCGGCCGGTCTTTCGCGCCGAGACAACGAAGGTCTCCGTGTCGAGCGGCGCAAGGCTCCGCAGGTCGACCACCTCGCAGAATATGCCTTCCTTCGCCAGCGTATCCGCCGCCGCAAGCGCCAGGACCGTCATCCGCGAGTAGGCGACGATGGTGACGTCCTTCCCCTCCCGCTTCACTTCAGCCTTCCCCAGGGGGACGGTGAACTCCGGGTCCTCCGGCACCTCCCCCTTGCTGTTGTAGAGGAGCTCGTGCTCCAGGAACATGACCGGGTTGTTGTCGCGGATGGCGCTCTTCAGGAGTCCCCTGGCGTCGGCCGGGGTGGCCGGCACCAGCACGTGCATGCCGGGGGCGTGCATGAAGAAGGTCTCCAGCGACTGGGAGTGCTGGGCCGCCAGCTGGCTCCCCCCTCCCCCCGGCGCCCGGACCACCATCGGCAGGTTCACCTGGCCGCCGAACATGTAGCGGATCTTGGTCATGTGGTTGATCAGCTGGTCCATGGCCAGGAGGGCGAAGTTGACCGTCATCAGCTCGGCGATGGGGCGCAGCCCCCCCATGGCCGCGCCGATGGCGACACCGATGATGGTGTTCTCCGAGATCGGGGTGTCCTTCACCCGCTCCTCGCCGAACTCGGCCAAAAGCCCCCGGGTCACCTTGAAGGAGCCCTCGTAGAGGGCCACGTCCTCCCCCCAGGTCACCACCGTCGGGTCGCGGCGCATCTCCTCCTTCAGTGCCAGGTTGAGGGCGTCGCGGTAGGTCATTTCGGGCATTGATTAACCTCCAATCAAAATCCACCACGGAGTTCGTAGGGTGGGTTAGCGAAGCGTAACCCACCGCTTTCGGTGCGTTACGGCTTGCGCCTAACGCACCCTACACCTGCGTCCTCTGTGGTTAATTGCTTTTCATACATAAATATCAGTATAAACCTCGCCATCCTCCGGCCACGGCGACTCCTCGGCAAACCGCACCGCCTCCGCCACCGTCACCCTTGCCTTCACGAGAATCCCGTCCAGTTCCTTCTGCGTGACAACCCCCTCCTCCACGAGCCTCCTGGCAAAGCCGGGAATCGGGTCCCTCGCCTTCCAGAGCTCCACCTCGGCCACCGGCCGGTACTTGCCCGGGTCGGCCATGGAGTGGCCGCGGAACCGGTAGGTGACCGCCTCGATCAGGTAGGGGCGGCTGTTCTCCCGCACCCACTCGGCCCCGTGCTTGACAGCCTCGTAGACCGCCATGACATCCATCCCGTCCACCCGCACCGCCGGGATGTCGTAGCCGCAGGCCCGCTTGTGGATGTCGGCCAGCGCCGAGGCGCGACCGACCGCAGTGCCGATCCCATAGAAGTTGTTCTCGCAGACGAACAGCACCGGCAGCTCCCAGAGGCGCGCCCAGTTGAGCCCCTCGTGGAAGGTCCCCTGGTTGACCGCCCCGTCGCCGAAGAAGCAGGCGGCGACCCTGTTCTCCTTTCTGAATTTCGAGGCAAAGGCGAGCCCGCAGGCGATCGGGAACTGGCCGCCGACGATGGCATACCCCCCCATGAAGGAGAGCTCCGGGTCGAAGAGGTGCATGGAGCCCCCCTTCCCCTTGCAGATGCCGGTGCTCTTTCCGAACAGCTCCGCCATCACCCGCCTGGGGTCCGCCCCCCGGACAATGGCCTGGGCGTGCTCCCGGTAGGCGGAGAGGATGTAGTCGTCCTTGTGGAGCGCATGGGTGGAGCCGACCGCCACCGCCTCCTGGCCGCTGTAGAGGTGGAGGAAGCCGGTGATGTGCCCCTTGGTGTACTGCTCGGCGCACGACTCCTCGAACTCGCGGCAGAGCACCATCTGCTCGTACATCCGCAGCAGGTCGTGGTCGGGGAGGATGGCGCGGAGTTTACTGTCCATGCTTCTTTGTCTCCTGTAGGGGCAGGTCTTGTGCCTGCCCTCGCATACAAGGGCACCCACAAGGGGCGCCCCTACAAGTTGCCCTTCTTCACATAATTCAGCGTCCCCCCGGCCAGCAGCTCCTGCCGCTCCCGTTCGGAAACCTCCAGCAGCGTCACGATCTCCCGCCCGTCCACCGTTACCGGGATCTCCCGCGCCACGGAAGCGACCAGCGCCCGCAGATCCCGGAAGACCACCTTGTCCCCCTGCTTGATCAGGTCATAGTCCGCCGGGTCCTTGAAGGTGAGCGGCAGGATGCCGAAGTTGATCAGGTTCGCCTTGTGGATGCGGGCGAAGCCCTTGACGATCTTGGCGCGAATCCCCAGGTAGCGGGGGGCGAGCGCCGCATGCTCGCGGGACGACCCCTGGCCGTAGTTCTCCCCCCCCACCACCACGCCGTTCCCCTTCTCCTTGGCCCTTCGCGGGAAGTCGGGGTCCACCTGGTCGAACACGAACTGGCTGATGGCCGGGATGTTGCTCCGGTAGGGGAGGACCTTGTTCCCCGCCGGCATGATGGCGTCGGTGGAGATGTTGTCCCCCACCTTGATGATCACCTCCGCCGCGAGCTCGCCGGGGAGCTCCTCGAATGCGGGGAACGGCACGATGTTCGGGCCGGTGATGATCTCCACCCGGCCGGCCTCCTCCGGCGGCAGGGGGAAGATGATGCTGGAATCGTCCAGCACGTATTTCTCCGGGTTCTCCACGGCCGGCCAGGGCATCAGGTCCCCCAGTTTCCTCGGGTCGGTGATCACCCCGAAGATCCCGGCAGCGGCCGCGGTCTCGGGGGAGCAGAGGTAGACCCGGTCGTTCTTCACCCCGCTGCGGCCCGGGAAGTTGCGCGGGAAGGTGCGCAGTGACACCTGGTTGGTCCCCGGCGCCTGCCCCATGCCGATGCAGCCGAGGCAGCCCGGCTGGTGGACCTGGGCCCCGGCCAGCAGAAGCGACATGAAGCCGCTCTGCGTCGCCACGTTCTCCAGCACCTGGCGGCTCCCCGGGTTGATGTTGAAGGAGACGTGCGGGGCGACCCGCCGCCCGTCGAGGATCTTGCAGACCGTCATCAGGTCGCGGAACGAGGAGTTGACCGAGCTGCCGACGATCACCTGGTCGACCCGCACCCCCTCCACCTCCGCCACCCTCACCACGTTGTCCGGCGAGGAGGGGCAGGCGATCAGCGGCTCCAGGGTGGCGAGGTCAATCTCGTCGTACTCGTCATAAGCGCAATCGGGATCGGCGGCGAGCTCCCGCCAGGCATCGCCCCGCCCCTGGGATTCGAGGAACTCCCGGGTGCGGTGGTCCGAGGGGAAGAGCGAGGTGGTCGCCCCCAGCTCCGCCCCCATGTTGCCGATGGTCCCCCGGTCGGTGGCCGACAGGGTCGCGACGCCCGGGCCGTAGTACTCGATGATCCGCCCCACCCCGCCCTTCACCGTATGACGGCGGAGCATCTCCAGGATCACGTCCTTCCCCGACACCCAGGGGGGGAGCTGGCCCGTCAGCTTCACCCCCCAGATTCGCGGGCAGGGGAGGTGGAACGGGTGCCCCGCCATCGCCATCGCCACGTCGAGCCCGCCGGCGCCGATGGCGAGCATGGCGAGCCCCGCCGCGGTCGGGGTGTGGGAGTCGGCGCCGAGCATCACCTTGCCGGGCACCCCGAACCGCTCCAGGTGGACCTGATGGGAGACGCCGTTGCCCGGCTTGGAGAGGTGGACGCCGAACCGCTGCGCCGCGGTCATCAGGAACACGTGGTCGTCGGCGTTCCTGTTGTCGGTCTGAAGCAGGTTGTGGTCGATGTACTGGGCCGCCAGCTCCACCCTGGCGCGCGGCACCCCCATGGCGATGAACTCCAGGATCGCCATGGTGCCGGTGGCATCCTGGAGGAGGCAGTGGTCGATCCTGATCGCGATCTCTTTGCCCGGGATCAGCTCACCCTCGACCAGATGGGCTTCGAGGATCTTGGTTGCGAGGTTCTTGCCCATTTAAAGCCTCCTTTTTTGCCACAGAGGGCACAGAGGACACAGAGATAATCTAGAGGAGTCTGAATGTAAAATTTGTGTTTGCTCCATTTAAAGGTCCAATGATCGATTCACGCTTTAGACTACATGACTCTTCGAAAATCAATGAGCCTAATGCTGAGCATACCAACGGGTATCTATTTCGATAATTCAGAGCGTCATGCACATCGCCCGACCTGATTGTAACGGTCTCTTTTCCGGCAGATCTGGCAGGACCTATAAAATGCTCCTTACAAAAACTTCTCACCTCATCTGCGTGGCTCATGGTTTCCTCTTTCTCTGTGTCCTCTGTGTTCTCTGTGGCTAAAATGCCTTATGCATGAATTGCTCTTTTCTCCACATCCAAAGCCGCCTCCTTGACCGCCTCCGACAGGGTCGGATGGGCATGGAAGGTGAGGGCGATGTCCTCGGCGCTGCCGCCGTAGGTCATGACCGTGACCGCCTCGGCGATCAGGTCCGAGGCCCGGGGGCCGATGATGTGGATGCCGAGTACCCGGCCGGTATCGGCGTGGGCGAGGATCTTGACGAACCCTTCGGTCTCGTCCATGCACCTGGCCCGGCCGTTGGCCATGAAGCTGAACTTCCCCGCTGCGTACGAAATTCCGTCAGCCTTCAACTGCTCCTCGCTCCTGCCGACGGAGGCCGCCTCCGGCCAGGTATAGCAGATGCCGGGGAGGTAGTCGTACTCCACCTGCGATGCCTGTCCCGCCAGCCGCTCGGCGAACACCACCCCCTCCTCCATCGCCTTGTGGGCGAGCATCGGGCCGGGGACCAGGTCGCCGATGGCGTAGATGCCGACAACGGAGCTCTGGTAATTCCCGTCCACCTTTATTCTTCCATCTTCTCCGAACCCTACCCCCGCCTCCTCCAGGCCGAGGCCGGCCGTGAGGGGCCTGCGCCCGACCGCCACCAGAACCTTATCGCACTCGATCTGTTCCGTGCCGGCGCCGGAGGCGACCGTCACCATTACCTTCCCCTCCTTCTTCTCGAAGCCGGTCACCCTGGTCTCCATCCGGAAGGCGAGCCCCTGCTTCTTCAGGGAGCGCGCGAGCTGATCCGCCGCCTGGCCGTCCATGGTGGGGAGCATCTTCGGGAGGAGCTCCACCACCGTCACCTGCGCCCCGAGCCGGCGCCAGACCGAGCCGAGCTCCAGGCCGA
>JAMPXD010000214.1 GCA_023701365.1 Geobacteraceae bacterium
ACCACCGGGTAGCCGATCGTTTCAGCGGCGGCGACCGCTTCGGCGGCCGTTGCCACCACCCTCCAGCCGGCAACGGGAATGCCGTAGGCCTCGAAGATCGTGTAGACCTCGGCGGCGGAGAGCACGCTGCGGCCGGCCTGGCGGGCCTGCTCGACGATCGCCCTGGCCCTGGCGGCATCCACATCCGCAAACTGTTCGGGGAGGCCGATGTCGCGCTTTTTTATCCGGCCGTACCTGGTGAGGGCGCCCAGGGCCTTGGCCGCGTCGCTCGGGTTGGCATAGATCGGGACCTTCCCCTCCTTGAGGATCCGCATGGTCTTCTGAAAGCGCTCCAGGCTGACGTCGGTGATGAAGTTGCACACCATCGGCTTCCGCCCCAGCTGATTGACCGCCACGATTTCCCGGGCAACGGCATCGGTGTCGGTGAAGGGAGCGGTCACGAAATTGATGAAGATGCTGTCGATCTGCTCCTCCTCCATGAGCGCATCCAGGGCGGCGCGAAACTGGGGACCGCCGGCGGTGGCCACCACGTCGATCGGATTTTCAACGGCCGCCTCGGGCAGCTGGGTCTCCTTCAGCATGGCAATGGTCGCCGCCGAGAGCTTCGGCACATCGAGATCGAAGTCGACCAGGACATCGGTGGCGATGACCGCCGGCCCGCCGGTGTTGGTGATCACCCCGACCCGGTTCCCCGTCGGGATCGGCTGGGAGGAGAAGGCCATGGCCGCCCGCACCATCTCCCCCTCGTCGCGGAAGGAGAGGATACCGATCTTTTCGAAGATCAGTTCGGTGGCGATATCCACCCCGGCCAGGGAGCCGGTGTGGGAGGAGGCGGCCTTGGCCCCCTGCTCGGTCCGGCCCGCCTTCATGGCCAGCACCGGTTTCCTGGCGGCCACCTCCCGGACCGACTCCATGAAATCGCGCGGATTGGCGAAGCCCTCGGTGTAGAGGATGATGGCCCTGGTCCCCTGATCCTCCCCGAAGTAGCGGACGATCTCCGGGATCGAGATGTCGCAGGCATTGCCGTTGGAGGCGTACAGGCGCTGGCCGATGCCGAGGTCGGCCAGGGCCTGCATGATCAGCCCTCCTACCCCGCCGGAGAGTGCCACCACCGAGATGGTGCCCGGCTCGGGGTAGGTGAAGGTGAAGTTGCAGTACGCCTTCAGCTCCGGATCGCTGTTGATGATCCCCTGGCAGTTGGGGCCGAAGACCCGGATGCCGTACTTCCTGGCGGTGGCGAGGAACGACGCCTGGAGTTGGGCGCCCTCCTCCCCCATCTCGCTGAAGCCGGCGGAGTTGATGATGACCGCCTTGACCCCCTTCCTGCCGCACTCCTCCATGGTCTGGGGCACCTGGCTGCTGGGGATGATGATGTGGGCCAGGTCGATCTCGCCGGGGACCTCGGCCAGGGTCTGGTACGCTTTTATGCCGCGAATGTCAGGAGCCGCCGGGTTGATCGGGTAGATGGCCCCCTTGTAGCCGTAGGTCTGCAGGTTCCTGGTGATCACGTTGCCGATGGAGAGTTCCTTGGTGGAGGCGCCGACAATCGCAATCGCCCTCGGTTTGAATAGTGCGTCCAGCATGTTATTTACCCTCCTCAAGCTGTTCGATAAAGGCTTCGACGTTGGTTCTGGTCTGTTCGTCGGAAACGCAGCGAAGGTCATTCAGGTCACCGGAGATGACCAGGCTCGGGATGCCGGTTTCCGCCTCCAGTCGCTGGGGGAGGCCGTAGCGGCTGTTGGAGTTGCAGGGGCAGGTCTTGGCGTCGTGGTAGATGATCCCGTCGATGTTAAACTTAGCCAGCATCCCCTTGATGTAGCGTTCCTTGTACGGGTCGGAGCGGACGATGAAAAGTTCGAGGTAGGCCTTGGCCATGCTGCGGATCGGCTCCCGCGGGTCGAAGGCCGGGAAGATCCAGCTGCTGCAGTAGGTGGAGGCGATCACGGCGGTCCTGATGCCGGCGAACAGCTCCGAATGCTGTCTCAGCCGTCCCCAGACCGGCATCCCCTCCCAGTAGATCCGCACGGCCTCATCCGCGACGGCCCCGTCCCCGGCCGCGACCCGCTGCTCCAGTTCGCTCAGAAGGACCTTGTAGTAGTCGACCGCCTCCGGGGTCCCGCGCAGGACAACGGCGGGCCCCATGTGAATGGTGCCGTCAAAGAATGTCAGGGGCGCGGGTGAGGCCGTCGCCGTCTCCAGGACCTGCCTCCACAGCTCGGTGCATTCCCGGGAGAGGGCGACCGTTTCCCGGAGCCGGTCCAGGTCCAGCCTGCTCCCGGAGATCATCTCCAGCGTCGGGATCAGGGCCTTGATCTGGCCGGCGACATCGTCGATGTGGGCATCGGTCACCTCGCCGATGCTCTTCGGTGAGCTAATGCCGATGCAGGGGACCCCCAGCTTCCTGGCGTACCAGGCGAACCAGTCCTGGACGTCGCGGCACTGGTTGGTGTTGAACACCAGCACGTCGGGCCGCGGCACCGACTCGATGCCGGGATAGGCCCTGGAGAGCGGGGTGATCCCCTTCAGGTAGGCGCCGATGTCGGAGGTCAGGTACGAGCAGATGTCGGGGGAGTAGCCGATGGCGTTCGCCACGGGGATCAGGTCGGTGGCCATGCGGGTGGCGCCGAGGATGGCGGCATGGTTTTCCGGGAACTGGACGGCGAACCCCATAGCCCTGAGCAGTTCCGCCGGGCCGACGCTGGTGCACCAGGCGACCTTCTGCCTGCCGCTGGTCGCCGCTTCGTTCAGGCCGTAGAAATAGTCGGCCATGATCCTGTTCATCAGGTCAGTGGCCTGAATCTTCTTGCGCATGGATGTTTTCTCCTCAGCCATTCGTCTCCCCCTGATAACCGTTCATCAACTTCGTATTTCGTAGGGTGGGTTAGCGATAGCGTAACCCACCAATCGGCGGCGGAACGGTGGGTTACGGCGATGAATCCGCCTAACCCACCCTACAGTTACTTCGTATTTCATCCTTCATAATTCATCCTTCATCCTTGCCGTACAGCGCATAGAGCGCGGCCCCGACCGCCCCTGCCAGTTGCGGCAACTCGGGGACCAATACCGGCCGGCCGATCATCTCCCCGGTCATCTCGACGATATAGGGGTTGTGGGCAACGACCCCGCCGGTCATGACGACCCGGTCGGTGATGGAGTCCATCTCCAGGACCCTCTTTATGACCGAGTAGAACAGCCCCTTGACGATATCGGCGACCTTCTTGCCGTTGCGGATGCTCTCCAGCACTTCGGTGGCCGAGAAGACCGTGCAGTAGCTGCCGAGTTTGATCATCTCCGTGGATTGCCGGGCCATGTCGTTCATCTCCTCCAGGGATATGTCGAGGCGCCCGGCCATTTCCTCGAGAAAGGCCCCGGTGCCGGCCGCGCATTTGCGATTCATCTTGAAGCTGCTACGCCGGCCGGGGGCGTCGAGCTTGATGATCTTGTTGTCCTGGCCGCCGATGTCGATGATGGTGATGGCTTCGGGGAAATAGTGATGACACCCCTTGGCCAGACAGCCGATTTCGGTCTTGCTCTCCGAGGTGACGAAGGCGACATTGGCCCTGCCGTAGCCGGTGGCAACGGCCCGGACGATGTCGGCGCGGCTCGCCCCGGCCATCTCCAGAGAGGCGTCGAGACAGGCCGCCGCCGTCACCGAAAAGTCGATCCCCGACTTCTTGACCGCGTGGCCGACCAGCCTTCCCGCCCCATCCAGGACAGCGACCTTGGTTCTTGATGCCCCCATGTCGAGGCCGACAAACAGCTGCGTTGACATTGGTATCCCTTCCTGAATCAGGTCGTTAGCCTTCAGCCTTCAGCCTTTAGCCTTTAGCCTTCAGCCTTCAGCCTTTAGCCTTTAGCCTGCCTTATTACCACGGATAGAGCCCGCGCACCCGCGCCTGGAGCCGGGCAAGACCGAGCAGGGCATCGATGTTCGGCGTCGGCTCCCCCACCTTCCGGCCGATCTCGCGCACCACGCTGACCAGGGCATCGAGCTCCACGGCCCTCCCCGCCTCGACGTCCTGCAGCATCGAGGTCTTGAATGCGCCCAGCTCGCGGGTCACCGCATTTCTTTCCTCGCCGCTCTGGGTAATGGGACAGCCTATCCTGGCGCCGATCCGCGCCGCCTCCGCCATGACATCCAGGCAAAACCGGTTTACCAGCGGATCGTCCAGTATCCGGTCGCAGGTTGCCCCGGTGAGCGCGGAGACGGGGTTCATGGTCATGTTCCCCCAGAGCTTGAACCAGATGTCGCACTGGATGTTCCTGGAAACCACGATATCCAGGGCCGCCTTGCCCAGCACCTGCGCCAGCTGGCGCAGCCGCGCGGAATCACTGCCGTCGGGCTCGCCGATGATCAGCCGGTTACCGAAACCGTGACGCACGAATCCCGGCTCATTCAGGGAAAAGCTGCCGTGCACCACGCAGCCAACGACATTGCGGGACGGGATCGCCGCCGCAATCGATCCGTCGGGATCGACCGAGGCGAGGCGCGTCCCCGCATGCTCTCCGCCGAAACCGTCGAAAAACCACCAGGAGACCCCGTTCATGGCCGTCATCACGATGGTGTCCGGCCCGATCAACGGGGCGATCCGCTGCGCGACATAGACCAGGGCGGTCGCCTTCACCGCGATGATAACGAGATCCTGGACCCCGAGTTCCGCCGGGTCGTCCGTGGCCCGCACCTTTTCCGTGAGAAATATGCCGTCGCTCTGCAGCCGCAGGCCGTGCTCGCGCAGCGCCTTGAGCGTGGCGCCCTGGTCCACGGCGTTCACCTCGTAACCCGCATGGGCGAGCTGGGCACCGATGAATCCGCCGACCGCGCCGGCTCCGTAGATGCAAATCTTCATGGCTTTTCTCCTTGTCAAACGACGTTCGGGAGCAATGATAACTTTCATTTAGCAGGTACCGTGCCGAATAATGTCATTGCCGTTCAAAGCCGATCATACAAGCCGCCCGAATCTTCAAAACATCGTTATTGCGCAGACTCGCAAATAACCCTTGCATCCCGATTGGGGGGGCTTTGGGGGGCGCTCGATCATGTGGGGAAAATTCCGGATTTTTGTTAAACGGTAGGAGATAGGGGGAAAGAAGCAAGGGGGTGAAAGCTATGAATGGGGCACTGACAAGCGATATTTCATTTCAATTATGAAATTTAGTACTCAAATATGAAATTAAGCCTGCGTTAGCGTTGTCCAGCCGCCAGACAGCAGAAAAGGCAATAGGGGCCACAGATAAACGCAGATGAACACAGATAAGGCAATGAACGGCGTTTTGAATTAAGGTTTCATCTGCGTGAATCTGCGTATATCTGTGGCTAAAGAAGGTTCCCGAGACAGGTCGTAGCGTTGAAAGAGCTGGAAATATAGGCCTATTTCAATTTTGAAATGAGGAGCTTCGAAGTGACGGTCATATTTTTTTCCAGTTGCGTGCCAATTCCATGATGACGAATGGCTCAGCCCCCTGTCCGATGCGAGGGGACGAGACGAATCAGGTCGACAGGCCTTCAGTTCCTGTACTTATTCAACAAGGCCTTGGCATCATTCAGGAGCGCCCTGCCATTAGCGCCTTTGGCCTCGACCTCCTTGATCCACTCGTCGTCAACGGATTCAGTTGCCTTCGCCCAGCGTTTGTATTCTGCATCACTCAATATATTGATGGTGTTGTGGCGATCGACCGCGACTTTACGTGATTGCGCACTGAAACTATCCCAAGACTTGCCAACCCATCTGGAAGTCTCGCGGCCGCTGTTATTGTCGATGACCTTCTTCAAGTCGGGAGACAAATTATTGTACTTGGCCTGGTTCATGGCAAACACCATGATGGTATTCGAGATACCGGCGTGTGCCGGGCCGGGTTCGGTATGAGTTTTACAGATCTCCTGCAGTTTGAATGCCGTCGTTACTTCCCATGGCAATGTGGCGCCATCCACCACATTCTTGGCAATAGCTTCCGGAACGGCCGGCGCCGGCATCTGCACCGGTGATGCACCAAGTGCAGCCAGTGCCCTGGCGGAAAAACGTGAAGGCACACGGATCTTCAACCCTTTGAGATCT
>JAMPXD010000215.1 GCA_023701365.1 Geobacteraceae bacterium
CGGCTTCGTCAGGGAGAAGCTGAAGGAGTTTGCCCTGGACGACAAGGTCGACCTGCGGGTGGTGAAGCCGCGGGGCAAGGTGACGCTCGGCGTCTTCGAGGTGGAGTTCATCCGGGTCGCCCATTCCATCGTCGATGGCTGCGGCCTGGCGATCCGCACCCCGGAGGGGGTGGTGATCCATACCGGCGATTTCAAGCTCGACCAGACCCCGGTGGACGGGGAGCTGACCGACCTTGCCACCTTCTCCCGCTACGGCGAGGAGGGGGTGCTGGCGCTGATGGCCGATTCCACCAACGTCGAGCGGGAGGGCTACACCCTCTCGGAAAAGCTGGTGGGGGACGCCTTCGACGAGATATTCCCCCGCTGCACCGGCCGCATCATCGTCGCCGCCTTTTCCAGCAACATCCACCGGGTCCAGCAGGTGGTGGAGGCCGCCGCCCGGAGCGGCCGCAAGGTGCTCCTGAACGGCCGCTCCATGCTGGCCAACGTGCAGATCGCCCGGGAGCTCGGCTACCTGCGGATCCCGGACGGCCTGCTGATCGACTTGAAGGAAATGCCGCGGCTCCCCAAGGCGGAGGTCTGCATGATCACCACCGGCAGCCAGGGGGAGCCGATGAGCGCGCTCACCCGGATCGCCATGGACGACCACAAGCAGATCAAGCTGGAGCGGGGGGACACGGTGATCCTCTCGTCCCGCTTCATTCCCGGCAACGAGAAGACCATCTCCGACCTGATCAACCACCTCTACCGCCGCGGCGCCGAGGTGATCCACGAGAAGGTGTCCGAGGTGCACGTCTCCGGCCATGCCAGCCAGGAGGAGCTGAAGCTCCTGCAGAACCTGGTGCGCCCCCGCTGGTTCATCCCGGTCCATGGAGAATACCGGCACCTGGTCAAGCACAGCCAGCTGGCGCAGCGGCTCGGGCTCCCGGAGGAGCGCTGCCTGCTGGCGGTGAACGGCGACGTCATCGCCTTCAGCGACGGGGAGGGGTGCATCGTCGACCGGGTGGAGACCGGCCGGGTCTTCGTGGACGGCAAGGGGGTCGGCGACGTGGGGAACGTGGTCCTCAAGGACCGCAAGCACCTCTCCGAGGACGGCATGGTGGTGGTCATCATCGGCATCAACCAGACGAGCGGCGAGATCATCTACGGCCCCGACATCGTCTCCCGCGGCTTCGTGTTCGAGGACGAGAGCCAGCAATACCTGGACGAGGCGAAGAAGGTGGTGCTCGACACCCTGGCGCTGAAGAGCGCCGAGGTCCTCGCCGACTGGGGGGAGGTCAAGCTGGAGGTCCGCCGGGTGCTGCGCCGCTTCTTCAACAAGACCATCGAGAGAAGGCCGGTGATCCTGCCGCTCATCCTGGAGATGTAAACTCTTCTGTAGGAGCGGCGCCTCGCCGCGATTATCGCGCCGGGGGCGGCGCTCCTACAATTGAGATGTTCAATTGCACTGGCAATATCAAGCGAGACACGCACATGGAACAGCCGGAAAAACAGGAAAAGCTTAAGAAGGAGCTGAAGGGGATGGCGCTCGGGGCGCTCGGCCTGTTCATCCTGCTGGCGCTCCTCTCGTTCAGTACCGACGATCTCTCCTTCAACACCTACTCCTCCGAGGCGGGGGTCGGCAACTTCGGCGGCCGGCTCGGCGCCGAGGTGGCGGACCTCCTCCTCCAGCTGTTCGGCCTCGCCTCCTATGCCGTGCCGTGCGCCCTCGTCTATCTCGCCTATCGCCTCCTCCGCTTCAAGGAGTTCAGGTGGCGCTACTACAAGGGGATCGCCTTCCTCGGACTGCTGGTCTCCCTCTCCGCCCTGTTCGCCTTCAGCCTCGAATTCACCCGATTCCTCGGCCAGCGGGTCCCGACCGGCGGCGCCGTCGGGTTCAAGACCGCCGACCTCCTCCAGCGGTATCTCGGGATCTCCGGCGCGCTGCTGCTCCTGCTGCCGATGCTGGCCGCCTCCATCATGGTCCTCTCCCGCTTCTCCTTCGTCCTGTTCGCCGACTGGTGGCTGGGCGCCCTCGGCGAGCGGTGGAGCCGTTACCGGGAGAAACGGGCCTTGAACCGCGAGCTGCTGGACAAGGAGCCGAGGAGTGCCGAGCAGGGCGCCCCGGTGATCAAGCCGCTGTCGGTCACCCTCCCGCCGCCGGTCCCCGTTGCCAAGAAGGAGAAGAAGCGGGACAGCGAAAAAGCCGCGCCGCTCCAGGAGGCCTTCGACTTCGTCAAGGACGACGGCAACTACCGGACCCCCTCCCTGACCCTCCTCGACGCCCCGCCGGCGACGGCGCGCAAGGTCGACAAGGAAGCCCTGACCATGAACGCCCGCCTGCTGGAGAAGAAGCTCAGGGACTTCGGGGTGGAGGGGGAGGTGGTGGAGATCTGCCCGGGGCCGGTGGTCACCATGTACGAGTTCGCGCCCGGGCCGGGGATCAAGGTGAGCCGGATCGCCGGCCTCTCCGACGACCTCTCCATGGCGCTCCAGGCGCTCTCCATCCGGATCGTCGCCCCGATTCCGGGGAAGGGGGTGGTCGGCATCGAGCTCCCCAACCGGGAGCGGGAGACGGTGTTTCTCAAGGAGATCTTCGGCGCCGAGGAGTTCCAGAAGGGGAAGATGAAGCTCCCCCTGGCGCTCGGCAAGGACGTCTCCGGCGCGCCGCTGGTGACCGACCTCGCCCGCATGCCGCACCTGCTGGTGGCGGGCGCCACCGGCTCCGGCAAATCGGTCTCGATCAACACCATGATCCTGTCGCTCCTCTATACCGCCACCCCCCGCGACCTGCGGATCATCATGGTCGATCCGAAGATGCTCGAACTGTCGGTCTACGAGGGGATTCCGCACCTGCTGCTGCCGGTGGTCACCAATCCGAAGAAGGCGGCCCTCGCCCTGAAGCGGGCGGTGGACGAGATGGGAAGGCGCTACCGGCTGATGGCGGACAAGGGGGTGCGCAGCGTCGAATCGTACAACCGGCTGCTGGAGAGGGAGGAGAAGGAGCTGGCGGAGAACAGGGTCAAGGAGCCGCCGCCGGTGGAAGAGCCGGAGGAGCTGGCGGCGGACGACGAGGAGGCGATCCAGGCGTTCCTCGACAAGGAGGAGGTGCTCGACCATGGCCATCTCCCCTACCTGGTGGTGATCGTCGACGAGCTGGCCGACCTGATGATGGTGGCCGGCCGGGAGCTGGAGGAGTCGATCGCCCGCCTCGCCCAGATGGCGCGGGCCGCCGGGATCCACCTGATCCTCGCCACCCAGCGCCCTTCGGTGGACGTGATCACCGGCCTGATCAAGGCCAACTTCCCGGCCCGGATCTCGTTCCAGGTCTCGTCAAAGATCGACTCCCGCACCATCCTCGACTGCAACGGCGCCGAATCGCTGCTCGGCGCCGGCGACATGCTGTTCCTCCCCCCCGGCACCGCCAAGCTGCAGCGGAGCCACGGCGCCTTCGTCTCCGACGCCGAGGTGCAGCGGGTGGTGGAGTACCTGAAGAAGCAGGGGAAACCGGTTTACGACAAGACCTTCCTGGAGGAAAAGGGGGGGGATGGCGGCGGCGCGGAGGAGGAAGAGAACGACGAGCGGTACGACGATGCGGTGGCCCTGGTCGCCGAGACCCGCCAGGCCTCGATCTCCATGGTCCAGCGCAGGCTCCGGATCGGTTACAACCGGGCGGCCCGGATCATAGAGAAGATGGAGCGGGAGGGGATCGTCGGTCCCTCCGACGGCACCAGCAAGCCGCGGGAAGTGTTCATCAACAAGCTGTGAGGAGAAACTTTAAAACCGCCTGGAGAATTGCTCGACAGGCGGTTCTTGTTTTGCGCGGAGAATTGTGAAACAATTTGACAACCATTTTGCCGGCGCCGGCAAAATGGTCTGTTATTCAATTCAAGATTTGGGAGACATCGTCTCTCGACCTTCCCAAGAAGCCTTCGTGTAGAGGGGAGCCATGACAAAAAAATCGCTGCCAATCCGTGGGAATGTGTCTTTCGAAGAGTTGAAAAAAATTAACGAACATGGCGCTGAATACTGGAGCGCACGTGAACTTCAGCCTTTGCTCGGTTACAGCCAGTGGCGGCGGTTTGAAGAGGCGATAAGCCGAGCCATGATTTCTTGCAGGCAGTCGGGAAACAACCCTGACTACCATTTTGCCGGCGCCGGCAAAATGGTCGAACTCGGCTCTGGAAGCGTCAGAACGGTAGACGACTACAATCTCTCGCGCTTTGCCTGCTATCTCATCGCTCAGAACGGTGACCCGCGTAAGCCGGAGATCGCGGAAGCACAGAAATACTTCGCCATTCAGGCCCGCCGCCAGGAAATTTCCGATGCCTTGGCTGCTGACATGGAGCGGTTGGAAATCCGCAAACAGACGCCCGAGGAGTTCAAAGCCCTTTCCGGCGCGGCCCGTGAAGCGGGGGTGCAGGACCGGATGTTCGGGGTCTTTCATGATGCGGGTTACAAGGGCCTATACGGTGGCCTTGGCAACGATGCCATCAAGCAGCGCAAAGGGGTTCCCAAGAAAGAAAACCTCATGGACAGGATGGATACGACGGAATTGGCCGCGAATCAGTTTCGTATGACCCAGACGAGGCATGCCTGCCATGTCAGAATTCGTGTACTGAAGCTGTATTCGTCATATAAATTCGACTAATGCCTTTTGACAATGTTAACAATGAGATTCGAAAACGCATGGGGCGAATTCGCAAAACAGATACTCGCCCTGAGATAGTTGTGCGCCGATTGGCGCACCGCACGGTCACCAGTACTTCAATGGGTTGATTTCTGCCTGCTGCACGTGCATAATACCAAATTCGTTTTCCGCGCTTCCTAGCATAAGGAGTTTCTATGAGCGAATGCCGCAAGGAAAACCTCGCCCACTTCGCGGTGACCATCATCAGCAAGGACCGCCCCGGCATCGTCGCCGACGTCACCGAGGTCCTCTACCGCCTCGGCTGCAACATCGAGGACTCCAGCTGCACCATGCTCGGCGGGGACTTCGCGATGATCCTGATCGTCTCCCACGAGAAGCCGTTCACCAAGGCGCGGCTTTCCGACGAGTTCAAGGGGCTCCACGAGCGGACCGGGCTGGCCGCCTATGTGCGGCACCTCACCGAGGAGGAGATCTGCCCGGTCAAGGGGGAAGGGGAGCTCTGCCTGATCTCGGTCTACGGCTCCGACCGGCCCGGGATCGTCTACCGGGTGACCCGGGCCCTGGCCGACCGGGGGGTGAACATCACCGACCTGAACACCCGTTTGATCGGCACCAGGGAGGAGCCGGTCTACGTCCTGATGCTGGAGGCGGCCCTCCCCGATGGGGTCACGGTCGAGGACGCGGCCGGGCTGCTGGAAAAACTGAAGAAGGAGCTGAACGTGGAGATCGGGGTGCGCGCCATCACCCCGGTCTCCCTCTGAACCGGCTTCGCCTTCGAGCGTATAGCCGCGTTGGCTTCGTCGGGGCACTCCTCGACGTACCAACTGGTACGCCTGCGTCGGCCCCTCCTCGCCGCCTTGCTCTACGCTCGAAATCGAAGCCGGAGAAAGCCTTATGCCTGCCCAGAAGATACTCCTCTACCCCCACCCCCTCCTGAAGACCATCTGCCGGCCGGTCGCCGTGATCGATGAGGAGATCGCCGCTCTGGTCCGCGACCTGATCGACACCATGCGGGAAGGTCCCGGCTCGGTCGGGGTCGCCGCCCCCCAGATCGGGGTGACCCTGCGGGTCTGCGTGGTGGACGTCTCAGGTAGCAGGCTCGGGAAGGATGACAACCACGGGCTGCTGGTGCTGGTCAATCCGGAGATCACGGAGCGGCAGGGGGGCGCCATCATGAGGGAGGGGTGCATGAGCGTCCCCGACTATACCGGCGACGTGGAGCGGGGGACCAGCATAACCGTCCGCTTCCGCGACGGGGACGGCAATCCATGTGAGCTGACGGCGAGCGGTTTCGAGGCGGTGGCGATCCAGCACGAGATGGACCACCTGGACGGGGTCCTGTTCCTCGACCGGATCGCCTCGCTGAAAACAGGGCTGTTCAGGCGCAAGAGTTACCG
>JAMPXD010000216.1 GCA_023701365.1 Geobacteraceae bacterium
GGTGCAGATGCCGCAGATGCGCGGCGTGATGACCAGGCCGTCCAGCGCCCCGCGTCCCTGCATGATTTTTTCGAACCCGCGGTACATGGTCCCGCTGCACCAGGCGTCGGTGACGACGCCGTTATCGAGCTCTACCTGTACTTCAAGGTCGCCTTCGACCCTGTTGAGCGGAACGCTTACTTTGGTCCGTGACATGTCGACTCTCCCCTATATTTCCGTTTCGCGTTTCTTCAGTCTCTCCGGCGCGGCGGCGGCCGCCATCGCCTTGTAGGCCATGTAGTGGGCCCGGTCCACGCCGTCGGGAAGCTCCAGCGGGATCCCGGCGATGTTGCGTGTCCGGAAAAAGGGATGGGGCTGCGGAAAATCGGGGCTGGTGCAGCCGACGCAGGGGAGTCCGGCGCGGGTCTTGGAGCTTCTGTGGTTCCAGAGCAGCTTGTTGCAGGGGCCGAAGGTTATCGGACCGCGGCAGCCGAGGTGGAAGAAGAGGCACCCCTTTTCACCGAAGTGCTGCTCTTCGATCTGATATTCGTGATACTCGTTGCGCACGCACCCCTGATGCACCAGGAGGCCGTACCACTGCAGGGGGGAATTGAACTCGTTGAGCGGCAGCGGTACCCCGGCGCAGATCGCGGTCAAGGCGCCGCTTAAGACCTCGTCGTGGCAGGGGCATCCCGGCAGGTTGACGACCGGCGTCCCGCCGGCGGGGCGAAAGCTTTGACCCAGGAAGCCGCCCGGCTCGGCCTTGCCGAAGACCACGCCGGTCGCCTCGATTTCCCCGTCCGCCCCGATACCGCCGAAACTCGCGCAGGTGCCGACGGCGACCACGCACTTGGCCTTGGCGGCCAGGGCCGCGAAGAGATCCTTTTTGGGTTCGCCCTCGAAGGTGTCGTACCTGCCGGTGCCGCCCGGTCCCCTGATGATGGAACCCTCCAGGCAGAGGATGTCGAGGGTCCGTTCCCCGGAAAGGATCGCATCGATGGTCTGCCGGTGCTGGGATGCCGTGCCGTTGGAGAGCGACGGGTGCCACAGAAGCTCGATGTCGAGCAGTTCCACGAGGTCCGTGAGGTTGGGAGAGCTCACGTTCAAAAGCGCCATGCTGTCGCCGCCGCAGGCGCCCCCCTGCATCCAGTAGAGTGTCTTTGCCATCAATGCCTCCGTTTTATGGGGCCGGTCGTCGATCCATGCGGGCGACTCCGGCGATGCGCTATTCGATGCGACGCCTTCGGCTTCCTCAACCGTGTATCGGGCCGATATGCCGGTAACGGCACGATGGAGAGGATGCACGCCGATTGGGCCACCGGGACCGGCAGCGCACATCCGACCGGGAACACAAAAAGCGAAATGGCCGCCAGGAACGGGTAGCAGTTTCCCGACACCGGGGCGAGCAGAGAGGTCATCGTGGCGGCCATTTCCCGCCCCAAGCCGCTGCTGGCGACATAGGAGAGGTGGCGCTTCTTCCATCTTTCCTCAGGGCGCCGCGCAAGCGAAGACGGACGATGCTACTTTTCCGGCGATAAGTCTGGGGAAATTGACGAGCCTCATGAACGGAGGTTCCGACGGGCAGGCTTTTTCTCGGTAAGGCGGAAGAGCGTTTCAGGGGGCAACTTCTGGGAAATATTGCCAAGGCACAGACATGTTTCCACGGCTCTCATTTAAGCCCTCGTGCAAAACCATTCATTCCATGAAAAAATTTCTGCGCGGCAACCTTTTATTCTGTCTGCTCGGAATCCGGTCACTAACGAAAACATTCGACGTTGATAGTTTTGCCTGGGCCTCGGGATTAGGCGTTTTGTAACACCTTACTTCATGAAAAGCAACTATTTTATGCCATTTTGCACGGATTGGCGACCGTTTGCGGCGGGCGTTTACGAAATTGTAAAACGTTTGTTGCAAACCGCCCTTCAGGGGAAATCGATCATCGACTCAACGCGGCCTGGCAAACCTCCTCTGGTCGGAATGTTACCTACGTTCCCCTCCCTCCCTAAAAAAAATGGAAAATGGAGAGTTGCCCCTATTACTCTTCGCAAGCAGATCAGCCGCTGGGCGCGCAGACCTCTCCATTATCCTCTCTTGCGACCGGGTGTTCATTCGATGTTGTGCCGCCCGTGTGATTCACCAGCTTTAAGAGCAAGTCAGCGCTGAACACCGAATGCATCATCATATGCAGTTCACTGTCTTTATTCATCAACTCTTTCAGATCAGATTTTTTCCATGAAAAAATCGATGTGGGCATCAAGGTCGTAACACTGGCTGTGGTGCTGTTCCCGGTAAGAAAACTTATCTCGCCTACAAAATTGCCATTGCGCATATAATTGACGACTGCACCATCGACCTCGACTTTTGCCAATCCATCGTAGATGACGATCAAAGAATTCAGCTCAGAGTGCTGTTCGACAAAGGTGGTCGCATTCGGCAATGTCTGCCGTGTGCTGATGTTCAGCAACCGCCGGAATTGCAATTCAGGAATGTTACGGAACGCCATCGTGTGCAAAAGCTTTTCTTCATCGCTAAAATTCAGGGTACTCCTCTCGCGTAAAATAATCGCAAGCTGGTAGCCGTTTACCGCAACATCGAAAGCACACCAGATGATATCAGAGTATAAGGGCTCAGGCGCCAGCCATGCCCGACCGATGATATCGGTCGAAGCAGCTATGATAATGACGATCCTCAGCCATAATATGTCTTTCAGCGAAAAACCAACCAAAAAGAGCAAATACGAAAGATTGATCACTACGTCGTATAACGTCAGTCCAAACATATAATAGCTCCTTAGGCGCCGCTACCTCGTGTCGAGCCAACCAGTCGATGAGTGCCCTTTTGTCCAGGTTTAAGATGTCCATACGCTTTCATTTTCTTAAGCATTGGTCCTCCTTTACCTAGTGCGTCTTCGGTGCCGCCAGCTGGCTCATCGACTCCACCGTTTTCAATGCTGTTGCCGCCACGCGGCTCCTCCGACAGAAGAGTCCATTCGGCCGGCAACATATCACGCCCAGTTAATGACTTTCAATTCGAAAATGCCCATCGGCACCTAAAAAGCACACCTATCGCTGAGACTTCGGTGCTCGGCAACATTCGCCTATGGAGAGAAGGGGCTACCGGCGGTGCTCCCAGAAGACCGTTAAAATTTCCAGAACACAGGTTACGCTTTGCCCCCCCCTGCAGCCGGCTACACGCCGGGCGCGCACAGGAGATCGAGGGGCAGGTCGCCAGGTGGCAGGAGGAAGGGACGTTCCTGGGATGTGGCCCTGGTAAGGGCCGTGGGTGGAATGGCGCGTCGGTTGGATTTAGTTGGAACAATTAGGAGTGCGGGGTATTTTCACCAGGTGGCCTTAATCGCTCTTACCCATGAACCTCATCGGCACCTTCTTGAGCGATCATGCGGGCCTTCTGGAAGCACGCGTAGTTTAGCGGCTAAAAGATCTGACTCACCGCTTGGCCTTTGGTATGACCACGGTCTGCATGATCTCCTGCATCTCGTCCATGGTGATTTCAATTTTCGAAAGGACGGCGCGGATCAGAGGCGGGCCGTAATGCGCTGTGCGCGGGTCGTTGGTTAGCCAGAGCTTTAAGAGGTTATCCAAGCGGCCGAGATCACCGTTAAGACGTACCAGGTCCGCAACCGCACTATCGTCCAAGATGCGGTTAAACCGGTACGACAGGGCAACGTTGCACAGATAGGCTGCGACGGGGAGACCGACGGTGGCCGCCAGGCGTTTGATTGCGGCATCTTCGGGGAGCACGGGAACCCTTAACTGGCGCGCCTTCCGTGTCGACGGTTATTCTCGCTTCGTCTCCATGGTCAAAGTCCTGAGGGGGGGGGATGGCAAATGTGGGACGGCGGTAGCCGACGGGCCTCGCAGAGCAGGATACCCCGTTGAGCACGAGTGCGAATAAGGGGACGGTGAAGGTGACCAGTCGGCGAAGCCGGGTGGCCACCTTCACCTATCCTGCCCTGCTCCGAGCGACGATTTCCTCAATACGACTTTCTACCACGTCGCAATTTTACCCGGATTTTCCAATAGATTTGCATGGTTCAATAAAATCTTCAAATAAAGGGAAGGCATGGGGTCAGGCTTCCAAGATGACAAGTTGAACGTGTAGGGAGCCTCTAGGAAGCTACGGGGAGTTGATTTGTTGAAAGCTCTCCGCGTAAACAAGAAAAGCTGTTGTACAAAGCATCCAGAAGAGATATAGTTATCATCAGAAGATATCTATTGAGGTTTGAATGGTGGTGAATCCGCTAAAGCCGACTATCGGGCTTGAGAATCTGCTCAATCTGGATGGCGAGATTAACGGCTACTGGACAAAGTTCGAAGTACGGCGGGTGACTTTATCCGCGCAAATGCCGCACGGGATACGTTATTCACTGACGCTGCATGACCGTAACAATACCCGTGTACTCGGATATGACAACGCCCATGCCGTCAAGGCGTCGCGCAAGAAATTCGGAGCGGTCAAGACAACCTGGGACCATGCCCACCGGATGAACAAGGTTGAGCCATATGAATTCGAGTCGGCGGAGCAACTGCTTGAAGACTTCTGGAACGAAGTGGACAGATTTGTGAACTAAGGAAGAGGTAGAATCATGGCAACAAGCGTTATGAAAGTGGGCATCATTTCCAAGGAAGAATATCGTCAACGGACAATTGCCATTGCCAAGGGAGAATATGTTCCCAAGCATGGTGAGCCAAAGGTCTGGTTTGAATCTCTCCAGTCCATGGCGCAGGTGCTGAGCAGCGAGAATCAGGAACTTCTGAAAATCATCATTGACCGAAAGCCGAGTTCGTTGAAGGAACTTGAAGAGATGACAGGGCGGAAGAGCAGTAACCTTTCCCGCACACTGAAGCTGATGGCGAGCTTTGGTATCGTTGCGCTCGAAAAGGATAAGAAGAATGTCCGGCCAATTGTCAAGGCTACGTCGTTTAAGGTAGAGTTCGGGTTAAAGCGGGCTTTTGGGTAAACAGGATTTTTATGTATTCCGTTGGACGGAAACCACGGGGAAGTCAGGTGCCCAAGAAAATCAAGGGGCTAGGTCATATGGCCTAGCCCCTTTTGTTTACTTTACTACGCAACGTCCGAGCCCTTACTCTTCTTCCGCCTTACCCCAGAGGTTCCGGGCGATTTCGTCCAAGAGCGGCGGGATTCCTTCGCCGGTGGCGGCGGAGATCGGGAAGACCCTGAGTCCCCGCTCTTCGAACCAAGGGAGGACCTGGCCGAGGTTCTCGCGAACGACCGGCAGGTCGATCTTGTTGATCACGATGATCTGCCGCTTTTCGGCCAGTTCCGCATCGAACAGCAAAAGCTCCCGGTTGATCGCCTGGTACTCCCGGATCGGGTCCCGCTCCGGCATCCAGGAGATGTCGAGGATGTGGAGGAGGAGGTCGGTCCGCTCCACATGCCTCAGGAAACGGTGCCCGAGGCCGGCCCCCTGGTGGGCGCCTTCGATCAGACCGGGGATGTCGGCGATCACGAACGAGCGGTAGTTCTTGTAGGGTACCACCCCCAGGTTCGGCGCCAGGGTAGTGAACGGGTAATCGGCGATCTTCGGCCGCGCCGCGGAGACCTTGGCGATGAAGGAGGATTTCCCGACGCTCGGAAAACCGAGCAGCCCCACGTCCGCCATCAGCTTGAGCTCCAGCCTGAGCCAGCGCTCCTCCCCCGGCTCGCCCGGCTGGGCGAATTTCGGGGCCTTATGGGTGGCGGTGGCGAACCGGGCGTTCCCCTGGCCACCGCGCCCTCCCTTCAGGAGGACCACCGACTGCTCCGGCTCGCTCAGGTCGGCCAGCACCTCTTCGGTCTCGGCGTCCTTGATGACGGTACCCCGGGGGACTAGAACCGTAAGGTTCTCGCCGTTGGCGCCGTGGCGGTCCTTCCCCATCCCGTGCCTTCCCCTCCCCGCCTTCAGGTGGGGCTTGTGGCGCAGGTCGAGAAGGGTGGCGAGGTGGGGGGAGACCCGGAAGATCACGTCACCCCCCTTCCCCCCGTCGCCGCCGTCCGGGCCGCCGAGCGGGA
>JAMPXD010000217.1 GCA_023701365.1 Geobacteraceae bacterium
AGGCATTCCACCAGGGCGGGAATCCCGCCCCCCGGCTGGATCCCGAGCCGCTCCATGATCCGCTTCGCCTCGATCACCGTAAAGGAGCGCCACGCCTCCCGGTCAATCTCGATGGCCTGCTCCATGCCGTGTGCCTTTTCCACCGCCTGGAACCAGAGACCGTCGTGGGCCAGCCAGTTCTTGGCGTCGTCGACGATGATCCTGATCAGCTCTTCCTTGCTCATGTCGTTGAGGATGCGTACTCCCTCATCGCCGATGACTGCTGTCGCCTCTCCCATATCTCCATCCTCCGATGCGTTATGGTTTTCGTTTACGCTTACTGCAAAGCAAAGGTTTTTTTCAACCCCTGCAGCGTCCCGCAGGGGTTGAAAAATGTAACTACAACAGCTAAGAACAACAATCCATGGCAGGAAAGAAGTTTGTAGCCTTAAACCCACCGGGTGCGGAATTTCGTCCAGATCGACGCTGGCCCGCAGAAACTTCGCTGAGGCGTAGCACCGCTACGTCGAAGCGGGGTTTCGAGGACACGGCGGCGAGATGGTCGGAAGGCCGCACCCGCCCGCGCCCGTCACTCAGTGATCCGAGGCCTTGGAGATGCCGAGGCCGGTAATCTGCCGCACCTCAATCTCATCGAACATATCCTCGGCGCGCTTGTCACGGAACAGCAAAGCCCCGAGTATGGCGGCGAGAAGCCCCAGCGGCACGGAGACTATGCCCGGGTTCTTGAGCGGAAAGATGGCCGCCTTCAGTCCGACCATGGAGGTGCCGCCGTCGTTCTTCTGGAAGTCGGCGCGCGCCTTGTCCAGCGCCTTCAGGTCCTTCTCGGCCAGGACAACCCCCTCGGCCTGCTTCTGCTCCAGGGTGGTGACGATCTTCCTGGCATCGTCGGCGATCTTCTGCGGATAGGTCATGACCGGTGAGATGACAACCAGCGCCAGCGCCGAGATGGTTCCCACCAGCAGGCCGGAAATGACACCCGACGTATTGAAGCGCTTCCAGAAAAGCGACAGCATGACCGCGGGGAAATTGCCAGAAGCGGCCACGGCAAAGGCCAGTGCCACCAGGGCGACCACGTTTTCCTTCTCGGCCGCCAGCCCCATGATGATGGCGGCTATGCCGACGAACAGGGAGGTTATCCGGGCAACCCGGACCTGGGTCTGCTGGTCGGCCTTGCCGTCCTTGATGATGTTGACGTAGACATCGTGGGCGATGGCCGCCGAGGCTGCCAGCACCAGGCCGGAGACGACCGCGAGAATGGTGGCGAAGGCCACCGCGCAGATGAAGGCGAGGAAGAGGTCGCCGCCTATTGAGCCGGCGCCGCCACCCAGCTTCTGGGCGAGCAGGAGCGTCGCCATGTTGCCACCCTTGTCAACCGAGCTTATCAGTTGCGGGCTCAGGTAGAGCGCCGCACCAAAACCGATCAGGTTGATGAGGAAGAAGAAGGAGCTGTTGATAAACAGGGCGATGACGATCGATTTACGCGCCTCTTTGGCACTCGGGACGGTAAAGAAGCGCATCAGGATGTGCGGCAGGCCGGCTGCTCCGAGGGCCCAGGCGATGCCGAGCGATATCTGGTCAAGGGGGTTTTTCAGGAACAGGCCGGGCTCCATGAAGCGCTGGCCATAGTCAAAGCCGGGCTTCGGCAGGGCATCCTTGAGCACGTTCATGCGCACGTGATCCTGGATGTTCTGGTTGCCGACGATGTCCGTGAAGAACTGGATCGGGTTCATCCCCGACTTCAGCATGACCAGCACGGCGAGTACGACCGTGCCGGTCATGAGCAGACTCGCCTTGATGATCTGCACCCAGGTGGTGGCTTTCATGCCGCCGAACGCCACGTAGCCCACCATCAGGATGCCGACGCCGATGACCGAAACGCGGTAGGGGATGTCGAGCAGCACCTGCATCAGCTTGCCGGCGCCGACCATCTGGGCGATGAGGTAGAACAGCGACACGGTGACCGTGGAGAGAGCCGCCACGGCCCGCACCGGCTTGGGCGAGGCGCGAAAGGAGAGGATGTCCCCGAGGGTGAACTTGCCGGCGTTGCGGCATGGTTCGGCCACCACCAGGAGGATGGCGATGAATGAGAACATCGGTCCGACCGCGTACATGAAGCCGTCGATGCCATAGAGCGAGATCAGGCCGGACATGCCGAGGAATGAGGCCGCCGACATGTAATCACCGGCGATGGCCCAGCCGTTCTGCAGGCCGGTTATCCCCCCGCCGGCGGCATAGAAGTCGGCGGCCGAGGTTGTTCGCTTGGCCGCCCAGATCACGACCCCGAGGGTTACCCCGATGATCACCATGAACATGCTGATAGTAATGGCGCGGTTCGGCCTGACCTTGGCCGGAGGGGACGGGACGGCCGGCATGGCCGTTTTTGCGGCTTCCGGCAGCGCCTGCACCGCCTGAGCCCGGGCGGGCGCAATTGACTGCGGGGTGCTCGCCGCAACGGCAGGCGCGGACCGGGGCGCCAAACTCGCCGATTCCGCGGCGAATCCGGCCGTGGTCAGAAGCAGTGTCAGCATCGTGGTCATAATGGCTTTGGTAAACATCTGTCCCCTCCTTTATTGGAATTCCCTGACGAGTTCATCGGTCAAGCGGTCAAATTCGCTGTTGGCAACCTTTGTGTAATAGATGGCCACAAAGAACGCCATGACGAATTGGGACAGGATGAACAGGTAGCCCAGATTGATGACCCCGATGGCTTTCGCCTTGAACAGGGCGGGTGCATAGCCGGAGAGGATCGGCAGCGAAAAGTAATAGATCGAGGAGGCGAGCCACCAGCCAAACAGGAACTTCCTTTTCCTGCTTTTTAATTCAAGGTACTTGGGATTTTGGGCGATCTTACTCCAGTCGTACTGTTTCGCTGCCATGTCGTTGCTCCTTTCACGTTAAGTTTGTCAATTCCAGCTGCTGATCTTCATGGTTCCCTGCTCCGCCAGATGCTGCTGCATCTTGAAGACCTTGAAGAGCATATGGGGCTCGTGGCCGACATTGACCTCGAAACACTCCCGCTCGGCCCGGTCGTAATACTCCTGCATGATCGGTTGGTAGTCCGGGTGCACGCATTTATCGATGATCATCCGGGCCCGCTCCCGGGGACAGAGGCCGCGCAGGTCGGCCAGCCCCTGTTCGGTGACCAGCACGTCCAGGTCGTGTTCTGTGTGGTCAACATGGGGGGCCATCGGCACGACACAGCTGATCCCGGTCGGATCGGTCCTGGAGGGGCGGGTCGAAGGCGTGTGCATGATGGAGAGATAGGCATTGCGCAGGAAGTCTCCGGAGCCGCCGATACCGTTGATCATCCGGCTCCCGCCGACCAGGGTGGAGTTGGCGTGGCCATAGATGTCGAACTCCACCGGCGTGTTCATGGCGATGACGCCGAGGCGGCGGATCGCCTCCGGGTGGTTGCTGAACTGTATGGGGCGAAGCACTACCCGGCTGGTGTACCTTTCCCAGTCGGCATAGAGCCGCTTGAAGCCATCGACCGAAAGCGAAAGGGAAGTGGAAGAGGCGAAGTCGAGCTTGCCGGAGTCGAAGAAGTCGAGCATGGTATCCTGAAGAACCTCAGTCCAGACCCTGACGTTGGCGAACGGTCCCTGCACCAGCCCGCCGACCACGGCGTTGGCTATGTTCCCCACCCCCGACTGAAGCGGCAGCAGGTTCTTCGGCAGGCGGCCGGCATTGACCTCGAACTGGAAGAAATCGAGGATGTTGGCCGCGATCTGCTCCGAGATCTCGTCCGGCGGTGACAGGGGCCGGCCGTTATCCGGCAGCCGCGATTCGACGATGGCAACGATCTTGTCCGGATCGCACGGCACATGGAGGGAGCCGACCCGGTCATCCACCCGGGTGACCAGGTAGGGCTTCTTGTTCGGCGGGCGATCGGTCATGACGATATCGTGAAGCCCCTCGAAGGAAGGGATTGCGGTGTTGATCTCGATGATGAGCCGGTCCGAATTCTGGATGACTTCAGGGGCCACGCCGATGGAGCCCCCCAGAATGATGCCGCCGTCCTCGGTGATGCCGGAGGCCTCGATGAGGCCGAGGTCGAAGCCGCCCCCCCGTTCCTTGGTGTAGTAACCATAGGCCAGGTCCTGGGCGTAGATGGAGAGGTGCTTGTCCCCCATCCGGACCGTGCCGTCGTTCACCTGCTGCTGGATCACCTTGCCGGTCTGGTAGGGCCAGCGCTTGTCAGTCATCAACAGGGATGCCCAGCGATCCTCGATCTCCCCGCCGATGGAGGCGCCGATGAAGAGGTTGAAGCGCATCTTCCCCTGCAGGTTGTTTCGCTCCACATGGTCCGCCAGGGCCGCCGGCACCACCTTCGGGTAACCGACCGGGGTGAAGCCGGACCAGCCGAGATTCATGCCGTTGCTGAAAAACGGAATGGTATCCTCGGCCTTCATGATCCTTGCGTGCAAACTGGTTTTTCTGATCCTCTGCAACAGTTCCGACATAATGAACCCCCGTTTGAAAATTTCCCGGCAAGCCGTGGATTACGTTAACGTCTGGCTCAATTCACAGTCTCCGGCCACAACCTGCGACCGCTTTATTACCCACTGGTTATGGCCTGCCATCAGATCCTGACCAGAGACAGGCGCACCTGCCCGATACAGTACATCGCGTTTACGTGCATGTCAAGCTGTTTTAAAACATTTTTTTACATTCCCCGTAACTCCGTTGTCAAGCCGGCTGATTGCGGCTTGGGCGGCGCGGCCGGCCTAAGCAAAGTAATTGACAAAGCGGCTGGTCTGACTTAAGGTATATTCACTATTTAACGTAAAGGAAAAATGAATGAATCAATTGAAGGAAGGCGAAGAGATCGTTGCCATTGGCGAGCTGGCAAAGTCGGTTGGCTTGACCACCAGGACCCTGCGCTACTGGGAAGAAGTGGGGATCATCGAATCGGTGCAGCGGGCGGATGGCGCCACCCGGGGATATACCCCCTACTACGTCCGGCGGATCAGATTCATCATGAAGCTGAAGGAGTTGGGTCTCACCATCAAGGAGATGCAGGACCTCTACACTGCCTACGGCGACGCGAAGCAAACCGACAAGATGATCCCGCGTCTGATCGACATACTCGACGACCACATCAACAAGGTCGATGAGAAGATGGCAAGCCTCGCCTCTCTGCGTAAGGACATCGTCGATTACCGGCAGCACATGGTGACGAAATTCAATCTGAGCAAGGAATAACCGCCCGCCGCTGGTGTCGGGTCCCGCCCCGGCATTTAAGACCTTGCAAACCGCGGGGTTAGATGCTACACAGAAAGCATGAAGCTGCTCAAGAGGTTGTTTACCCCCATCATAGCCCTGATCGGCATCCAGCTCGTCTGGGTGCTCCTGGTCGTTTTCTGGATCTACTGGTTCGTCGGCCGGAACAAGGAGATCCGGGAACTGGCCGAGCGCTACCGGTTCGACCTGGCCGTGCATGGCCACGACTGGCTGGTGCTGGTGGAGGGGCTCGTCCTCCTCCTGGTGATCCTCGTCGGGGTATACGTCATCTTCGTCTACTGGAAGCGCCAGGCCGATCTGGTCAAGCAGCAGAAGAATTTCATGTCCCAGGTAACCCACGAGCTGAAGTCGCCGCTCGCCTCGATCCAGCTCCACCTGGAGACCATAAAGCTGCGCAAGCCTCCCGCCGACAAGCTGGAGCGGTTTCTCGACACCATGCTGGCCGACACCGACCGTCTCAACAACCTGATCAGCAACCTCCTGATGGCCGCCAGGCTGGAACACCGGGGACGAACCCCTCACTACCCCGTGACCGATCTTTCCGAGCTGGTCGAAAGGGTAATGGAGCAGAAACGGGCCAAGCTCCCCGAGGGGGGGAGCCTCACCGTCCAGGTGGAAAAGGAGATCAAGGCGGCGGTCGATACCGAGGGGATGGAGACCGTCCTGCGCAACCTCTTCGAAAACGCGGTCCTCTACTCCCCGGCGTCGCCGGAGATTGCCGTCACCCTCACGCGGAAGGGGCGGAACTGCCTGC
>JAMPXD010000218.1 GCA_023701365.1 Geobacteraceae bacterium
AGGACCTGGATGCGCTGACCTATGGCGGCCGGGCCCATTACTGGATCGGCGACCATGTCAAGGTCGGCGTGACCGGCAGCCAGGGGAACGACGGGGGAAACGACAACAGCCTGGTCGGGGCGGACCTGACCCTGCGCAAATCAGCCAATACCTGGATCAAGGCGGAAACCGGCCGCAGCCAGGGGTCGGATCTCCTCACCTCGACCTCGCTGGATGGCGGCTTCAATCACAGCGCCATCCAGACCAGCGCCGGTTCCGGTACGGCTGCCATGGCCTACCGGGTCGATGCCAGCCTCGGCCTGCAGGATTTCAGCAAGAACTGGCGGGGCCGGTTCACCCTGTACAGCCAGGTACTGGAGGCGGGTTATTCGGCGCCCGGCCAGGTGGCGAACCAGGAAACCTTTCAGATCGGCGGCACGGCGGAACTCCCTTTGACCTCCCGCCTGGGGCTGTGTCTCAAGGCCGACCAGCGGACCGTGGACCAGGGGCTTGAGACACAGTCCGCCGAACTGAACGCCGATTACCGGATGAATGAGCACTGGACCCTCAGTCTGGGGGCGCGCCGGGACAGCCGCGAAGACCGCTCAATGGTGGTTCCCCTGACCCAGGAAGAGGGGGACCGCACCGATCTGGTGGGCAAGGTTTCGTATGATTCCAAGGCGCGCTGGAACGGCTACCTTTTCGGCCAGCAGTCGGTCGAGACCACTGGCAATCGCGAGGACAACGGCCGGATCGGCATTGGCGGCGCTTATCGGCTGACCGACCGCTTCAAGGTGAACGGCGAGGTCTCCGAAGGGGACCTGGGGACGGCCGGCCGGCTCGGCACAGAGTATCTCTACAGCGACCGGACCACGCTCTACCTCAATTATGCCCTGGAGAACGAGCGTTCGGACAACGGCGTGCAGGCCAGGAAGGGGGCACTGACATCAGGGTTTCGCAGCCGCTACTCGGACAGCGCCAGTGTCTATGGGGAAGAGCGCTATACCCATGGCGATGCCCCCACCGGTCTCCTGCACAGCTACGGGGTCGAGCTGACGCCCAGCGACCGTCTCAACCTCGGGGCCAAGGTGGATTTCGGCACCCTGCAGGACAATCTGACCGGTGCCAAGACCGAGAGAACGGCGGCCGGAGTGAGCGCCGGTTACGGATTCGAGAAAGTGAAGCTGGCCAGCGCCCTGGAATTCCGGGTGGATGATGCGGAGCAGACGGACAGAAGCAGCATCGAACGCACCAGCTGGCTCCTGAAAAACAGCCTCAAATACCAGTTGACCCCGGACTGGCGGCTCATCGGCAAATTCAACTATTCCCGGAGCACCAGTTCGCAGGGGGAGTTCTACGACGGCAGTTACACCGAGGCGGTGCTGGGCTATGCCTACCGTCCCGTCAACAACGACCGGCTCAACGTCCTCTTCAAGTACACCTTTTTCTACAACGTGCCGGCAGCGGAACAGATCAGCGGCACCTTTACCTCGGCCGGCGTTCTTCAGCGCAGTCACATCGCCTCGGTCGATGCCATGTACGATCTGACGCCGCAGTGGACCATCGGCGGCAAATACGCTTACCGGCTCGGGCAGGTGAGCATGGACCGGGAGAATCCCGAGTACTTCGACAGCCGCGCCCACCTGTATGTGGTGCGTGCCGACTGGCATTTCCTGCACAAGTGGGATGCGCTGCTCGAAGGGCGCCTGCTCGACCTGCCGGATGCCCGAGATCGGCGCAGCGGCGTGCTCCTGGGGCTCTACCGCCATCTGGGCAACCACATCAAGGTCGGCGCCGGCTACAACTTCAGCGACTTCTCCGATGATCTGAGCGACCTGAGTTACCGGCATCAGGGGCTGTTCATCAACATCGTCGGGACGATTTAGAGAAGCATGATCTTTGCCACAGAGGACACAGAGAGGATCACTTCAAAAAGAGAAAGCTTTTCTCTGTGCTCTCTGTGACCTCTGTGGCAAAAAAAGATTTTTGGCAAAACGAAGTAATCCGCATGGCCCGCAAAGGGCACAAACAACCAAGGTGGCGACTATGTACAAAGTTCTCAAGGTGATCGTTTTAGGGATTTCGGCACTTCTCTTCATCCTCCCTGCCTATGGCCAGGAAGCCCCCAAGGAACAGGTCAAGGGCCTGGACGAGCAGGTGCAGGAGATCAAGACCGATGTTCTCTCCATTGCGGCGGAGCTGAACCAGCTCGAAGAGAAGCTGCTCTATCCGTCCGACACCCAGATCGCGATCTTTGTGTCACTGGCCAAGGGGGAAAAGTTCCGGCTCGATGCCGTCGACATCGAGCTGGATGGCAAATCGGTCGCCCACCACCTCTATACCTTCAAGGAGCTGGAAGCCCTGCAGAAGGGGGGCGTACAGCGCATCCATGTGGGGAACGTGAGAACGGGCGAGCACGCACTGCAGGTGACCGCTATCGGAAAAACCGAGGGAGGCTCGGATTTCCAGAAGGGTGAGAGCTTCAAGATTACCAAGGACATCGGCCCCAAACTCGTCGGGGTCGTCCTGGCCGGCACTGGAATCGGCAGCAAAACCATCACCCTGAAGGATTGGTAGTCCATGGCCAGGTTGATTCTCATACTGGCCTGCCTGCTGGTCGCGACCTCTTCGCTGGCAGCCAATCCCTACACTGCAAAAGGGCTGAAGGATGTCTACTTCGGAGAGACGCTCTATCACGCCTTTCAGGGGGACTGGTTTCAGGCGATCTCACGGCTCGACACCGAACTGGGGCAGTACCGCAGGCTTGATGAACCTGGGCTCGACACGCTCTCTTACCACATCAACCAGGCGCAGTTCGGTGTCGGGGATTTCGAGCTGGGCTACCGGATGCATCTGCGGGCCGGGCGCGCCATCACCGCGGTCATAGAGGGGAACGTCGAGGAGCCGGTGCGTAATGAGGCGATCTACCGGTTGGCACGGCTCTACTTCCGGAAAGACCAACCGGCGGACGCCCTCCATGCCCTGGAACGGATGCGCGGGACGGTTCCCGCAACGATCCGGGATGAGCTGGAATTTCTGCGCGGACAGATCCTGCTGGCAAACGGGCGTTTCCCCGAGGCGGCCCGGGCCTTCGAGGATCTGCAAAAGGCCAAGGGCCTGGAAGGGTTTGCCGGCTACAACCTCGGGATCGCCTCGATAAAGGAAGGAAAGGAGCAGGACGGGCGGGAGTCACTGGACCGGACCGGCCAGATCCTCGGCGACACCCCGGCCACGTTGGCCATCAAGGACAAATCGAACCTGGTCCTCGGCTACAAGCTGCTGGACCAGAATGCCGGCGAGAATGCCAAGCTGGTCCTCGAGCGGGTGCGTCTGAGCGGACCCTTCTCCAATCGGGCACTTCTGGGATCGGGGTGGGCCGATGCCTCCCGGGGCCTGTATGAGCGGGCGCTCGTCCCCTGGAGCATCCTGGCGGAGCGCGAGGTCACCGATCCCGCGGTTCAGGAGGCGCTCCTCGCCGTGCCGTATGCCTACGGGAAGCTGAATGTCCATGGCCGGGCGGCACTGCTGTACGGCAAGGCCCTGGAGTCGTTCGGCAAGGAAGTCGATAAACTCGGGGCGTCCATCGAGTCTGTCCGGGAAGGGCGATTTCTTCAGGCCCTGGCGCGGGAAGAGCTGAAACAGGACGCCGACTGGGTCGTCAAGCTGCGCAGTCTCCCGGCAGCGCCCGAGACCTATTACCTGCTCCAATTGATGGCCTCCCATGATTTTCAGGAATCGCTCCGGAACTACCTCGACCTGAATGAGCTGCACAAGAAGCTGGCGGGGTGGGAAGGGGATCTGGATGCATTCGAGGATATCATCGGGCAGCGTCGGGCGTATTACCAGCCGCTCCTCCCCGGGATCGACCGGGCATTCAGGGAGCTCGACTCGCAGATCCGTCTCCGTCTGGAGCAGCGGGAACGGATCCGGAAGCGTCTGAACGCCATGCTGACGGCGCCGCGCCCCGATTACCTGGCTACAGGGTCGGAACGGATTGCCACGGAAAAGATCGTACGTCTGGAACAGGCGCTGGCTGCCAGCGGCGGGACGACATCCGGGGAAATCACGGAGCGGATCAGCCGGTTGCGGGGGGTGCTCCTCTGGGACATCTCCACGGAATATGACCAGCGCCTTACCGATGCCTACAAGGACCTGCACGATCTGAACGCGGTGGTGGAGCGGTTGAAGAAACAGTACAACGCCTTCGTCCGTACCCGCCAGGCCGCCACCCAGAGCTATGAAGGATATGACGACGTGATCCGCCGGGAGCGCAGTCTGATCGCTTCGGCCCGGGAAAAGGTGAAGGTCCTGATGGCACGTCAGGGGAACCTGCTTGAAACCATGGCCGTAGATGAACTGACCAGGCGCCGCGAGCGGCTGGAACAGTTCCGGATTACCGCCCGTTTTGCCATAGCGGACAGCTATGACCGTGCCTCCAAGGCCCAGACCGAAAAGAGTGTTGGCAAATGAAGAGAATCCGACTTTTAGTCTTGGCAATTCCGGCGATCCTTAGCGCCTGTCAAACCGGGGGCAGCAGGGAGACGATTGCCCAGTTGCGCAACATGAAGATCGATATCAAGGAAGAGGCGATTCAAGGGGGGCTCGCGAAAGCGATGGAGAGTTACCAGCGCTTTCTCGAAGAGACCCCCGAATCGGCGCTGACTCCCGCGGCGATGCGTCGCCTTGCCGACCTGAAGATCGAGAGGGAATACGGGTACCTGACTCTCCCGGCGGCAACCCAGCCCCTCACCCCCGCCCCTTCTCCTTCAGGCCCTGCGGGTCCACAAGGGGCGAGGGGAGAAACCCAGGCCGAATCGCAGGCGGATTTCAAAAACCGGATTGGCAATCTTCCGCTAGCAGAAACTCCCCCTCCCCTTCAAGGGGAGGGCTGGGGTGGGGATGGGGAAAAGCCGGCGCTGCCCCCCCCCATCCCCCTCCTGTCCTCCCCCTTGAAGGGGGAGGGACGCACTGCCGCCGGAGGAGGTATCTCGGCCGGGCCTGCCGAGGCCGGTACCGAAGACCTCGATAGAGCAGGTCCCCGGGAGGCGATCGCACTCTACCAGCAGCTCCTGGACAAATTCCCGCGTTACCAGGGGAACGACCAGGTCTTGTACCAGATGTCCCGTGCCTATGAGGAACTGGGGCAGACCGAAGAGGCCATGGTGGTCATGGACCAGCTGGTCCGCGATTTCCCGCATTCTCCCTACCTCGATGAGGTGCGGTTCCGGCGGGCGGAATTCTTCTTTGTCCGCAAGCGTTACCTCGATGCGGAAGCCGCCTACAAGAGCATCGCGGACATGGGGGTAAGCTCGCCTTTCTACGAGCTCGCCCTGTACAAGCTCGGTTGGACCTTCTACAAGCAGGAGCTCTATGAGGACGGCCTGCAGCGGTTCATTGCCCTGCTGGATCGGAAGGTAGCCACGGGATATGATTTTGCCCAGACCGGGGACGATCAGGAACGCAAGCGGGTGGACGACACCTTCCGGGTCATCAGCCAGAGCTTCTCCTACCTTCGCGGCGCCGACTCGGTGATGGAATACTTCGATGGCAACGGCAAGCGCAGCTATGAGGACCGCGTCTACAGCAACCTCGGTGAATTCTATTTCGAAAAACGCCGCTACAGCGATGCCGCGGCCGCTTACAACGCGTTCGCCAAGCGTAACCCGTTCCACCTGGTCGCGCCGCAGTTTCATATGCGCGTCATCGAAATCCAGATGGCCGGCGGCTTCCCGAGCGTGGTGATCGATGCAAAGAAGCAGTTTGCCAGGAATTACGGGCTGAAGGCCGAATACTGGAAACATTTCGAACCGGGCGGCCGTCCCGAGGTCCTCGGTTTCCTGAAGACCAACTTCACCGACCTTGCCCACCATTACCACGCGCTGTACCAGGACCCGGAGCATCTCAAGGAAAAGACAGAGAACTGCCAGGAAGCCCTGCACTGGTATGAGGAGTTCCTGGTCTCCTTCCCGCAGGATGCCGAATCGCCGGCGATCAA
>JAMPXD010000219.1 GCA_023701365.1 Geobacteraceae bacterium
CCTGGGCACGGTCGGCGAATTTTTCCTCGACGAATTCTGCATAATGCACGGCATCCCGTACACCGCGATCACCATCATCGACCTGCAGCCCGATGAGTTGGTGGATGCTCTCGTCGCCGGCCGGATCGACGCGGTGTCCAGCTGGAACCCGCACACGGCCAATCTGCTTGGAAAGCTCGGGGACCGCGCCATCCCATTTTACTCCGCTGAAACATACAAACTCTACTGGAACGTCGTCGCCACCAGGGATTTCATCGTCCGTCACCCGGATGCGATCAGGAGGGTCGTCACGGCGATCGACCGGGGAAACGACTACCGGAGAAAACATCCCGATGAAAGCCGGAAGATAACCGCGGAAGCGATCCGGATCGAACCGGCGCAGCTCGGGGAATACTGGTCCGACTACGAATTCGGCGCTACTCTCGATCAAGCCTTCGTGCTGACCCTGGAAAACGTTGCGCGCTGGGCGCTGAAACAGAAAAAGAGTCCCGCAAGGGAAGTCCCGAATTTTCTCGACTTCCTCTACCTCGATGCGCTGACAAGCGTAAGACCCGATGCGGTTACGGTAATCCGGTAGCTCCCCATGACGATCAAGACGCGTCTCATGACAATCGCCTTTCTCCCCGCCGTCCTGGCCCTGCTGGCCGTGCTCTGTTATTTCATCATGACCGGCCATGTCCGAGAGCAGAGGCGGGATTCCGAGGTGGCCGACCAGATCGCGCGGGAGGTCTTCGAGATCGACTTCCTGACCGACCGTTACCTGATCTACCATGAGCCCCAGCTCAAGGCCCAGTGGCTCGCAAAGCACGAAGCCATCGGAAAGCGCCTGGCAAAGGCCCGCTTCAGCGGCGACCGCTATCAGCAGCTTCTGGAAAAGGTCCGCACGTCCCACCGGGAAATGGAAGATATTTTCACCCGCTTGAGCGCGGGGTACGGAAATCCCGGCGCAGCCGGCGACGCTGAACTACGGCAGGAGCGGCAGGAGCGGCTGTCCGGCATCCTCCTCATCAAGGCGCGGGAGTTGTTTGTAGCCGCTTCAAGGCTCGCCGATCTTAAAAGAGCCGAAACGGCCGTCTTCCGGGACCGTTTCGATATCGCCCTGCTGGGGGGGCTCGTCTTTCTCGCCGCGGTCATCTGCGCAGTTTCCCTGCTGAGCGGCCGACGTATCGTCAATGCCACCAGGATTCTTCTGCAAGGAACGGAGATCGTCGCGTCGGGCAACCTCGATCACCGGGTCGAGACCGTTTCCCGTGACGAGCTGGGGAAACTGGCCGCCGCCTTCAACGCAATGACGGCCCGGTTGCACGGTTTTAACGAGGAACTCGAGATTCGGGTTGCGGAGAGAACGACCGATCTCAAGCAGGCGGAAGACGCGCTGCGAAAGGCGAACGAAGAGCTGGAAACAAGGGTCGCGGAGCGGACCGAGGAACTGCAAAGCAGCCGCTCAGAGCTGGAAACGCAGCATCAGAAACTGCTGGAAACGTATCACGAATTGGCTAACGAGACCGCGGAACGGCTCCGGGCGATGGAAGAGATCAGGGAAAAGGACCGGATGCTGATTCAACAGAGCCGTATGGCCGCCATGGGAGAGATGCTCGGCAACATCGCCCATCAGTGGCGCCAGCCCTTGAACGTCCTGGGGCTCAAGCTCCAGCAACTGGGATTTTCCTATGAATACGGCGGGTTCAGCAGGGAGCTCCTCGATGCGAATATCGACAAGGCGATGGAAATCGTCCTGCACTTGTCGCAGACTATCGATGATTTCCGGAAACTAACCAGCCCGGACAAGGAAAAGAGCCTGTTCAGGGCGGATCAGGTCGTAACGAAAACGGTATCCATTGTCGAGAAGAGCTTCAAGGAACAGCGCATCACGATTGAGGTCAGCGCCATCGGCGAGCCGCAGATAAACGGCTATCCCAATGAATTCGGCCAGGTGCTGCTCAACATCCTGATGAATGCCAGGGATGCCCTTCTGGAGCCGGGAACGGATGATGCGCGGGTAACGGTGCGTTCATGGACTGAAGAGGGCAAGGCCGTGGTGACCATCACCGATAATGCCGGAGGCATTCAAGAGGAAATCATGAATAAAATTTTCGACCCCTACTTTACCACCAAGGAGCTGGGGAAAGGGACCGGCATAGGCCTGTTCATGTCGAAAACCATCATCGAGAAAAACATGGGGGGTTGTCTCACTGCGCGCAATGCCGGCGACGGCGCCGAATTCAGGATAGAGGTCTGAAATGGCACAATTACAGCATTCAATTCCCGCAATCTCGCTGCTGCTTGCAGAGGATGACAAGATGGCAAGTGATGTCACCGGTCTCATAATCGCCAGTAAATTTCCGGATGTTACCATCTACTTCGCCGAGAACGGCAGAATTGGGGTGGAACTCTTCAAAGAACACATGCCGGATATCGTCATCACCGACATCAACATGCCGGAGATGGACGGCATAGAGATGGCAGGCGAAATCAAGGCGATAAAGGCCGACACAAGGTTCATCGTGCTTACCGGATACAGCGATGAAGATTACTACGGAAAATTCAGCCAAATCGGTTTCGACCACTACATATTGAAGCCGGTCGTGTTCAAAGAGCTATTCGCTGCGCTTGAAAAGTGTATCGCCGAGATAATGCTAAATCGACCCTCCTCACAATAATGTCAGGAGTGCGAGGGTGTTAAGGCCGCATAGCGTGGGAAGGAAAAAAGCGGAATGCCTCAGTAAATCGGGCATTCCGCTTTTTCCATCTCAATCCGGATATTTGGGGAAGTGTTACGCCGCGGCCGACGGGCAGCCGGCACAGCTCCCCCCCGAGGGGCAGGACGGGGCCTCGCCGCTTTTCTTGCCGTTGCCGTAACCTTCCGCGTACCAGCCTCCCCCCTTGAGGGAGAAAGCGGCTTGGGAAATGAGCTTTTCGACGGCGCCGCCGCACTTGGGGCATTCCCTGGCCGGCTCATCGGAGAATTTCTGGCGCAGTTCGAACTGGTTGCCGCAGGCGTTGCACTGGTATTCGTAGAGTGGCATCTTTTACAGACCTCCTGAAAATCATTTCTTATCGGTAACTATAATAATTCGCCGGCCGGTTTGTCAATAGCCGAAAAAAACGACTCACTGGAGAAGGGGGGAGGCCATGGCGAAGAGGAGGCGGGAGCGGTAGATGATTCCCACCACTTTGTTGTTCTGCACCACCGGAATCCGCTGGAATCTGTTCTTGACGAAGAGGTCCGCCACATCCAGGATATCGGCGTCTTCGGTGACCGAGATCGACTGCCAGTCCATGACATCACCGACCAGCTTCTCCTTCACCCTGCCACAGAGCTCCTCGAAGAAGGCGGCGTCGGTAGCAGCAGAGACGCCGGTTCCTCCGGCGGTATCGAGCAGGGTCTTGATGATGGTCAGCGGGGAGAGGACGCCGGCCAGCTCCCCGCTGTCATTCACCACGACCAGTCCCGGCGCGGCGTTCAGGTAGCTCTCGTCGCCGAAGTTTTTTCTGAGCATCCGTACCGCCTCCCCAAGGGGGGTCTGCAGCGAAACGACGGGGAAATCCGTTACCATGATGTCTTTGGCTTTCATAGCGGGCTCCTTTAGAAGCGGGCGCGAGGAACTGGGCACGAGGCACGCGGGGGAAAGCATTTCTGTCTTTGCCTAGTGTCTAGAGCCCGGCGCCTCGTGCCTATTCGATGAGTGCGAGGACCCTTTCCCTGGTGATGCCTGCCACCCTGATCGTCTTGTGCCGCGATTTCATGCCGGCAATGATTGTTAAGTTCGATTTCGCCACGCCCAGCTGTTTGGCCAGAAACTCGATGCAGAGCCTGTTGGCGGCGTCTTCGACCGGTGGGGAGGTGAGGCGCAGCTTCAGCTCGTCTCCCTGCAGGCCGCAGACCTCGTTGCGGGACGCCCGGGGCTGGACATGGACGCCGAAGGTGACCCCCTCCGCCGTCTCGGTTAGTTTCAGGTGGTTTACGGGGTTACTAGGCATTCAGCGAGAGCATCTTGTAGTGGGTGTCCAAAAGTGATTTCAGCGCGGTCTCGAACTGCATCTTTTCCCGTCTCAGCTCCTGGATCTGGTTGGTCAGCTCGGACAGTTTCCTGTTCGCGTCGGCCAGGATACCATCAGCCTTCATTTCCGCCTCGGCGACGAGGAGGGTGGCCTCCTTCTGGGAGTTGGCCTTCATCTCCTCGGTGATCTTCTGGGCGGCGAGCATGGTGTCGCGGAGGTCGGCCTCCTTTTCCTTGATGGCTTCCATTTCCGCTGCGGCCCGGCGCGCCTGTTCCTTGAGCTCGGTGTTCTCCCGGATCAGGTCTTCCATCTCGGCAGCCACCATCTGGAGAAAGGAGTCCACGTCTTCCGCATCGAGCCCGCCGAACATCTTCCCCTTGAACTGCTGTTGCTGGATATCAAGCGGCGATATTTTCACGTTATCCCCCAAACCCGAATTTCAACCGGTGGACCAGGTCAAACAGCGAACTGACGACAAATTTCTGGAGAAAAAGAATGGCCAGCAACACAACCAGCGGGGAGAGATCCACCCCTCCCATGGCGGGCATCAGCCGGCGCACCCGGTTAAGGAGCGGTTCGGTAGCGCGGCGGAGAAAACTGACGATCGGGTTGTAGGGATCGGGGTTGACCCAGGAGATGATGGCACCCGCTATGATGATGTAGGTGTAGATGGTGAGGGCAATGTCGATGACATAGGCGACGGCATTCAGCAGATTGGCGAGAAGAAACATCAAGTGCCCTCCATTGTTGGTACAACTTGAATTTTATACAGAAAATGGGATAGTATGTCAAGGTCGGCAAGCTACGGCAGGAGCCGGAGCAAGGGAAAAGCGGAGAATTGCGTGTACGAGCAGCAGCAAAGCGAAAGAAACCTCGAACTTCTGGAGCGCCGTAACGAGGAGCTGCGGGCACTTGTCGAGATCGGCAAGGCCCTCACTTCGAGCCTCGACCTCCAGGAAATCCTGAACGTGATCATGGAGAAGGTGAGCCTTCTGCTGAAGCCGCACAGCTGGTCGCTCCTGCTGGTGGACGAGGCGAGCGGCGACCTCGTCTATGAAATCGCAGTTTCGCCCGCTGCCGAGCGCCTCAAGGGGGTCAGGCTCACCAGGGGTGAGGGGGTCGCCGGCTGGGTGGCCATGCACGGGGAGTCGCGGCTGATTCCCGACATCCGGGCGGATGGGCAGTTCCCCCCGGTGTCGGGATACAATGTCTCGCCCCCGCTCCGCTCGGTTCTCTGCGTGCCGGTGAAGAGCAAGAACAGGATCCTCGGGGTCGTTGAGCTGGTCAACACCGTTCAGGAGAGGTGCTTTGACGAGGCGGACCTGACGATACTTTCCACTATCGCCGACTATGCCGCCATTGCCATAGAAAACGCCCGCTATTTCCAGAAGGTGAACGAGCTGGCCATCACCGATGGCCTTACCGGGCTGTACAACTCCAGGCACCTCCATAATCTCCTCGACTATGAAGTGGCGCGGGCGAGCCGCTACGAAGCGGACCTCTCCCTGGTCTTCATCGATCTCGACCACTTCAAGAATGTCAACGACACCTACGGCCACCTGGTGGGGAGCCGCCTGCTGACGGAGGTGGGGAACCTCGTCCTGAGGCATATCCGCAAGGTCGATATCGCGGCCCGTTACGGCGGCGACGAATTCGTGATCGTCCTCCCCAACATCTCGAAAGCGGGGGCCTACCGAATGTCCGCCAAGCTGAGGAAGCTGCTCAATGGCCACGTATTTCTCGCCGATGAGGGATTCCGGATCAACATTACGGCGAGCTTCGGCATCGCCTCGCTGCCGGAGGACGCCCGGACCAAGATCGACCTGATCAGTCTGGCCGACAAGGCAATGTACGAGGTGAAGGCGACCAGCCGGGACGGGATCAAGATGTATTAGCTCACATGCATGGTCAGGTCAATGTCTTGCGGAAGCGGCGCACCGCAAAGAAGAAGATAAATGAGCCGAGCA
>JAMPXD010000220.1 GCA_023701365.1 Geobacteraceae bacterium
ATATCCGATGATTGCCGAGAGCGGGGTGCCGATCTCGTGGGCCATGCCGGCCGCCAGCAGCCCCACGGACGCCATTTTTTCGGAGCGGAGCGATTCTTCCCGGGCCGCCTGCAACTGGATGTTCGCCTGCTCCAGCGACTGCACATGGCTCTCCACCTCTTCCCGCTTGCTTCGCAGGGCCGCCTGCATGAGGCTGAAGGACTCGGACAGCTCGGCGATCTCGGCGCTCCCCGGCGGATGGACGACATGGCTGTAATCGCCGGCGGTGATCCGCTCGGTCGTGGCGAGCAGCCTCTTGATCGGCACCACCACGACCCTGGAGAGGAGATAGGAGCCGAACCCGAGGAGCAGGAGGGAATCGAGGACGAAATAGGCGAGAAATACATGGCGCGACCGCCTCAGCCGTTCATGCTCCCCGGCCAGGGACAGGGAAAGGCGGGAGGCGCCGATTACCCGGCCGTCCGCGAGGACCGGCGCGTAACGGATGACGAACTGGCCGTTGCCGGAAAAGAGAGAGGAGTCGGCGCCGTTTGCCAGGGTCTCCCGCAGCCGCGCGTCCACCCCCTGCTGGTCGCCGAAGGCGTAGACCGGCAGCCCCTCCCGGTCCACCACGAAGATGCCGGCGAAGTCCCGCTCCTCGGCGAGCTTGGCGGCAAACCGCCGCACCGGCGCGTCTTCGAGCGGATGGGGGAAGCTGGCGGGAAGGATGCTGAGGAACGAGGCGAGGAGCACCCGCCCCTCCTCGCTTTTCTGGCTAAGGAGGTCATTTTCGGCGGTCTTGAAGGAGATGAGGCTCAGCAGTATCCAGGTGAGGCCCAAGAGACAGGCAAGGGAAGAGAGAATGGAAAAGGTCAGGCTGAAGCGAAACGGTCTCATCGCGACTTCCTAATGTCAGCCTATGAACCTGAAAGATTGAGATACCAATGTATCATCTGCCTGCCGAAAAATATATACAAGATTGCCCCGAACACAAGGAACGGGCCGAACGGGATGGCCAGCTTGGAGTCCTTTTTCTGGATGAGCATGACCGTGACGCCGATCACCGAGCCGACCAGGGAGCTGACGAAGATGATGAAGGGGATCGCCTGCCAGCCGAAAAACGCCCCCATCATGGCGAGCAGCTTGATGTCGCCCCCCCCCATCCCCTCCTTGCCGGTGAAGAGCTGATAGAGGAATGCCACCAGGTAGAGGCTCCCCCCGCCGACGACGATCCCGAGCAGGGAGCCCTGCCATCCCAGCTGGGGGATGAAAAAGGAAAAGGCGAAACCGGCGACGATGCCGGGAAGGCTGATCACGTCGGGGATGATCTGGTGTTCCAGGTCGATGAAGGTGACCACCACCATGGCGGAGCAGAACAGGAACAGGATCAGGAAGGGGAGCCAGGGGCCAAATTTGAGGAAGGAGGGCGACGGGACGAATCTAAGAAACAGGAACAGGGTGAGCAGCCCGTTGAGCGCCTCCACCAGCGGATACTGGGGGGATATGGAGGTCCGGCAGGAGCGGCACTTCCCCCCCAGCAGGAGCCAGCTGACGATCGGAATGTTGTCATACCAGGCAATCCTGAAGCCGCAGCCAGGACAGCGGGACGGCGGAAAGACCACCGACTCCCCCTTGGGGAGGCGGCAGATGCAGACGTTCAGGAACGAGCCGACCACCGCGCCGAAGATGAAGGCAAAGATGTAGAAGGGAATGAGAGGATGCATCAATCACACATCGTGGGAATCAGGAGAAATTTCCAGCTCTTTCGGGGGAAGCTCCTTGCCGAATATCTCCCAGAGGTTGAGGGTCAGATCGGGAAAGGCATCCGAGGTAAGGGTCTCGTCCCAGTTGAATACGTCCGCAGCCTCATAGCGGCCATCGAAAAAACGGAACCGCTCCACCAGTTCGTCATGAGGGTGGACGAGAAGATATTCCTTGACCCCGAACCGCTCGTAGAGGGCCTTTTTCTCCCGCTTGTCCTTGAGCATAGTGGGTGGGGAGAGGACCTCCACAATAAGGTCGGGCGCCCCCTGGATATTGGCGCCGGCAATTTTACCGGGGTCGCAGACGACCAGCAGATCAGGCTGAACGACGTTAGTATCGTCGAGCACCACGTCGAACGGGGCGACACAGGGAACGCACGATTTGTTCCTGAAAAATGAGACAAAGGCGGCGGCGAGTTTTATCACTACCTGCTGATGGGCAAACGAAGGAGCGGGGGTCATGTCGTACGCATCTCCGTCAATGACCTCCCAGCGTTCCTCGTCCGGCCAAGTCAGGTAGTCGGCATAGGTATATTTTTTCTCAATTCTTTTTGCCGTCGAGCCCACGGTTACGCTCCCTTGCCACGTTGTCCGATCCTGGCGGAATGGTACGTCAAGTATACTGAAAGGGGGCTATTCTTCCAACCATTAATTACTTGCCCTTACAGATTTCAGCGCAGCCGCCTGATCTTCGCCAGACTCTCCTCAAGGAGCCGTTTCTTGCCGGCGAGTTCCGCCAGCTTTTCCCGCTCCTTGGCCACCACCTCCACCGGGGCGCGCTCTACGAAGCTCGGGTTCTCCAGCTTTTTCCCGAGAAAATCGATGTCCTTTTCGATCTTGCCGATCTCCTTGAGGAGGCGCTTTTCCTCCTCCTCCACATCCACCAGCCCCTTGAGGGGGACTAAAATCTGCACCTCGCCGGCCACCTGGAGCGCGGCATCCTCCGGTTTTTCCACCCCCTGGCCGATGGCGAGACTGGCGAGCCGGGCCAGGCGGATGATGTATACCTCGTTGCGCTTCAGCAGGGTGAGGGTGGCGGCCGACTGGCAGTCGAGGATCGCCGCGATCTCCCTGCTGGGGGCGACCTCCATCTCCCCCCGGATGTTGCGGATCCCCCTGATCACCTCCATCACCAGCTCCATCTCGGCGGCATCGCCGCGATACGCATCCCATTCAGGGTTTGCTTGTGGATACGGGGCAACCATAATGGAGGCGGGCGATTCATGAATCGCCCCTGCAGAACCTCGAACCTCGGACCTCGAACCTGTTCCTTTCGGCAGCGTCTGCCAGATCTCCTCGGTGATGAACGGCATGAACGGGTGGATCAGACGGAGAAGCTGCTCCAGCACGGTCCAGAGGACGGTGCGGGCGGTCTCCTGCCGTGCCGGTTCGGCCCGGTAGAGGTCATCCTTGACCAGTTCGATGTACCAGTCGCAGAACTCGCTCCAGGTGAAGCGGTAGAGGGCGCCCGCCGCGTCGTTGAACCGGTAGGCGGCAAGGGTCTCGTCCACCTCCCGGGCCGTCTCGTTCAGCCGGAACAGTATCCAGCGGTCGGCATTGGAGAGCTGCATGGCCGCCAGGTCGGCAGTGGCGGGATCGAACCCCTCCAGGTTCATCAGGGCAAAGCGGGCCGCGTTCCAGATCTTGTTGGCGAAGTTGCGGTAGCCGGCAATCCGCTCCTCGGCAAGCTTGATGTCCCTTCCCTGGGCCGCGAAGGCGGCCAGGGTGAAGCGGAAGGCGTCGGTGCCGTAGGCGTCGATGACGGTCAGCGGGTCGATCACGTTCCCCTTCGACTTCGACATCTTCTGCCCCTGGGCGTCGCGCACCAGGGCATGGATGTAGACCTCGCGAAACGGCACCTCCCCCATGAAGTGGAGCCCCATCATCATCATCCGCGCCACCCAGAAGAAGAGGATGTCAAAGCCGGTGACCAGGCACGCGGTAGGGTAAAAGGCGGCCAGCTCGGGGGTCTTGTCCGGCCACCCCAGGGTGGAGAAGGGCCAGAGGGCCGAGGAAAACCAGGTGTCGAGCACGTCGCTCTCCTGGCGCAGCTCACCGCTGCCGCACGAGGCGCAGGCGGTCGGGTCCTCCCTGGTCACGGTGATCCCGCCGCACTGGTCGCAGAACCAGGCGGGAATCCGGTGCCCCCACCAGATCTGCCTCGATATGCACCAGTCGCGGATGTTCTCCATCCACTCGTAGTAGGTGTTTTCCCACTGGGTCGGGACGATCCGGGTCCGGCCGCTCCGGACCGCCTCGATCGCCGGCTCGGCCAGCGGCCCGACCTTTACGTACCACTGCATCGACAGGTACGGCTCGACCACGGTCTTGCAGCGGTAGCACCCCCCCAGCGCCAGGGTGTGTTCCTCGATCCGTTCCAGCAAGCCCTCGACTTCCAGGTCCTCGACCACCTTCTTCCGCGCCGCGAACCGGTCGAGCCCCTGGTACTGCTGCCCTGCGGCGTTCACCACTCCCGATTCGTCGAAGATGTTGATCCGGTCGAGGCCGTGCCGCCGCCCCACCTCGAAGTCGTTGAAGTCGTGGGCCGGGGTGATCTTCACCACGCCGGTGCCGAACTCCATGTCCACGTATTCGTCGGCGATGATCGGGATCGTCCGGTTCACCAGGGGGAGGAGCACCTGGCCGCCGATCAGGTCCCGGTAGCGCGCGTCCGCGGGGTTCACCGCCACCGCCGTGTCCCCCAGCATGGTTTCCGGCCTGGTGGTGGCGACCACCAGGAACCGGTCCGAGCCGACCACCGGGTAGCGGAGATGCCAGAGGTGCCCCCCCTTCTCCTCGTGCTCCACCTCGATGTCAGACAGGGCAGTGTGGCAGCGGGGGCACCAGTTGATCAGCCGGTTGTCCCGGTAGATCAGCCCCTCCTCGTAGAGGCGGACGAACACTTCCCGCACCGCCCTGGAGAGCCCCTCGTCCATGGTGAAACGCTCCCGTTCCCAGTCGCACGAGGCCCCGAGCCTCTTCAGCTGGCCGATGATCTGCCCCCCCGACTCCCCCTTCCAGCGCCAGACCCGCTCGATGAACTCCTCGCGCCCCAGCTCGTGGCGGTCCGTCCCTTCCACGGTGAGTTGCCGCTCCACCACGTTCTGGGTGGCGATCCCGGCATGGTCGGTCCCCGGCATCCAGAGGACGTTGCAGCCGCTCATCCGCTTCCAGCGGCAGAGGATGTCCTGCAGGGTGTTGTTCAGGGCATGCCCCATATGGAGCACCCCGGTGATATTGGGGGGGGGGATTACGATGCTGTATGGAGGCCTGGAGGAAGGGGCAACGCCGCGGAAATAACCGGCGGCTTCCCACACCCCGTACCACTTCTCCTCAACACTCTTCGGCTCATAGACCTTGGCAAGTTCCTTTTCCGCCATTACGCTAACCTCTTCATATAAAAATGAAATGGGGATATAAAATCCCCATTCCTTAATCTATTAATGCTGTTTCCAGTCCCTGGTCCCTGGTTCCCAAAGTCACCCTTCCCTGATCTTCCGGATCTCCTCCCGGATGATGCGCTCCGCCAGATCCGGCACCACCTCCCAGGCGATCTTTTCGAGGATGTCCCGCGATATCCGGGAGACCAGGACTGCAAGCTGGTCTTCACTGAGGGATGGCACCCCGGCGGCAGCGGATTGCACGGCAGCAGGTTGAACGGCAGCGACAGGGGGAACGGCGACCGGCGCGGCCTCGCTGACCGGTACATACTCCTCTTCCGGGGCGAACTGGAGATCGAACTCTTCCCCGGCGGGAGCCGCATACTCCTGGAACCGCGAGCTCTCCGCCAGGGGGGGTTCCGCCGCCTCTGTGAAAAACTCCGCGGGTTGTGCAGAAACGGGCCTTGCCAGCTCGGCAAAGATGTCCTCTTCCTCGAAGCCACCGAACTGCGGCGCTGGCACTGCTACGAATGCCGCAGTCCCGTCCTCCTCGGCAAAAACGGCGAACTCCTCCTCGGGAACCGCTTCGAATGCCCCGGCGCCGGCCTCTTCCTCGAAGTCAAAGGTCTCCTCCTCAACGGGCCCCCATTGCGGGGCGAACTCCGCAGGCTGCGCCAGGGGCTCAGGCTCTTCGGCAAAGGTGAACGGTTCCTCGATCGCTTCAGCGGCGAAGGAGGCTTCCTCCTCAAAAGAGATCTCACCGAAATCCGCGGCCTCTTCCGCCACCTCTTCCAGCTCAAAGGCCCCCCAGAGGTCGTCATCCGGGGTCCC
>JAMPXD010000221.1 GCA_023701365.1 Geobacteraceae bacterium
CAACCGGACAGGCCATGCCACCTTCGCCGGCCACCGTGCGGCTGGCAGCCCCGCCACCATCTTCCGAGAAGCTGGTGCCAGCGGAGCAAACCGCCGCTCTCCTCCAACCGGCAGCCGGCGAGCAGCTCCCGGCCATCATTGTGTCGGGAATCGCCTGGCAGAAGGACAGCGCCTCCCGGCTGGCGGTGGTGAACGGTGTCTCAGTTGCAGAGGGGAACGTGATCGAAGGGGCGCGGGTCAGGGAGATCCTCCCCGACCGGGTGCTCTTTTCCTTCAACCGGACGGATTTCGAGGTGCAGCTGGGAAAAGGAGCGCCATGACCGGGACGGTCAGCGTTGCCCGGTCAATTCCGGTCACCAGGAGGGGAGGAGCTTCTCCTCTCTGATGTAGTGGCGGATGGCGTCCATGTCGGCCATGGTGATATCCAGAAACTGCAGCCCGAGGCCGACGGGGAGATGGGGGTTCCTCATCAGCTCGGGGTGGTTTACCCAGGCAACCTTGGCCTTGCAGCGGATGGTCACGTTGTTGGAGGGGAGCACGAACTCGGCGATCAGCGGGGTTTCCGCCGGCATCAGCCTGGTGGTCTCGAGAAAGACCCCGCCGGTGCTCAGGTTGATGGTATAGTCGGCGAGGAGATTAGCGTCATCCTGGCCGAAATGGATGCGGAGACGGGCCATATAGCGGGGAGCCGCTCTCTCCTCGATCTGGAGGAACCTTTTCGCCGTTTCCATGAAGTGCTCGCGATTGATCGGCTTCAGGATGATGTCATCGCATCCCGCATCCCTGCAACGCCGCAGGTCCTCCTCCCGCCCGCTGGAGGTCACCATGACGATCGGAATCTGCCGCCGTGCCGGATCTGCTTTTATCATGCGGCAGCATTCATCGCCGTTCATGTCGGGCATGAAGAGGTCCATGAAGATCAGGTTCGGCGTTCCCTGCGCCAGGGCGTCCAGCACCTCCTTGCCGTTGTGCGCCACCTGAACGTCGAAAGCGTCCCTGCTCAGAAAGGTTTTTTCCATCTCCAGGAACAGTTGCACGTCATCGGCCAACAAGATTCTCTTCTTTGCCATATCTGTCAATCCTCCCAGGCGACTATCAGAGTTTTTTCATATTCTAGCAGAGTCCCGTGAAATAACCAGCCTGCCCCGACGAAAACCGGTGTTGCGTAACGTCTCACTTCGGTTATCCTTTGCTCAGGAGCCGACACCATGGTCCGCTGCAACTTTACCGCATACGCCCTGAAGGGTGAGCTCGACCTGAACAGGCTGGCCGCCGGGCTCGGCATCCCGCGGAAGTACCGCTGGGAGGAGCCGATGGTGCTGTCTCCGGCGGGGCTGTCCCTGCCGTCGGCCGGGCGGGGGGAGGAAGAGAGGGTATACCTCTACTATTTCGGCGGGGTGGTCTTTCTCAACTGCGGCGATGGGCAGATCCGCCGCTTTTTCGGGGAAATGGCGCGGCATGCGGAGGATTTCCGCGACTTCCCGGCGCTGAAATACCGGGACCAGTACGAGCTCCGCGTCGATGATCGGGCCGATGAGGCGATCAGCAACGATTACGCCGTCGTTGCCAGGTACGATCAGGCCTATCCCGACATCATCTGTTTCGTGATCGCCAAGTCGGTGGCCCTGGAGCGGATCGAGGAACGGGTGGAGACGGTCCTCGACGAGGTGGAAAGCATGATCGCCCTCCTCGACCGGGGAAAACTGGGGATCTCCGACCGGAAGCTGGCCAAGCTCGCCTCGTCGATCCTCAACTTCAAATACACCTCCATAGCCCACGTCATGGTCCTCGACAAGCCGGAAATAACCTGGGACAACCCCGATGCGGACCGGCTCTACCTGACCCTGGCCAACCTGTTCGAGCTGGACCAGCGCTACCAGGAGATCAAGCACAAGTCGGAAACGCTCCTGGACATCACCGGCGTATTCACCGGCCTGAGCCACGCCAGGAGGTCCGCCCGCCTGGAATGGACGATCATCATCCTGATTGCCATCGAGATCGTCATCTTCCTCTACGAAATTCTCCGCTCATAATCCCGACAGGTGCGCTCCCCGCTGCCGGCCGCTGATTCCATTGACAGGAGCGGATGTTATTGGGTATGCTCTCCGTATGAAAAAACCCGAGAATGAAAACTGTTCGAGCTGGGAAGCTCTCTGCGAGCAGTGCGGCCTCTGCTGCTTCGAGAAGATCGAGGACGACGGCGGCACCATCTTCTTCACCCAGACCCCCTGCCGCTACCTGGACGTGGTCAGCCGGGAATGCAAGGTCTACGAGCGCCGCTTCGTCATCAACCCGGAATGCGTCAAGCTCACCCCGGAGCTGGTCAGGGAGATCCGCTGGCTCCACGACGACTGCGGCTACCGCAAGGCCTTGAACCTGAAGAGGCATTGACCGCCGCCCCCCTCACACGATGCAGCGACAAATCCGCGTAAATCCCCACTGAACAATTAACGGAGCAGCCTCATATGACTAAAGTGATCGACCCGAAGAAAGCCGAACTGACCCTTATCCGCGGCGGCAGGACCGATGCGCGGGAATTCGCCCGCCTTTCCTTGCCGGACAAGATCTCCCGCCTCCGGGAATCGCCGGCAAAGAAGAGGCTGGATCTGCTCATCGGCGACCCTGAGGGAGAGCGGCTCGCCCAGGCACTCCAGCCGCAGGAGCTCTACCTTACCTTCAAGGAGATCGGCGCGGTGGACGCCCTGGAGCTCCTCATGCTCGCCTCGCCGGAGCAGTTGGAGTTCTTCCTCGACATGGAGCTCTGGGAGAGGGACTCCGTCTCCCAAGCGAAGGCCCTGGAATGGCTCGGATACCTCCTGGAGGCAGGCGAGGAGAAGATGGTCGGACAGCTCCCCCAGATGGACCTGGAACTGCTCATCCTCGTCCTCTTCAGGGAGATCGCCGTGGGGGGAGGGGTCGGCGAACTGCTCCCGGACGAGGAGAGAACGGCCGACTGGGACCACTCCTTCGACAACCTCTACTTCATCACCTTCAAGAACCCGAAGCACGCCCGGCTGATCGGCACTTTCCTCGACATCGTCTTTCGCCGCGACCGCCAGCTCTACCAGGCGCTGATGGAGGGGGTGAAAAACGAGGTCGAGAGCGAGCTGGAAGAGGAGGCCTACGCCTTCCGGACCGGGCGGCTGGCCGACCTCGGCTTCCCCAGCCGGGAAGAGGCCGTCTCCATCTATTTTCGGATCGATCCCGGCTCGTTCGTGCCGGCCAGCGAGAAGAAGCACCTATACCCGGGGGGGGTTGAGAGCCTCCCGGTGCCGCTCCGGTACGACAGCCTGCTGGCGAGGACGCTCAGGCGGCTGGACTCGGAAGAACTCCTCCTGGAGCTCAACTACCTGATCAACAACGCCCTGGTCGCGGAGGAGACCCAACTGGCGGACGGTGAGGCGATGCAGGGGGTCATGGAGCGGGTATCCGGCTATATCATCATCGCCCTGGAATTCCTGGGGGGCGACGACGAGGCGAAGGCGGCCGACATTCTGGAACGGGAGTCGTTCAAGAGGCTCTTCCAGCTGGGTAACAGCATCGTTCAGGGGGTGAAGAAGAAGGCGGAACATCAAAGCGCTGCCGACTATCCGACCGGCAAGGCGCTCAACGGCATAAGGGAGGCGCACCCCAGGTTCTACCGGGGGCTCGACCCGGACGGGATCGACGGCTACCGGGAGTTCGCCGGGATGGGGGATGTCAGAAAGTTCGAGGAGTTTCTGGAGCGACTGGGGGGATGAGCGGGCGGCCGGTACAGCCTGCCCTCTCCCCCCGCACCGATTCCCGCGCCACCTCGGTCACCCGCACGGTCACCTCGCTGTTGATGAGCGACTCGTCGCCTGCAAGGAAGACCGGGATGTAGTTGCGCGACAGCCCCTTCAGCAGGCCGTCCGGCTCCCGCCCCTGGACCAGCACCCTGAGCTCCCGCCCCAGGAAACCCTGGTAGAAGGCGCGCTTCTTCCGGTCCGACAGCCGCCGCAGCGCGGTGGCGCGCGACCGGACCACCGCCCCGTGCACCTGGCCGGGCATGGTCGCAGCCGGGGTACCCTGCCGGGGGGAGAAGGGGAAGACGTGGAGGTGGGCGATCGGGAGGGCCTCGACGAAGCGGAGGGTTTCGGCGAACTCCTCCTCGGTCTCGCCGGGAAAGCCGGCGATCACGTCGCAGCCGATGCAGATGTCCGGCACGGCCGCGGCGAGCTTTTCGACCACCTCCCGGAACAGGGCGGTCGAGTAGTTGCGGTTCATCCGGCCGAGCACCGTGTCGCTGCCGCTCTGGAGGGGGATGTGGAGGTGGGGACAGACCGTTTCAGATGAGGCCAGAAGAGTGACGAGCGCATCCGAGACCTCGGTCGGCTCCACCGACCCGACCCGCAGGCGCGGCACCAGGCGCCGCTCCTCAATGGCGGCGAGAAGCGATGCCAGGCTCTCTTGCGGGGCGAGGTCGAGGCCGTAGCCCCCCAGGTGGATGCCGGTCAGCACCACCTCGCGGAACCCCTTCGCCGCGAAGGTCCCGATCCCGGCCAGCACCTCGTGCAGCGGGACGCTCCGGCTCCGGCCGCGGGCGTAGGGGACGATGCAGTAGGAGCAGAAGGCGTCGCAGCCGTTCTGGACCTGGAGAAAGGCCCGGGTATGCTCGGCGAAGCTCTCCAGGACGAGCCCCTCCACTTCTCTTTCCAGGGAGATATCGGAAACGAGAACCCGCGGTCCGCTCCCCACCTCCCGGAGCAGCCCGGCAATCCCCTTCTTCTCCACGTTGCCGACGATCAGATCCACCCCCGCCATCTCCCGCAGCTCCTCGAAGGCGACCTGGGCATAGCAGCCGGTGACCACGATCCTCGCCTGCGGGTTTCGCCTGCCGGCCCGGCGGATCAGCTTGCGCGACTCCGCGTCGGTTTTGGCGGTCACCGTGCAGGTGTTGATCAGGTAGACGTCCGCCTCATCCTCGAACGGGACCAGCCGGAAACCCTCTTTATCGAGGGCCTCGGACATGGCGGCCGATTCGAACTGATTGATCTTGCAGCCGAGGGTGGTGATGGCGACTCTTTGCATGACGGTTCCTGGTTCCTGGTTACTAATTCAAAACTCAAAATTCATAATTCAAAATTATTCTATCCAGCCACCGCCCAGTACTTCCTCGCCATCATAGAAGACCACCGCCTGTCCCGGCGTCACCGACTTTTCCGGCTGAAGAAAACGGACCCCGGCCCGACCGTCCGGCAGGGGCTCGATCCGGCAGGGGACCGGCTGGTGGCGGTACCTGATCTTGCAGGTCGCCTCGATTGGAGATTGGGGCGGGGAGACGATCCAGTTCACGCTGCCGGCGGTAAGTCCGCCCGAGTAAAGCTCGTCTTTTTCCCCGACGACCACCTCCCGCCGCTCCGCATCGACCCGCAGCACGTAGAGGGGGTGGGGATGGGCGATACCGAGCCCCTTGCGCTGCCCGACGGTGTAGCGGTAGGTGCCGTCGTGGCGCCCCAGCACCTTCCCCCGGCTGTCGACAATCTCCCCCGACAGCAGCCCGGGAGCGTGCTCCTCTTCGAGGAAGCGGACGTAATCGTTGTCGGGGATGAAGCAGATCTCCTGGCTCTCCCCCTTCTCGGCGACCCGCAGGGCAAAGCGGGAGGCCAGGCGGCGCACCTCCTGCTTGGTCATCCCCCCCAGGGGGAAGAGGACGCGGCCGAGCTGTTGCTGGGTGAGGGTGAAGAGAAAGTAGGACTGGTCCTTGCCCCCGTCGGTCCCGGTAAGAAGCCGATACGCCCCGCTTTCATCCCGCTCGATCCGGGCGTAATGGCCGGTGGCGAGGTAGTCGGCCCCGAGCTCGACCGCCTTTCGCAAGAGGAGCTCGAACTTGATCCACTGGTTGCAGCGCACACACGGGTTCGGAGTGCGCCCCCGGAAATATTCGGCGACGAAATCGTCGATCACCAGCCGCTGGAACTCCTCCTCGAA
>JAMPXD010000023.1 GCA_023701365.1 Geobacteraceae bacterium
CACCTCGACCCCCGCCTCCTCCCTCACCTCCCGCTGGACGCACTCCTCGAGCGACTCCCCGAAATCGACGAAGCCGGCGATCAGGCTGAAGCGCCCCTTGGGCCATTCCGCCTTGCGGACCAGGAGGAACTCCCCGCCCCGCCTGACCAGGACGATGACGCAGGGATGGATGTGGGGGTAGTGCTCATGGCGGCAGGAGAGGCACCTCTTCCCCCAGCCGCCGGCAATCCGCTCCATCCCCCCGCCGCAGAGGGAGCAGAGGTGACTCTTGCGCTCCCACTGGAGGACCTGCTGGGCCAGCCCGCCGAGGGTGAGGAGCCGGTCGTCGAGGCGCTCGGTAACAGCGTTGAAAGGCTCCGCCACGAACGGCGGCGGGAGGGTAAGATCCCTGCCGAGGGTCGCGGCCCAGAGCGGCCTCCCCTGCCAGAGGCCGACGCAGAGCGGCTCCCTTGCTCCGTCGAGCCATGCCGGCCGCTCCCCCTCCGGCAGAGAGAGACCGTCCTCCCCTTCCCGCACCACCAGGGCGCCACCCTGGAGGATGGCCCAGAAACCGGGCTCCTCCGGCACCTCCCCACCCGGCTTTATCGGGATAAAGCCGTCACCGATCGATGCAAGGTTGAACGGCAGGTTGACTGCGTCAGGGTATGGCATGAGATGATCCTTTCGCTGAAGGTAGCCCGACAACCACTGGTAAGGCGCTCAGATTTGGGTCAGATTTCGTCGAGCCGATTGAGCAGCACCGCAGGCGTAGCAGCGCTACGTCGAGGATGTGGCGATTGAGGCTCGGCGGAAGATGGCCCGAAGATGAGCGCCGCCTAGAACATGAAGCGGCGCATGCTGATGTTCAGCAATATCCCCACCCCCACCATGGAGGTCACCATGGAGGTGCCGCCGTAGGAGAAGAAGGGGAGCGGCACCCCCACCACCGGAAAGAGGCCGATCACCATCCCCATGTTGATGATGATGTGCCAGAACAGCATGGCCGTCACCCCCACCGCCAGCAGGCTCCCCAGCCGGTCGTTGCACCGGCCGGCGATGTGGAGCCCCCACAGGATCAGGAACAGGTAGAGGACCACCATCACCAGGCAGCCGACAAAGCCCCACTCCTCGGCGAAGACCGAAAAGGCGAAATCGGTGTGCTGCTCGGGGAGGAAGCGGAGGTGGGACTGGGTGCCGTGCAGATACCCCTTCCCGAGAAAACCGCCGGAGCCGACGGCGATCTTGCTCTGGATGATGTGGTAGCCGCTACCGAGGGGATCACGCTCTGGGTCGATGAAGTTGAGGAGGCGGTTTTTCTGGTACTCCCGCAGGTAGTAATGCCACACCCCGTACCCCAGCGGGATCATGGTCAGGATGACGGAGACCGCCGTGCGCCACCGGACCCCCACGTACAACACCATCGAGCAGGCGATCAGGACCACCAGGATGGCGGTCCCCAGGTCCGGCTGCTTCATGATCAGGAGCGCCGGCCCCCCCAGCAGCAGCAGGGGATGGCCCAGGTCCCTGAAGCTGAGACCCTGCAAGGCGGGATAGCCGTTGAAGAAGCGGGCGAAGACCATGATGATGACGATCTTCATCGGCTCCGACGGCTGGATGTTGATGAAGCCCAGATGGAGCCAGCGGGTCGCCCCCATGGAGGTCTTGCCGACCACCATCACCAGCACCAGGAGGAGCAGGATAACCCCGTACACCCAGTAGGAGATGTCCTCCAGAAGGTGATAGTCGATGCTGCAGACCAGGACGACCAGGAACAGCCCCAGCAGAATCCAGTAGCTCTGCTTGAGAAAATACGGGGTCCCGATCAGCTTGTACGACACCGTCGCGCTGTACATGTTGAGGACCCCGATGGCGGCGATCAAGAGCGTCAGCCCGAACAGGGTCCAGTCGAAATTGGTCAGAAGCCGTCTGTCGATCATGTCGTTTCCTTGAAAATCTGTTGCCCGGTCAAAGTCGTCTCAATCACCTTGGCTCTCTTCCGGGCTCTCCGCATCATCATCCTCCCCGGCATCCCCCTGCCGCGCCTGCCGCTTGATGACCCCTTTCCCCTCGAAATAGGTGCGCAGGATACGGCCGGCGATCGGCGCCGCCGCTGTGGCGCCGTGCTCGCCATGCTCGACCACCACCGCCACCGCCACTTCCGGTTTTTCATAGGGGGCGAAAGCCACGAACAGCGCGTGGTCCCGGTACTGGTAGGGGACCGCACCCCTGCCGTCGCGCAGTTTGACCACCTGGGAGGTGCCGGTCTTCCCCGCCACCTTCACCTCATAGAGCCGCGCCGCTCCTCCGGTGCCGCGCGGTTCGTTGACCACCGCCAGCAGCCCCTCCTTGACGAACCGGAAACTCCCCGGTTTGCCGTTCACCCGCTTGAGCACCTCCGGGGCGAACTCCCTGAGCACCTTGCCGTCCGGGTCGATGATCCGCTTCACCAGATGGGGCCGGTAGACCGTCCCCTCGTTGGCCACTGCGGCGATCATGGCGGCGAGCTGGATCGGCGTCGTCAGCACGTACCCCTGGCCGATGCCGACCGGCAGGGTCTCGCCGCGGTACCATTTCTTGCCGAACCGCTTCTCCTTCCAGGCGGCGGTCGGGATCAATCCACTCTTCTCGTTCTCCAGCCCCACCCCCATCGGCTCGCCGAGCCCGAATTCCCTGGCGGCCCGCGCTATCCGGTCCACCCCGAGCCGCTCGGCGAGCTGGTAGAAGTAGACGTCGCACGATTCCCTGAGGGCCTTCTTCAGATTGACCTGACCATGGCCGCGCCTCTCCCAGCACCTGAAGGTGCCGGTGCCGACTCTGTGCGAACCCGTGCAGAGCACGGTCGTGTCGGCGTCGATCAGCCCGTCCTCGAGACCCGCCAGGGCGGTGATGATCTTGAAGGTGGAGCCCGGGGGATACTGCCCCTTGAGCGCCTTGTTCTCCAGGGGACGACGTTTGTCGTCCAGGTAGGCGCTCCATTTATCGGGCGGCATCCGCCCCGCGAACAGGGCCGGGTCGAAGCCGGGAGTGCTGACGAACGCCAGGACCTCGCCGCTGGCCACCTCCAGCACCACCGCGGCCCCCGCCTTGTCGCCGAAAGCCAGTTCGGCGCTCTGCTGGATATCCCTGTCGATGGTGAGGACAATGCTGTTGCCCGGGGTAGGGAGCGTCTCATTCAGGGTCCGCAGATACCTGCCGCGGGCATCGACCTCAATCTGCTTGCCGCCGTCGGCGCCGTGCAGGTATTTCTCCCAGTTCCTCTCGATGCCGCTCTTCCCCACATAATCGCCGAGGTTATACTCCCTGAACCCCGTTTCGGCCAGCTCCTTCTCGGAAATCTCCCCCAGATACCCGAGCAGATGGGCCGCCAGCAGGCCGCCCGGATATTCCCGGACCGGTTTCATCTCTATTTCCAGGCCGGGGAGGCGCAGGCGGTTCTCTTCGATGAACTCCAGCTGATCCCGGCTGATCCCCTGCGCCAGGACGATGGGGTAGTACTTCGCCCGTCCCTTCCCCTTTTCCCATCGCTCCAGCAGTTCCGTCCGGTCGAGACCGAGGTGGCGGACCAGGGCCTCGATGAGCGCCTCCTTGTCCTTGACGTCCTGGGGGATCACGGCGACGCTGAAGGAAGGGGCGTTGCTCACCAGGACCGCCCCGTTCCTGTCCAGGAGGGTTCCCCGTGAAGCCGCCACCGGCACCAGCCGCAGGCGGTTGCTTTCGGAAAGCTCCTTGAGCCGTTCGGATTCAAGCACCTGGAGGTACCAGAGGCGGGTCAGCAGGAGGAAGAAAAAGACCGAGGCCGCAACGGTCAGCCGGAAAACCTGCTTTCTGAGCTGTTCGTTCCCCCGTACGTAGCGCTTCTCGGTCATCTGGCTTCCTCCCGGGCGCCCAACGAGGGGATGCCGAACAACAGGGACGCGGCCAGGGCATTGATGAGCGCCTGGGGGAGGAGGCCGGCCAGCAGGGTTGCGTAAACACCGTCAGCAACGGCGAAAATGAGGAGGAGCAGCAGATGGATGAGGCCGTTGCCGAGGGTTGCGGTGAAAACAACCAGCACCATGAGATAGAGACTGTCGGTGTAGAGGCTGACCGCCACCCTTCTCAGGACGAGGTAGATGGCGAGAAAGGAAAAGGCGCTGAGGCCCAGGTAGATGCCGCTGAAGCAGTCCGCAACCAGCCCCAGCAGGAAGGCGGACAGCGCTCCGTGCCACCCCCCTCCCCTGAGCCCCAGGCAGGCAACGATCAAGATAAGGAAGTTGGGCTTGAAAGGGTCGGCGATGTAGGCGGGGAGAACGGTCACCTGCACCAGGAGCGCCGCGTAAACGACCATGATGGTTTTCAGAAACTTGGTCATGGGTCAATCGTAGAGTTGTTCTTGGAGAATCACGAGCACCTCTTCCAGCCGCGTTATGTTGACCTTGGGGCGCACCTCGACGGTCTGGAAGATGCCGTATTCCCCCTTTTTCACCATGGTCACCTCGCCGAGCGGGAGCCCCTTCGGGAATACCCCGCCGATGCCGGAGGTAACGACGATGTCGCCGACCTTGACGTCCTCTTCACGGAGGGTGAAATCGAGGGAACAACGCCCCCCCCCTTTACCCTTCACCACCCCCCTTGCCCGGGAACGCTGGACGATGCCGGCCACACCGCTGGCATGGTCGGTCAAGAGCAGGACCCGGGAGCTCCCGGCTGCCACCTTGACCAGCTGCCCCACCACCCCGTCGCTCGCCACGACCGGCAACCCTTCCCGCAGGCCGTCTGCGGCGCCCCGGTCGATCACGATGGTCTTGAACCAGGGGGAGCCGTCCTCCCCTATCACGGAAGCGGCCACGGCAGGGGCGCGCAGCGAGCTCTTCAGCTCCAAGAGCCTCTTCAGCCGCTCGTTGGCAGCGACCGCCTCGCCCGCCTCCAGAAGCCTGGTATTGAGGACCTTGACGCTCTCCCGGAGCTGCTTGTTTTCCTGGCGCACCTCCAGGAGATCGAGGTAGTCGGCCCAGATTCCCGACACCCCTCCGTTCATCCTGTCGGCCACGCCGTACAGGGGGGCCATCAGGTCCATGACCCCGCGCTCGAAGGCGTTGGCGCGCTCCTTGTTCTTCAGGTTCAGGGAATAGAAGACAAAGGCGGCCAGGAGGACTACCCCGACGATTATATAGATTCTGTATTTTCTGAGCAACTCCAGCATCTATCTGTCCATAAACTGGCAAGGGGAGACATCGCGTCCCCCCTTGCCGAATCATTCATACGAAGTCGCACACCTATCCTCACCCTATCCCTCTCCCAAAGGGAGAGGGGACACAATTACCCTCTCTCCATGGGAGAGGGTGGCCGAAGGCCGGGTGAGGGCTCACTCAGTCCAGGACAAAGGGGGAGCCGGCCTCTTCCTCGTGACGGATCTCATCCACCGGGGCGCGCTTCCCCTCCCCCGCGTACAGCCTGTTGGGGGCATTGAACACGATCCCGTCCGTGCCGCCGATGTTCCTGTAGGCGTGGACCACGCCGGCGGGGACGATCAGCAGGGCCGGGCTGTCGGCCCCGGCGTAGATCACCTGCCTGACCCCGTGGCTGGGGGAGTCGGCCCGGCCGTCCCAGAGGTAGACCTTGAAGTTGGAAGGGCCGATGAAGGCGAAGCAGTCGACCTGTTCCCGGTGCTCATGGGGGCCGCGGGCGATCCCGGGGCGGGTCATGGAAATGTAGGCCATGGCCGGCATGAACTCGAGGTCGATCTCGTCCGACCGGAACAGCTCGGCAAGCCAGCCCCGCTCGTCCAGGTACTTGGCGAGGGGCCGGACCAGCACGTCGTGGATTTTCCCCTTTACGAACTCGGCCTGTCTGCTCATTTTTTCTCCCCCTCCGCGCACAGCCCCATCTCGTTGGCGACCCGGACCAGGTATTCACGGTAGCCGGAGTTGGGGGTGTTCTCGATCGCCTCGGCCATCCTGGCGCAGTCTATGAAGCCCATCCGGAGGGCGACCTCCTCCAGGCAGGCGATCTTCAGCCCCTGCCGCGCCTCCAGGGTGCCGATGAAATGGGAGGCCTCCAGGAGGCTCTGGTGGGTGCCGGTATCGAGCCAGGCGATCCCCCGGCCGAGCTTCTCCACCCGGAGCTCACCCATCGCGAGGTAGGCGAGGTTGACGTCGGTGATCTCCAGCTCTCCGCGGGGGGAAGGCTTGAGGTTCCTGGCGATCTCCACCACCCTGCTGTCGTAGAGGTAGAGGCCCGGGACGGCATAATGGGTCTTCGGCCTGGCGGGCTTTTCTTCGATGCCGATGGCCCGCCCCTCTCCGTCGAACTCCACCACCCCGTAGCGCTCCGGGTCCTGCACGTAGTAGCCGAAGATCAGCGCCCCCGTGGTGAAATTCGCGCAGGCAGCGTCGAGCCCCATCTTGCCGTAAAATATGTTGTCCCCCAGGATCAGGCAGACCGGCTCGCCGTCGATGAATTCCTCCCCCACCAGGAAGGCCTGGGCAATCCCCTTCGGCTCGGGCTGCACCTTGTAGGAAATGCGGATCCCCCAGCGGGAGCCATTCCCGAGGAGCGCTTCGAAGCGGGGGATGTCGTGGGGGGTGGAGATGATCAGGATGTCATTGATCCCCGCCATCATCAGGGTGGCCAGGGGATAGTAGATCATCGGCTTGTCGTAGACCGGCTGGAGCTGCTTGCTGGCCACCAGGGTGAGGGGGTAGAGCCGGCTGCCGGCGCCGCCGGCGAGGATGATCCCCTTGGTGATGCCCTTCTTCATGCGGACCTCGCGGAATAACTTTAATTTTTTATTTGTACCATACGGCGGAGAATCCCGTCAAACACTTATTATGCCGGAACTCTGAGAGGTTACGCCCCCTTCAGCGGTTACCGCCCGGGCCGCCGCCAGGATGTCGTCATAGACGGGGACCCCGGCGGGGAGACGGAGTGACTCCGCGGTCCCGTAACCGGTCTTGACCAGGAGCGGCCGGCACCCCGCGGCCAGCCCCGCCTCCACGTCCGCCAGCTTGTCGCCGATGAGCCAGGAAGCGGTCAGGTCGATGGCGAAATCCCGGGCCGCCTCGAGGAGCATACCCGGCAGCGGCTTGCGGCAGCCGCACTCCTTCCGGTAGTCGCCGACGCCGTGCAGGGGGTGGTGGGGGCAGAGATAGTAGCCGTCCACTGCGGTAGCGAAGCGGGCCAGTTCCCCGTCCATGTAGCGATGGAGCCGGTGCACGGCCTCCTCGTCGTAATAGCCCCGGCCAACACCCGACTGGTTGGTGACCACTATCACCAGGAAGCCGGCCTCCTTCAGGAGCCTGATCGCCTCGGGGGCGCCGGGAATGAAAGCGAACTCCTCGGCGCGGTGGAGGTACTCCTTCTCCACGTTGATGGTGCCGTCACGATCGAGAAAGACGGCGCGTCGTTTCGTCATCGAATCCTCTGAAAATCAGTGAGACGTGAGAAGTGAGAGTAACCCTCCTACGTCTTACGTCTCACCGTTAACCGAACAGCCGCTTTTCCACCAGCTCACAGACGATGTGGATGATGGTGATATGGGCCTCCTGGATGCGGGGGGTCTCCTGGGCGGGGATGGTCAGGGAAATGTCGGCGATGCCGGCGATGGTGCCGCCGTCCCTGCCGAGCAGGCCGACCGTCCGGCAGCCGCGCTCACGGGCCAGCAGGAGGGCGCCGTAGACGTTGTTGGATGAGCCGCTGGTGGAGATCCCGACCACCACGTCACCCGCCTCCGCCAGGGCCTCCACCTGCCTCTTGAAGATCAGCTCGAACCCGTAATCGTTACCGATCGCGGTCAGGATCGAGGTATCGGTGGAAAGGGCGATTGCCGGCAGGGCGCGGCGTTCCAGCCTGAACCGGCCGACGATCTCGGCGGCGAAGTGCTGGGCGTCGGCTGCTGAGCCGCCGTTCCCCATGACCAGGACTTTGTTGCCTCTCTCCAGGGCTTCGGCCAGAAGATCGACAAAGGCCGCGATCCGGTCCGTCAGCTGGCGCTCCACCTCGTCAATCACCCGGCAGTGGCTGGCTAAAATGGCCTTGATTTCGTTATTCACGGGGACCTCCGACAATGAAAGTTGAAATCGCAGATGTGCTTTTTCCTGCATTTATTTAGCCGGGGCAGAGCTCCCCGTATTTCTCCGCCTGGATCGCGTTGATCAGCCGCTCCAGCTCGGCGAAGGGGATGCTCCCCCCCCCGCCGGGAAAGGGGACTCCATCGACGCCGGCGACCAGTACCAGGCCCGGCGTCACCGCGCGCAGGGAAGCAGCCAGGCTCGCCGCCCGCCCTTCCGCGAAGAGCCGGGTCAGCTGCTCCACCCGGATGTTCCGGTGCAGGCCGGCATGCCCGCTCCTGACCAGGTCCCGGAAGGTCGCCGGGGAAACGAGGACGGTGAAGGAGTGCCCCTGGCGCCCCCCCCGCTGCATTACCTCGACCCTTTGCCGCACGGTGTCGATATCGGCCCCCTTGGGGAAATGGACGCAGAACGCCCGCTCCTCCCCCCACCGTGCAGTATAGGCCACAATGCTCCGTCTCAGGACCTCCTCCCGCCGCGTCACCGAACCCAGCGGTGGGTCATCGCAAAAGCTGACCGGGCTCCCCTCGGCGGCAAAGGTGAGAAAGCCCCCCCGCAGGGTGCGTCGGGCGTAATCCTTGAGACACCAGAGGCCGCCGTCCATATCCTCGTCAAAGCCGCCGATCCGGTCATGAAGATCCCTCCTGAGCAGCATGGCGGCAAAGTCGCCGTGGGCTGCCTCGGAAACGGAAAGACGGGAATGAACGTTTTTTGCGGTCCTGTCCAGGGCTGCCCGGACCAGCCGGGGGACTATCACCCCGGCCTCCGGCCTGGTCCGGGCCAGCATGAGGAGCGGATCGAGCCAACCCTCGGTGACGATGGAGGTACTCCTGACGACCGCGGCGAATTCCGCCTCAGCCCTCGCCAGCCCCAGGTTGACGGTCCTGACGAAGCCGAGGTTATTCGGGGTGCTGATGAGGAGCGCCCGCTCATCCAGGGCTTCGGCGAACTCCTCCAGGAGGCCTTCCGTCTCCCGCTCGCTACCGTTGCTGATCAGGATGAGGCGGGCCCCGGGGGAATGCCTGACCAGGTTCACCAGGCACGCGCGCGTCTCGACCGGCCTGTTCCAGACCGGGACGATTATGTCTATTTGCGGCAGGCTCATGGTTTCTCGAAGGGAAGGGGGGGATGAAGGGTAAGTAGAGACGTTGCATGCAACGTCTCCACCAGAGGCCGACTGAATTACGAGCTGACCGCAACGCTCCGCAGCAGGTTCAGTTCATCGAGCACCTTGCCGGAGCCGAGCACCACGCAGGAGAGTGGATCCTCGGCGATCACCACCGGGAGGCCGGTTTCTTCCCTGAGCAGGATATCCAGATTGCGCAGCAGCGCCCCCCCCCCTGCCAGGACGATCCCCTTGTCGACGATGTCGGCGGAGAGCTCGGGGGGGGTCCGCTCCAGGCAGATCCGGACCGCCTCGACAATGGCGTTGACCGGCTCGGTGAGTGCCTCCCGGATCTCATCGGAATTTATCACCGTGGTCTTGGGGATGCCGGACACCAGGTCGCGCCCCTTGACCTCCATGGAGCGCACTTCGCCGCCCGGGAATGCCTCGCCGATCTCGATCTTGATGATCTCGGCCATCCGGTCGCCGATCAGGAGGTTGTATTTCCGCTTGATGAACTGGACGATCGCCTCGTCCATCTTGTCGCCGCCAACCCGCACCGATCTGGTGTAGACGATCCCCGCCAGCGAGATGACCGCCACCTCGGTGGTGCCGCCACCGATATCGACGATCATGTTGCCGGAGGCCTCGGTGATGGGGAGGCCGGCGCCGATCGCCGCGGCCATCGGCTCCTCGATCAGGTAGACCTCCCGGGCCCCCGCCGATTCCGCCGACTCCTTGACCGCCCTCTTCTCTACCTGGGTGATCCCGGACGGCACGCAGATAACAATCCGCGGCCGTACCAAGGTCTTGCGGTTGTGCACCTTGTGGATGAAATAGCGGAGCATCTCCTCGGTGATGTCGAAATCGGCGATCACGCCGTCTTTCATCGGCCTGATGGCGGTGATGCTGCCGGGGGTGCGGCCGAGCATCTTCTTCGCCTCCATCCCGACGGCGAGGACCTTCTGCTGGCCGCTGCTGGTCCTCTGAACCGCGACCACCGATGGTTCGCTGACCACAATCCCCTTCCCCTTCAGGTAGACCAGGGTGTTGGCGGTCCCCAGATCGATGGCGAGGTCGTTGGAAAACATGCCGAACAGGTAATCGAATATCTTAAGCATGGCTGCTCCTTTCAAAGCGCAGAGGTCGGACTGGGATTCTCGCAAAGGGATGAATGTAACAAAATCATCGTATAGATTCAAGAGGTAAAGTTTCATTTCCCGATAAAAAGCAAACCTTTATCGCAGAGGGAGAGGGGCGGGTCCTGCACCCCGCTGCCGAGGGGAGCAGCCAGGGGCGCGCCTGCCTTTACCTTTTTAATCGGCGAAGCCCCGGTCAGGCCGAATCTATCTGTTGATTTTGACGGGCGATTATATTACTATGCACAACCGCTGCTTAAAGCTTCCTTAGATAATTATCCCGAAAAGGAGTCGTATCCACTATGCTCGGCATCATCAGAAAGTATAAAGAGTCCATCGTCATCAAGATCGTCTTCGTGGTCATCGTCCTCTCCTTCGTCGGCACCATCTTCCTCGTCTGGGGCGAGGGGGGGAGTGGCGGGGGCGATTCCAGTTACGCGGCCAAGGTGAACGGCAGCAAAATCCCCTTCGAGGACTACCAGAAGAGCTATTACCGGCTCAAGGGGATTTACGAGCAGATAAACGGCAAGGGACTCTCCCCCGAGATGGAAAAGCAGCTCGGCCTCAAGAAGCTTGCCATCGACAGCCTCATCGACACGGTCCTGATCCGCAAGGAAGCGGGGAAAATGGGGATCAAGGTCAGCAAGGACGATATCCAGAAGGCAATCGCGGCCGTTCCCGCCTTTCAGAGAAACGGCGCCTTCGATTTCCAGCAGTACCAGGAAGTCCTGAGGTCGAGCCGGATCACCCCCTCCCAGTTCGAGGAGAGCCAGGAACAGGACCTGCTGATCCAGAAGGCGCGCCAGAAGGTCCAGGAGAGCGCGGTGGTGAGCGATGAGGAGCTCCTCCAGACCTTCAGGAAACAGAACGACAGGATCGAGCTCGCGTTCGCCTCGTTCGCCCCGGCCGAGCTGACGGCCGAGGTCAAACTCTCCGAACAGGACCTGAACGCCTACCTCCAGGCCAACCAGGAGAAGTTCAAGACCCCCGAGCAGGTGAGCGTCGCCTTCTGCGTCCTCGACCCGGCCGCGGTCGCGGCAAAGCTGACCGTCTCCGACGAGGAGGCCCAGACCTACTACCAGAAGAACATCGACCGCTACCAGGGGAAAGGGGGTATCCTCCCCTATGCAGAGGTGCAGGGGCGGGTGAAGGCCGATGCCCTGGCATTCAAGGGGGCCAGACAGACCTATGAGATGGCGGCCGACGCCATCAACAAGTTCAAATCCGGGGATATCGCCGCGGCAGCCGCCTCCCTCGGAGCAAAGGTGACGGAGACCCAGCTCTTCACGGCCGCAGCCCCGGCACCGCAGCTGGCAGGGGAGCCCGAGGTGGTCAAGCGCTCCTTCACCATCAGCCAGGGTGAGCTGGGGGGCCCGGTGGAGACCAAAAAGGGGATCTACCTCATCAAGGTGAAGGAGCGGAAAGCGGCCGCGGTTCCGCCGCTCGCCCAGGTGAGGAGCCAGGTGGAGCAGGGGGCGCGGGAAGAGAAGGCCAAGGAACTGGCCAGACAGAAGGCCGACCAGGCGATCGCCGAGCTGGCCAAGCCGGGTCCGAACCTGAAGCTCCTGGAAACCGGAAGCTTCGGCTACTCCGCCAAGGGTGACATCCCTAAAATCGGCAGTGCACCCGAGCTGATGGAGGCCGCCTTCTCCCTCACGGCCGCGGCCCCGGTCGCCAAGACCCCGTTCCAGGTGGGAGGCCGCTGGTATGCGGTGAAGCTGAAGAACCGGCTGGAAATGAACAAGGAAGCCTTCCCGCAGGAGAAGGAGCGGATCAGGCAGAGCCTGCTCCCGAAAAAGCAGCAGGATGCCCTCGACAGCTGGCTCAAGGAGCTGAAGGGGAAGGCGAAGATAGAGATCAACCCGGCGCTGCTGGCCGACTAAAATACAGTGCGGAAGGCGGAAGCGCGGAAGTGCGGAAGGTAAAGTCTTTCCCCGCTCTTCAGACAGATTTTTAAAGATGGAGGATACGCAATGTCCAAACTCGTTTTGAATACCGATTTCCCCGACCTGAAGCTGGCCGGCCGCGGCAAGGTCCGGGACATCTATGACCTGGGGGAGGCGCTCCTGATCGTCACCACCGACCGGATCTCCGCCTTCGACGTGATCATGAACGAGGCGATCCCGGACAAGGGGTACGTCCTCACCCAGATCTCCGCCTTCTGGTTCCGCCAGGTGGAGGACATCATCCCGAACCACATCATCTCCACCGAGGTGCGGGATTTCCCCGCCGAGTGCCAAAAGTACGGCGACGTCCTGGAGGGGCGCTCCATGCTGGTGAAGAAGGCGCGGCCCCTGCCGGTGGAGTGCATAGTCCGGGGCTACCTGTCCGGCTCCGGGTGGAAGGACTACCGGGCGACCGGCGCCGTCTGCGGGATCACCCTCCCCGCCGGCATGGTGGAGTCCGACCGGCTCCCCGAGCCGATCTTCACCCCCTCCACCAAGGCGGAGCTGGGGGAGCACGACGAGAATATCTCCTTCGAGAAGACCGTTGAGCTGGTGGGAGCGGAAACCGCCGGGAAGATCCGCGACACCACCATCGCCATCTACAACAAGGCGCGGGACATCGCCGACGGCAAGGGGATCATCATCGCCGACACCAAGTTCGAGTACGGGATCTATAACGGCGAGCTGATCATTATCGACGAGTGCATGACCCCCGACTCCAGCAGGTTCTGGCCGAAGGACGGCTATCAGCCCGGGGGGCCCCAGCCCTCTTTCGACAAGCAGTTCCTGCGCGATTATCTGGAGACCCTCGACTGGGGCAAGAGCGCCCCAGCACCGCCGCTGCCTGAGGAGATCGTCAGGAAGACCGGCGAAAAGTACATGGAGGCCCTGATGCGGCTGACGGGGAAAGGGAAATAATCGGAGCGAGGCTTTTCCGCGCTCATGAAAATACAGAAAGCCCCGGTCGGAAATGGCCGGGGCTTTCTGTATTTTCGGTGAGCACGAACCGCGATGGCTATTCCTTAAAGACCCCTCTCAGCTCTATCGGCACCCCCTCGAACAGCTGGACAAGAGCCCCGGTCAATCGGCCGGGGCTCTTCGTATTTCCGTTACCACTTTTGCGGCCAATCCCGGCCCGTCGTCCAGCCTCCGGAAATACTCGGCCCGGCACCAGTTCTCCACCTCCACCATGGCGCGGAACGCCTCGCCGAAATCGGCACCGATCGTGAAGACTCCGTGGCCGTAGACCACCGCCCTCCCCGGCCCGGCGATGACCGGCGGCACCCTCTTCGCAAGGCCCCCTGCGCCGATCTCTCCCGCCACCACCGGGGTGTCGCCCAGGAACCGCACCTTCGGGCACTCCCGCCAGCAGTCGCTGACCGGGCAGTTCGCCTCGGCGCAGAGCATGCTCATCACCACGGAGAACTTGGGGTGACCATGGAGGATCACCCGCGCCCCGCTCGCCTCATAGATCCGCCGGTGGGCCAGGAGCTCGCTCGATGCGGTGATCCCGCAGGTATTGGAGTTGTCCGTCGGCACCGGGTCGATGCACCCCGCCAGCTCATTCAGGCTCGCCGCAGTCTGGGAGATGTAGATGACCTCCCCCGAGCGGCAGGAGATATTGCCGAAAAAGGAATCCACCAGCCCCCGCTCCACGGTGTAACGGCCGACCGCCTCCATCTCCGCCAGGATCTCGCCGGGCTCAGAGAGCGCCCCTTGCCGGAAAACCAGCCCTTCCGCGGTGAGGGGGCGGAGCCAGTCTCTGCGAAACGCCGCAAAAGCCTCCCGCTCTCCCGGGAGGCGGAATCCCTCCCGGAGCAGCACCTCCAGATATTTCACGAAGGTGGCATGGAACACCGAGGAGTAGTTGATGTAGGCCTGCTCCACCGTCACGCTCCCGGAGGCAACGATGCCCACCCCCTCCACCACCACCCCCTTGCGGTTCCCCAGGTGCCGGGCGATCCGGCCGCCGGTGTCCATGCCCGGCTCGTCGCGGCGCAGGAAGGGGATGTCGTGGAGGAAGGTGCGGGTCTCGGTGTCCCTGGGGACGATGCAGCTCTCCCCAGTTTCGGCGCGCTGCACCAGGAAGTCGGCGAAGGGAAGCGACGGCCGGGCCGCCACCAGGGATAGGGCGCTGAGGCAGGACAGGGTGTCACCAGCGAGACGGGCCAGCTCGGGATTGCCTTCGGTGATCAGGAGGTCGTCCTGGGCGGCGAAGGCGATCCCGTCCGGCCTGGCCGCGCGGTCGGCGATCAGCCTGGCGGCGTATTTGGCTAGCTGGTCATGCATTTAAGGCTGTTTCTCCAGAAAATCCGCATCCGCAAAGGTCCCCTCCGGCGTCAGCCCCCTGATCCGGTAGTACTTGGCGAGCTCCTCGTTGAACCGCGCCCGGTCGATGGGGGGGATGTCGATCCCCTCGCCGGAGGAGCCCGGCTCCGCGTGGAACCGCTCCGGCAGCCTGTCTTCGGCCGCAGTGAAGCCGTTGCCGCAGTTGTAGAAGCGCTCGGTCAGGCAGATCCGCTCGCCGATCTCCTTGAGCGTCTGGGGGGTGTATTCGACGCGCGTTGTCGCGCTGAGGAGCTCGGCGTACTCCTCCAGGGTCGCGCCGAAAAAGGAGAACTTGCAGGCCACCAGCGAGTCGACCGCCGCGTTGCTGTCCTCGGCGATCTTGATGATGCGCGCCTTGCCGGAGAAGGAGAAGCGGTCCGTGGGGACCGGCTTGCGGAGGATCTCGTGGGAGATGGGGTAGGCCCGGAGGTGGCACCCTCCCCGGTTGCTGGTGCAGTAGGCGAGCGCCATGCCATAGGCGCCGCGCGGGTCGTAGGCGGGAAGTTCCAGGGCCTTGACGCTCATGGAGAGCTCCGGCCGCCCCAGCTCCGCGGCAGCCCGGCGCGAGCCGAGCGACAGGAGAAGGCCGTCCCCTCTGCGCCAGGCGATGTCGGTGAGAAGCGTCGCCACCTCGGCAGCATCCGGAAAGCGTCCCCGTGCCTCGCCCCAGGCGGAGATGGTGGCGGCGGCGGAGATGGTGTCGAGCCCCAGCTCGTTGCAGAGGGTGTTGGCCCTGACGATGGCGGAGAGGCTCGATATCCCGTTCAGGGCGCCGAAGTGGGAGACGGTCTCGTATTCGGGGAGATGCTCCCCCTGGGGGGTGCTCTTCTTGCACTGGATCGGGCAACCGTAGCAGCCGTCCTTGCGCGCCTGGAAGTCGCGCCGGAGCGCCGGCCCGGCATAGTTTCCGGAATCGGCGAACACGGTCTTGCGGAAGTTCTCGGTGGGGGCCATCCGGCGCTGCCGCATCAGGTCCACCAGCGCCGGGGTGCCGTACTCGGCGATCCCCAGCTCGCCGAAGATCACCGGGGAGGCGCGGAACAGGCGCATCACGTCCTGGCGGGCATGATCGAAGCGCTGCCGGTCGGCGATCTCCACCGGTCTTTCGCCCTCCACCACCACCGCCTTGAGGCGCTTCTTCCCCATCACCGCGCCGAGGCCGCCCCGCCCCACCGAGTTCCCCTCCCCCATCATGATGTTGGCGAACAGGACCCCGTTCTCGCCGGCCGGGCCGATCGCCGCCACGCTCCCCTTCCCGGCCAGAGCGGCGACCGTCTCGTGAATGGTTTTCCCCCAGAGGGAGTCGGCGGGTATCAGCTCGGCGCTCTCGCCGTTGACGACGAGGACAACCGGTCGGGGGCTCTCGCCGCTGACGTGGAGGGCATCCACCCCGGCCCCCTTGAGCCGCCAGGCGAACCGGCCGCCGGCGGAGCAGTCGTAGATGGTGGAGGTCAACGGTGAGCGGGAGACCACGGTCAGCCGCGCGGCGGTGGGGGCGGTCGTGCCGCACAGCGGGCCGACCGCGAAGACGAGTGGCATCGCCGGGTCGAAGGGATCGAGCCGGTAATGGTCGCGCAGCAGCCGCACCCCGAGCCCGCGCCCGCCCAGATAGGCGTGGAGGAGCTCCGTCGGGATATCCTCGCGCCAGGCACGGCCGCTGGTCAGGTCAACCTTCAGTATTTTTCCGGTCCAGCCGTTCATGGATTATTGACACCTTGCATTTCCAGTAATTGCGTCATTGTCCCATATCGGCCTGCCGTTCGTCAACACCCTTCCCCCGTCCCCCTACAGCTTCGCCACCAGTGCCGCGTACTTCTCCACCAGCACCCCGACCTCCCTGGCGATCCGCTCGTCCGGCTTCCCCACCGCCACCGGGCCGTAGTGGCCGGCGGAGGTGAGTCCCTGAACCACGCAGCCGTGGATCAGGAACGCCTTCAGGATGTCGAGCACCACCGTCTCCCCGCCCCCGCCGATCATCCCCGCCGAGGTGAAGGCAGCGGCCGCCTTGCCGTCCAGCTTCTTGAAATACTTGACGCTCTCGTCCACGAACTTCTTCACCGGCCACGCCATGGTGCCGAAATAGTTGGGGGAGCCGACCACGAAGCCATCGTAGCCGGGGAGGGTATCGATCCCCACCTCCTCCACCCGCTTCAGGGTCACGTCCAGCCCCTTATCCACCAGCCCGTCGGCAATCATCCGCGCCATCTCCGCAGTGTTGCCGGTCAGGGAATGGTAGGTCACCAGTACTTTCTTCATGTATCCCTCCGTATATGTAGGGGCGAGGCATGCCTCGCCCGGTTATCGGCACCAGACCAACAAAGGGCGACGCATGCGTCGCCCCTACAAATGCCTACCAGCTCACAGGTATTCCGAGAGCCCACGCTTCTCCAACTCCTCCACGATCCGCTTCACATCCTGGGCCCGGTCCCGGTGGCAGACCAGCAGCGCGTCCGGGGTATCGACCACGATCAGGTCCTGCACGCCGATCAGGGCGGCCACCTTCCCCCCCCCGTAGACCAGGCAGTTTCCCGCATCAAGGGCCAGCTCCTCCCGGACGCCGATCGCCACGTTCCCCGCCTGGTCGGGCTCCATCACCTCCGGGAGGGCGCTCCAGCTCCCCACGTCGCTCCAGCCGAAGTCGGCCGGGATGACCACCACGTTGTCCGCCCGCTCCATCACCCCGAAGTCGATCGACTCCCCCCTGATATCCCGGTATATCCCCTCGATCTGCGGTTGCAGGTCTCCCAGCTCCCAGACGTCATCGGAGAAGGTGAGCCGGGCAAGGACCGCGGAAAGCTCCGGCATGTGCGCCAGGAGGTTGTCGAGGATCACGTCGGCCCGCCAGATGAACATGCCGCTGTTCCAGTAGAAGTTCCCGGCATCGAGAAACTCCACGGCCTTCGCCAGGTTCGGCTTCTCCACGAAGCGCCGCACCGGGTACGGCCCGGCGCCCCGCTCCTCCATCTCCGCCTCGATGTAGCCGAAGCCGGTTTCCGGCCGGGCCGGCACGATCCCCATGGTCACCAGGTAGCCGTTCAGGGCAGCCTCGCGCGCCTTGAGTACTGTGGTGCGGAACTTCTCCTCCTGCACGATGTAGTGATCGGCGGGGAGGACCAGCATCACCCCCGCCGGGTCGTAGCGGGCGATGATCGAGGCGGCGAGGCCGATGGCCGGCGCCGTGTTGCGCCCCACCGGCTCCGCGATGACGTCGATCCGGCACGCCTGCTGATACTCCCTGAGCTGCCGGGTGGTCTCCTCTGCCTGGAGGGCGTTGGTCACCACCAGTATCCGCTTCGGTTTGAGCGGCAGGACCCGTTCCACGGTCCGCTGGAGCATCGATTTACCGCCGAACACCGACATCAGCTGCTTCGGGTTTCTTTTCCGGGACAGGGGCCAGAACCTGGTGCCGGACCCTCCGGCGAGAATCACTGCGTACATTGGGCCTCCTTCCTCAGGCGTACAATAATTCAACCGGTATCTCAAAGGTTTCTTCGCACACCTTGCATTTGAACGGTACCACATCGTTTACTCTTGCCAAGGGCTCGAGGGGGGACAGTTTCTTATGGAACACGAAACAGAAGGGACAGGGAAAGGGATTCGGAGGGATGTAAGATTTCCAGATTACCTTGTATTTTCTTATCGACTGCTCGCTTATCAGGGCAAGTTCCCGCTCTCTTTCTTCGGCCTCCCGGGCCAGTTGCTCCATTTCTGCCTGCAGCAGCGCCTGTTTTTCGTGAATCGCGGCAAGTTCCCCTTCAAGATCCTTTCTCTTATCCTCGAGCACTTTTACGAGTTCTGCCAGCATGTTCGCTCCCTCCTCCTTCGGCCTTGAAAATGATTGGGCATCGCCACGAGATCGCTTACCGATTTATGTTCTTCCACTGGAACGCCAGCTTTCCGCCATAATGTCCCAGCAGTACCACTACCGGCAGGGTGCTGAGCAGGCAGCCGACATAGATCCGCTTGAAAACACCGTCATGCAGGACCAGATCTGGATGGGTGAGGCGCAAGGCCGCAGCGCCCCCGACCAGAAAAAATAGAATGGCCGTGAGCCATATCTTTCTGTAGAAAATGGGGGCACGGCCGCTGTGGAACTTGGTGCGCCAGTCGCGCAAGCCGGAGAAGAAGGAAACCGGCACCATGCAGAGGGCAAGGATAATCAGGTGCAGCACTGTGCGTTCAAAATACGGATCACCACTGACCAGAGTCAGGAAAAGGAAAAGCAAAGAGGCGGGAAGCAGGCCGTTATTGAAATGGGCTGCCACGACATGGAGCACGAAGGTATGTCGAATATCCGTCAATAGATGCGGCATACGCAAAAATTACTCTCCGATAGCGGCCCTTACCGGCATCCCTTGCGCCCTTTTCTGATCGGGGCCGAACACGCGAACAATGGCGCGCCGGTTCTTATCCCTTCCCTCGGGAATTTTATTGTCGGCCACGGGCTGGCTGCAGCCGGCCCCCCTGGTGGTTATCCTGGCAGATGCAGCGGAAAAGTTTTTTTCGAGGAGCTCCCTGACGCTGTCTGCCCGCCTTTGTGAAAGGGCCAGGTTGTACCGGGGGCTCCCCAGATAATCCGCGTGCCCCTCAATGGATAGAGATGCCCCTGGATTCTCCTTGATGAAAGCGGCAACCTTTCCGGCCTGGGTGTAGTATCCGGAGTCTATCACGCTCTCGTTGACCTCGAAATTTATCGTCAGTTCCAGCAAGGAGCCGCCACTGCCGGTTGTGCCCTGCACTGGTCTTTCCGGGCAGGTACCCTGATCAGCGGCCGCTTCACCCTTCCGGGACCGGGCGGCCTTGGCCGGCGGAGGCCCCGCTGCCGCAGCATTGTTCAGCACCGGCTCACCGCGACTTCCCCTGGCGTCGGCAGGGAGATCATTGATGATGATCTTCAGGCCCCGGTCGCTCTTCTCGATCCGATACGGCGGTATTTTGCGGCGCCAATCCAGCACCAATCTCACCTTACCGGGATACGCGCCGATGCGGACGCCCCTGACTCCATGGCCCTGGAGGGAGATTTTCCGGGTCACGCCGCTCTTCGCCCCGATGATATCAATCACCAGGCGGGGCGGCTTTGTCAAGGCAAAGGTTTTATAGCCGGCAACCGCTCCATCGGTGGTGATCTCGAATCCGTCCGCAACCACCTTTATCCCCGTCACGAGCGTAGCCCGCGGCGCGGTGTCCATTGGAGGGGGAGGCTCCCCTTTCTCCCCGGTTGCCGGAGCTGGCAGATCAGACGGCCTTTCTGCCAGGATGGCAGGTCCTGTTTCAACCTTTGCCGGCACAGGCTGCGGCGCAGCATCTGGAAGAGCGGCAGCCGCCCCGGCGGCCGGCTTGGCAGTTTCTGCAACAGGCCGAGACACTCCCTCGGCACCGGTTGCGGACTTCTTATCATCGTCAGCCGGAGCAGGGGCAACAGATGGCGGCTGCTGCGGGACTGCGTCTTCCCTGGCAGCCGCGGGCGGGACTTCCCCGGGGATTGTCGGGACTGACGCCGGCTCCGGCTGGGATTGAGCGGCAGGGACCGCTTCCGCAGCTTCCTTCTCCGGGGCGGAAAGGGGCGGTTCTCCTTCGGGCACTGCCGGGGGAGGAACGACTGCTGTTCCCGCCGTCTCTCCCGTTGTTACAACGGCCGTCGCAGCCTCCGTGCCGGCGGCCGCAGGAGCCATGACTGTGGCAGGGCCGGGCTCCCCGGCGCTTCCCCGCGCCACCGATTTGCTGAAAGTCCGGACAATCTCCTCGACCGCCATTTGGGCAAGCATGTGCACCGAGCGGACCGTGCCGGCGCCGAACAGTTTACCGGCGTCTTTTCCCTTTCTCTCAAGGTTGAGCGCCCAGACTGCGTCTGCCGTTTCCGCGTCGAGCACCCTGACAGCGAGAGAAACAACCGGGGCATCGCCCGGGGTAAAAGTGAAGACCGTCCCGACCACCAGGTAATCCACGCCGAGCAGCTGCTTGAGCTGCTTCATTTTCTGCCTTGACGGGAATGACCCTATCTTCAGCTTCTCCACCCCTTCCCGGACCTCGTCCTGACTGGCGATTTTCATGGGGGTGTACTGGATAAACGTCATCGGCAACAGGCCATCCATGACCTTGCCGGCTTCGCCGTTATCACTCAGATTCTGAAACGGCAGGATGGCCATCTTTCCCGGGGGAATGGCATTTGATCTCGCAAAAGGCTTTGGCGACACGGCGGCACATCCGGTTACTGCGAGCATAAGTAACAGAATGACACTGAATGCGGATTTTTTCATCTTCCCTGCATACGACATAGGTTTCCTTGAACGCCCGCCAACGGATAGGCTGCTGTTACGGGAGGGTCTCCCCGTTGTTCTCGCAGCGCTGATAGTCGTCCTTGAAACGGACGATGTCGTCCTCTCCCAGGTATTCACCGCTCTGGACCTCGATGATGGTGAGGGGGATGACGCCCCGGTTCTCCAGCCGGTGCTGGGCGCCGATCGGGATGAAGGTGGACTCGTTGACGTTAACGATGAACTCACGGTCGCCGCAGGTGACCCTGGCCGAGCCGGAGACCACAATCCAGTGCTCGCTCCGGTGATGGTGCATCTGCAGGGAGAGGCGCTGCCCCGGATTCACCTCGATCCGCTTGATCTTGTAATTTTTGTTCTCCTCAAGAACCGTATAAGTCCCCCAGGGGCGTTCACCATGTTCCATTTCATGATCTCCTTGCATCGAGTCTCAACCTGATCTTCCTGGTGGTTAACCGGTTTTCCTAAGTTGCAGATATTTCCGCAGCGCCTGCCGCCACGGCTCGGGCGCGAAGCCGGTATCCGCAGCGAGCTTCCCGCAGTCAAGGACCGAGTAGAGGGGACGCACTGCCGGCCGGCCCAGATCCTTCGTGCTCATGGGATTTACCTTCACGTCCAGGCCGGCCTCCTCGAAAATGGCCCGGGCGAAGCTGTTCCAGGAGCAATAGCCGGCATTGGCCGCGTGGTAGGTCCCGCGGCACCCCTTGTCGAGCAGCGCCTTGATCGCCAGGCTGAGATCGACCGTCCAGGTTGGTGAGCCGATCTGGTCGTCCACCACGGACAGCTCCTTTTTCTCCCCGGCGAGACGGAGCATGGTCTCCACGAAGTTCTTGCCGTTGAGACCATAGAGCCACTGGGTCCGGACGATCAGATGATCCGGCACGAGACGGGCGTTCAGCTCCCCGGCCAGCTTCGATTCGCCGTATACGCTCAAGGGGCCGGTAGGGTCGTCCTCCCGCCAGGGGCTCTCCTTTTTCCCATCGAAGACGTAGTCGGTGCTCACCTGGACCAGCCGCGCCCCGATCTCCAGGGCCGTCAGGGCCAGGTGGGCGACTCCCTCGCCGTTCACCTGCATGGCCAGCTCCCTGTTGGTCTCGCAGCCGTCCACGTCGGTGTAGGCGGCGGCGTTTACCACCACCGCCGGCTTCAGGGTCAACAGGACCCGCCGCGTCGATTCGAGGGAGGTGATGTCGATCTCCTCGATATCCACCCCCCGCACATCTCCGGTGAGGACCTGCATCAGGTCCTGGCCGAGCATCCCATTGGCGCCGACTACCAGAATCATGGCTTTCTCCTTGTAAAACTGCGACCAGCGACCAGCGACCAGCAACCAGCAACCAGCAACCAGCAACCAGCAACCAGTGACCAGTGACCAGTGACCAGCGACCAGCGACCAGTTACCGTCTATCCCCGTACTGTTTTTCGTAATACTCCCGGTAGGCGCCGCTGGTGACGTCCGCCACCCACTCACGGTTGGCGAGGTACCAGTCGATGGTCTCGGCGATCCCCTGCTCGAAGGTGTAGGAGGGCTCCCAGTCCAGGTCCAGTTTGATCTTCCCGGCGTCGATGGCGTAGCGGCGGTCGTGCCCCGGCCGGTCCTTGACGAATGTGATCAGCCGGCGGTTCTCCCCCTGCTGGCGGCCCAGCTTCCCGTCCAGCAGGTCGCAGACCAGGTTGACGATGTCGATGTTCTTCCATTCGTTGTTGCCGCCGATGTTGTAGATGTCCCCGAGCCGGCCCGCCTTCAGGACCGTCTCGATCGCCCGGGAATGGTCCTTGACATGGAGCCAGTCCCGCACGTTCAGACCGTCGCCGTAGACCGGCAGGGGCTTGCCGGCGATGATATTGTGGATCATGAGGGGGATGAGCTTTTCCGGGAACTGGTAGGGGCCGTAGTTGTTGGAGCAGCGGGTGTTGAGTGTAGGAAAGCCGTAGGTCTCCCGGTAGGCCCGCACCAGCAGGTCGGCCCCGGCCTTGCTCGCCGAGTAGGGGGAGTTGGGGGCAAGGGGGGTCTCCTCGGTGAAGTAGCCGGTCGCGCCGAGGGAGCCGTAGACCTCGTCGGTGGAAACCTGGAGAAAGCGGAATTCGGGGACTACCCCGCCCTGCCAATGCCTGCGGCTCTCCTCCAGGAGGACCTGGGTGCCGAGGACATTGGTCCTGACGAAGATCTCGGGGCCGCTGATGGAGCGGTCCACGTGGGACTCGGCGGCAAAGTGGACCACTGCGTCGATCTTCTCCGCAGCGAGGATCTCCGCGATCAGGGGGGCGTCGCAGATGTCCCCGCGGACGAACCGGTAGCAGGGGTTCCGCTCAACCCCCTTGAGGTTTTCCAGGTTGCCGGCATAGGTCAGGATATCCAGGTTTGTCACCCGGCAGTCGGGATTGGCCGGCATGAAATGGTTGATGAAGTTGGCGCCGATGAAACCCGCGCCGCCTGTCACCAGGATGGAACGGGGAGTAAACGTTGCTGCCATGCATGCCTCCGTGTCAAAGTTGTTGCTGCCGGGGCGGCGATATCCTACAGGGCCTTCACCGGGCCGATGGCGCCGACTCCCGCCAGGGTGAAGCTGACCAGGAACTCCCGGTTATCCGGGCGGTCCCGGTAGGAAAGGGTCACGCTCCAGCACTGCCGCTTATACTCGGCACTGACGAAGGATTCGAGGAATCCCCCCTTGTCGAACGAGTAGCGGCCAGTGTAATTAAAAACGAATGGTTTGACAAGGGAAAGCGCCGCCTTCCCCTCCAGGTACTGCACCTCGCCCCGGGCAAAGCGGTAGCTGAGCGCCGCCAGGTTCCCGCCGCCGTCATTCAGGTCCAATCCCAGGCTGGCGGTAGAGAACCTGGTCCGGTTGGGGTTGTAGCGGCTGTCGGTGGCAATGGAGAAGTTCTTTGCCGGGCTGTAGCTGGCCTCAAGCCGGATGTCGGTAAAGCGCCGCCCTTCATCGACCAGGGTAAGGAGTTCGCGCCTGGAGCCGCTCGCCTGGTATCCCTGGCTGAGCCGGAGATAGAGGAGGTCGCGGTAGAGGGAAGCGCCGGCGGGATCGACCTGCTTGCCGGTCACGAAGTTGGACAAAGACCAGGTGACCATCTCCCCCCCCACGACCCGGTCGTCAAAGTTGAAAAAGGGGAGCCGCTCCTGGTCCTTCTGCTGTACGACCTGGTAACTCAGCTCGGGGATGATGGTGTGCCTCACGGCCCGCAGCTCGCCGCGGTCTATGCCGTAGACCCTGGCCAGGGAAGTGGAGACGGTGGCGCCGCCATCGAACAGGCCTGCATCGCGGTAGCCATCCCCGGTTTCGGCGCCGTAGCCGTTGTAGAGCCTCTGGCGGTACCCCCCCCAGACGGAAAAATCGATCCCATTGGGAATTGCGTGATAGAAGGCGAGGGTGGGATGGAGGTCGAGTCGCTGTCCGCGAATCCCATCATCGCGATAGAAGTTGGTGAAGCTCGAGTCGAGGCCGAAATATACGGGTGTCCCGCCGATGGGGCTCCTTGCCCGGGTAAAGGTGAGGGTCGGGAGTTTTTGCAGGGTCACGCGGTTGCTCGGCGCATCCAGGTTGTCGACGTACCTCGCCTCGCCGGTGAAAGAGCTTCCCCCCAAGTTCTTCGTCAGGAATGCCGTTGAATCGAGAAGCTGGCGGTTGTAATCGCCGCTCGCTTCGCCGAAGTCCCGGAAGAAATCCCGGTCTATGGTGAGATTCACGTCCGTTGTGAGGGACAGGGAGGAAGAAAGGAACTCTTGCCCCTTGAGCATCAGGTAGCCGCGCCCCTTCTCCTGATCGGTATCGTAGATGAGATACCCCTTGTACTCCCCGCCGCTTTCCCGCGGCCGCAGGAAGCGGTAATCGACACCGAGGCCCGCCCCCCTTTTCGTCTGGAAATCGAGGTCAAAGGTAAGGTCCTGGCTGGGCGAAATCGCCCAGTAAAAGGGGACATCCAGACTGAACCCCTTCTTGGTGGAGTTGCCGATCCGGGGAAACAGAAACCCCGACTGCCGCTCGCGCTTGACGGGAAAGACGAGGTACGGGGTATAGAAGACCGGGATGTCTTTGACATAGAAGACGGCATTCCTCCCCCGCGCGTAATCCTCGACGGACACATCCAGGTCGCTGGCGCTGAACCTCCAGCTCGGCTCAGGGCCGTCGCAGGTGGTGAAGGTCCCCCTTTCCAGCCGATACTGCTCCGCGCCGGTCTTGAGGAAGCGGGCGCCCCGCAGGTGAAAATTCCACTGCTTGACGAAGAGTGCGCCGTTCTCCACTTCCCCCTGCTCGGTCAGGTAGTTGATCCTGATCCGGTCGCTGGTGAGGATGTCGCCATCCTTCCGGAGCTTCACCTTCCCCTCGGCAACGGCCTCATTTTCCCCCTGCCTGACCAGGGCGGTGTCGGAGTCGAGGGTGAACTGGCCCCACCGTATCTCCACGTTGCCGTCGGCCTGGAGGGTATCCTTCTCCCGGTCGTAGGAGATGGCATCCGCCTTGACCTTGACCTCGCCGGCCCCGGGCAGTTCCGCCCCGGACACCGCAAGGGGGAGACTGGACGCCAGGAAGAGCGCGACCGGCAATATTTTAGTGATTAGTTGCCTCATCCATGCGTCCTGTAGACATCTAAAAGCTCTCACCACCAAGACACCAAGAAAATCGATAGATCAGCGATTTTGTAGTTCTTGGTGTCTTTGTGTCCTGGTGGTTGAATATGGTTTACCCGCGGCACGGCTCGAAGCGCTCCGCAAGGAGAACGGCCCTCGCCTCGCCGACCGTAAATAGGGAGCCGCAGACGAGCACCAGGTCGTCCGGCCCCGCCGCTTCCCCGGCCAGGGAGAGGCCGGCGGCAACAGCCCCGGCGTCTATGCACTCTGCCCCCTGTTCATGGCAGAGAGTGGCGAGCGCGGCCGACGGCATGGCCCGCTCCAGATTCGGCGAGACCGCAAAGACCCGGGTTGCCAGGGGGAGCAGAGGGGCGAGAATCCCTGCCGCGTCCTTGTCTCCCATCACCCCCGCCACGATCAGGAGGCGGCCGCGGGGGATATCCGCCAGGGCCTCGGCGAGAGCCTCGCTGCCGGCTGCGTTGTGGGCGCCGTCGAGGAGAAAGCGGGGCGATTCCCCGAACAGCTCCATCCTCCCCGGCCAGCGGGCCTCCTCGATTCCCCGCCGCAGGGCCGCATCGTCCAGGGGAAAACCTTGTCCCCGCAACAGCTCGGCAGCGCAGAGGGCGGAAGCGGCGTTCTCCGCCTGATAGCGGCCGGCAAGGCCCGGCTTCAGGCCGGAAAGGGAGAGTTGCAGGCCCCGGTAGGCAAGCCCTTCCCCCTCCCAGTACGCCGAAAAATCCGTTCCCGCCAGATAAAAGGGGCTTCCCGACTCGGTGCAGCGCGTTCTCAGGACCTCAAGGGCCTCGGGCAGCTGCGGGGAGAGGACCAGTGGCCGGCCCGGCTTCACCACCCCCCCCTTCTCGGAGGCGATCTCCGCGACGGTCGCGCCGAGGTATTCGCAATGGTCAAGGCTTACCGGCGTGATGACCGACAGTATCCCGGAAACCGCGTTGGTGGCGTCCAGCCCACCCCCCATCCCGGCCTCCAGGACCGCCAGCTCCACCCCTTCTTCGGCGAAGTGGAGGAGCGCCATGGCCGTCACGATCTCGAAAAAGGTGGCCCCTTCGGGGGCGACCTTTAATATCCGCTCCGCCAGCCGTATCACCGCATCCTCGCCGATCTCGGCGCCGTTTATCCTGATCCGCTCGGTGAAGTGGATCAGATGCGGCGAGGTGAACAGCCCCACCCGGTACCCCCCGGCGGCAACGATGGCGGAGAGAAAAGCAGCCGTGGACCCCTTGCCGTTGGTGCCGGCCACGTGGACCGCCCGTATCCGGCGGTGGGGGTTGCCGAGATTGTCAAGGAGGGCGGAGATTCTTTCCAGCCCCGGCTTCATGCCGAAGCGGGCCAGGCCGTAGATATATGCGAGGGTTTCCCGGTAGGTCATGACAGGCGGGGATTATAGGAAATCCGGGGGGAAAAGTCCATACAATTGAGGGGAACTACAGATGACCACAATGTTAACACAGCGACCATTTAGAGGCATGTCTGTTCCCTGGATTTACGCAGCGCCTCTTCTGGCTGGCGACACAAAAACAGGGCGAAGCAGATGAACCTTGCTTCGCCCCTACAGGCCCTTTGCGACAATGGCCCTTTACGGCCGGTACAGCATCTTCAGGATCTTTGACAGCGTCTCCCGCATGTCCTTGCGCTCCACGATGATATCGACCATCCCGTGGTCGAGGAGATACTCGGCCCGCTGGAACCCCTCGGGGAGCTTCTGCCGGATGGTCTGCTCGATCACCCGCGGGCCGGCGAAACCGATCAGCGCCTTCGGCTCGGCGATGTTCACGTCCCCCAGCATGGCGAAGCTGGCGGTGACGCCGCCGGTGGTCGGGTCGGTCAGCACGGAGATGTAGGGGAGCCCCTTTTCCCGCAGCTTCGCCAGGGCCGCCGAGGTCTTGGCCATCTGCATCAGCGACAGGATGCTCTCCTGCATGCGGGCACCCCCCGAAGCGGAGACGATCACCACCGGGGTATGGCTGTCGAGGGCGCGTTCGATGGCCCTGGTGATCTTTTCCCCGACCACGCTCCCCATGCTCCCCCCCATGAAGGAGAAGTCGAAGATCGCTATCTGCACCGGGGTCCCCTCGATCCGCCCCGCGCCGCAGATGATGGCGTCCTTGGAACCCCCCTTGGCCACCGAGGCGTTGATCCGCTCCTGGTAGCTCTTGGAGTCCTTGAACTGGAGAAAGTCCACCGACACCATGTCCTGGTCGTGCTCGACGAAGCTCCCGGCGTCGAGGAGGAGGTCGAACCGCTGCCTGGCCGAAACGCGGAAGTGCTGATTGCATTTGGGGCAGACGTTGAGGTTCTTCTCGATCTCCTTGGTGATGATGACCTCCGAGCAGTTCGAACACTTTGTCCAGAGCCCCTCCGGCACCTTGACCTTCTTCGCTTCCTGCTGCGCCAGCGGCGTCTTGTCCTTCTTGAACCAAGCCATATGATGAGCCTCGTGACGGGAGCGGTTGCTCCGCCGTTTTCAGTAAAAATAAAACCGTGTGTTAACAGAAAAAGGGACGGATGTCAATCCTTTTGCCGGTGTCGGGACGGTCAGCACCTGGTCGCTGGTCGCTGGTCGCTGGTCGCTGGTCGCTGGTCGCTGGTCGCTGGTCGCTGGTCGCTGGTCGCTGGTCGCTGGTCGCTGGTCGCTGGTCGCTGGTTGCTGGCGGCTAGCAGTTGCCGATGCC
>JAMPXD010000024.1 GCA_023701365.1 Geobacteraceae bacterium
GTGCGGAATTCGGAATTTAAAGTCTTTTCATTCCGCACTCCGAATTCCGCACTCCACATTCGTTTCACCCCCGCGGGTGGAATTCCTCATGGAGCCGCTTCAACCGCTCCCTGGTGACATGGGTGTATATCTGGGTGGTGGAAAGGTCGGCATGGCCGAGCATGAGCTGCACACTCCTCAGGTCCGCGCCGTTTTCCAGCAGATGGGTGGCGAAGGAATGCCTGAGGGTGTGGGGGGATATGTTCTTTACGATGCCCGCCTCGCCGGCCCTCTTCTTGATGATGTTCCAGAAAGCCTGGCGGCTCATCCCCCCGCCTAGCCGGCTCAGGAACAGGCAATCGCACTCCCCCCCCCTGAGGGCTGCGGGACGGGCCGATGCCGCGTACTCCGCCAGGGCCGCCCGGGCCGATTCACCGATCGGCACCAGCCGCTCCTTGCTCCCCTTCCCCATGGTCAGCAGATACCCCGCATCCAGGTTCACGTCCCTCACCCTCAGGGCCACCAGCTCCGACACCCTCAGGCCGGTGGCGTAGAGGAGTTCGAGCATGGCCCGGTCACGGACAGCGCCGTCATCCGCACCGGCAGGCGCCGCCAGCAGCCTTTCCACCTCCCGCGCCGTGAGGATGGAGGGGAGCTTCTGCGGGGCCTTGGGCGCCTCGATGATCGAGGTGGGATTGAGGTCGCAGTAGTTCTCGATCATCAGGAAGCGGTGAAACATCCTGACCGCGGAGAGTGCCCGGGCCCGGCTGCGCGGCCCGATCCCCTCCTCCTTGAGCCGTTGCAGGAAAGAGGCGACATCGATCGGCCTGACCGAGCCGAACTCGCCGCTCCCTCTGCCGCCGAGGAAATTCAGGTATTTGCCGACATCGCGGCTGTACGCCTCCAGGGTGTTGCCGGCGAGCCCTTTCTCCACCTGCAGGTAATTGAGAAACAGGTCGAGGTAGTGGTCCGCCTCATTCATCGTTGATCGCCTTCAGCAGGCGCTCCCTGATCTCCGCCAGCTTGTCCGGGCTGGTCACCTTGTGGCCGAAGATGTCCTTGACATAGAAGACGTCCGCCACCTGATCGACCTTGGTCGATATCTTGGAGACGCCGATGTAGAGGCCGAGGTCGGTGAGGGTGCTGGTGATCCGGTAGAGGAGGCCGACCTTGTCGTGGGTGTAGATATCGATGACCGTGTAGTCCTCCGACACCTCATTGTCGATTTCCACCCGGGACGGGAAGCGCGGCTTCGGTTTTTCGATCAGCAGGGTCGGCCGCTGCTTCTTCTCGACCAGGGCGGTGACCCGCACCTTCCCCTCCAGGACCTGCCGCATGTCCTCCTGGAGGCGCTGCCAGCGGCTCTCATCGGTAATGACGAACCCTTGCGGGGAGTTGACCTGGAGGACGTCCAGGGCCTTGCCGTTGGTGCTGGTGTGGATCTGGGCGCCCAGGATGTTGAAGCCGTTGGCGGCCATCACCCCGGTTATCATGGAAAAGAGGCCGGGAACGTCAAGGGTGCAGATGGTGAAATTGGAATAACCCCTGTCGATCTCGTGAGCGACCCGCATGATGATCTTGCTGTCGCCGAGCGCCAGGAGGATGCGGACATGCTCGGCCAGCACCTGCGGCTGGTTGGAGAGGAGATGCCGGGTGGTCAGCGCCTTCAGCTCCTCCTTCACCTGGGCCGCCGGGAATTCGTCTTCCAGGATCTCCAGGACCTTCCGTTTGACCTTCTTGACCCGCTCGCTGCTCGCCTCCAGCCGGAAATCGCCCCGCTCCAGGACCTGAAAGGCCTTCTCGTAGAGCTCCTGGAGGAGCAGGGCCTTCCACTCGGTCCAGACGTCCGGCCCGACCCCCTTGATGTCGGCATAGGTGAGGAGATAGAGCATCTTCAGGTTTTCACTCTTCCCCAGCTGGCGGGCGAACTGGATGATCATCCTTTCATCGTGGAGGTCGCGGCGCTGGGCGATGTGGGCCATCAGGATATGGTTGCGCAACAGGAACTGCAGCCGCTCGGTGTCCTCCCTGGAAAGCCCCATCCGGCGGGCCATGGTGGGAATCAGCGCGGCGCCGATGTCGGCGTGCCCCCCCCCTTCCCCCTTGCCGATGTCGTGCAGCATGACCGCCAGCAGCAGGAGCTCCCGCTTGTCCACCTCGTTGGCGAGCCGGGTCAGGAGCGGCAGCTCCTTCTTGTGCTCCCCATGCTGGAGCCGGATGATCTCTTCGACGGCGAACAGCGAATGGACGTCGACCGTGTAGATGTGATAGAGGTCGTGCTGGACCTTGCAGTAGATCCGCTCGAACTCGGGAATGAAGCGGTTCAGGAACTCCAGGTGGTGCATCAGCCGGAGGGTCTCGGCGACCCCCTTGTCGGCGCGGAGGATGTTGAAAAACGAGGCGTTGACCTCCTTGTTGCGCCGGAATTTGTCGTGGACCAGATCGAGGCTACGCCGGATGAGGGATTTCACCTTGATGTTGAGGGAAACGCCATGCTTCTGGGCGTACTCGAAGATCTTCATCAGCCGCGCCGGCTCTTTTTCGATGATCGACTCGTCGGGGATCACCAGCTCCCCTTTTATGACGTAAAACCCCTCCCCCACCGGCCGCCGGATGAAATAGCCGAGGAGCTTGCTGGCCCCCTCCTCCCGCACCACGCAGCGGGAGATCAGGCTCGATGAAAAATGCTCCACCCTGGTGGCGTGCAGGTAGTAGTCCCTCATGAATTCTTCCACCGCCAGCGACTTCCCCCTGTCCTCATAGCCGAAGAAGCTGGCGAGCTTGATCTGGGCGTCGAAGGTGAGCTGGTCGTTCTTGCGGCCGGCGAGGTAGTGGAGCTCGTTCCTGATCCGCCAGAGGTAGGAGAGGGAGTTGGCATAGCTGGCCAGTTCCTCCTCCGACAGCACCCCCTTGATGATCAGTTCCCGTGGCTGGTTGATCTTGTACTTGATCTTGGCCACCCAGAGAGCGGTATGGAGGTCCCTGAGCGCCCCTTCCCCCTCCTTGATGTTCGGTTCCAGGATGTATACCGAGGCACCGTACTTCTCCCGTCTCTTCTTCAGCTCGTCCAGCTTCTCCCGGATGAAGGCGTCACTCCCCTTGGCCAGGATCTGGGTGAAGAGGAGCTTCTGGAACGTGCCGTAGAGCTGCTGGCTGCCGACCAGGAAACGGCTGTCCAGCAGGGCGGTCTTGACGGTCATGTCGGATTTGGCCATCTCCAGGCAATCGGCGGGGGTGCGCACCGAGTAGCCGACATCCAGGCGCATGTCCCAGAGAAAGTAGAGGAGCTTCTGGGCGATGTTCTCGATCCGCTGGGGGGCCTTGCCGCTGTGGAGGAACATCAGGTCGATGTCGGAATTGGGGTTGAGCTCCCCCCGGCCATAGCCGCCGATCGCCACCAGCGTCAGCTGCTCGTCCGCCAGGCGCGAGTCGGACAGGTCCTGGGTGATGCAGCGGAACAGCTTGGTGATCAGGGTGTCGGACATGGCGGTGAGCACCTTCACCACCCAGTCGCCGCTCGCCCCGGCCCGGTGCCGGTATTTGATCTCATCCCGGTAATGGTTGAGGAAGTGCTTGCTGGCGGCGAGATAGAGCGGCCTCTTCTCGTCGAAGGAAGCCCGTCCCGCATCCCCCTCTTCCTGGGTTTCATCGGGGAAATATCTGTCGATGTCGAATTCCATGGTTCCTCGAAAAACAGGCTGAAGGCTGTAGGCTGTAGGCTGAAGGCTAAAGGAAAACCTTCAGTCTTCAGCCTTCAGTCTGATTATTTCAGACTTGCAATATACCCCTTGATCCCTTCCATGATCCCCGCGGCGGTGGTCTCCTGGTACTGGGGGTCGCTCAGCAGCGCCTCCTCCCGCTCATTGCTCAGGAAGGCGGTCTCCACCAGGATGCTCGGCATGGTGGCCCCAACCAGCACGTAGAAGGGACCCTGCTTCACCCCCAGGTTCCTGGCCCCCTGGTAGTCCGCGCTCACCTTCCGGTAGGCGGCCTTCTGCACCTCATCGGCGAGGTGGGCCGAATCGTTGAGCTTGTAATTGGCCATCAGGTCGAACAGGACCGCCTGGAGCAGGCTCACCTTCTCCAGGGAGGTGCCGTTTTCCTTGGCGGCGAGCTGGGCCGCCTTCTCCGTCTTGGCGAGGTTGAGATAGTAGGTCTCCATCCCCATTGCCCCCCTGTTCAGGGAGGCGTTGGCATGGATGGAGACGAACAGGTCGGCGCCCACCTGGTTGGCGATGGCGGTCCGCTCCTGCAGCTCCAGAAAGACGTCGGTCGATCTGGTCAGCACCACGTCGAGGCCGAGCTCGGCGCGCAGCATGGCGGCCAGCTTCAGGGCGATCTGCAGGACCACGTCCTTCTCCCGGGTCCCGCCGGCGCCGATGGCCCCCGGGTCATGGCCGCCGTGTCCCGCATCGACCACGATCCGCCGGATCTTGCCGATGGCCGGCTTGGCCGCGCCCCTGGCCTTTTCCTCCACCGGCGCGGGCTTGAGCGCCGGCGCCGGGAGGGGCGCCAGCACTGTTTCCCGGGGGCGGGACAGTTCCTGCCGCCGCTCCCCCTTGACGTCGATGATGATCCGGAACGGGTCGGAAAAGGTGAAGATCTTGTAATCCTTGATGCTGTCCAAGTCGAGCACCACCCGCACCGTGTCCGGTCGGTATTGGCCGATCCGCGCCGTTTTCAGGAGGCCGTCGCCGATCGGGATATCCTTCACCCCGGCCCCGAGCTTTCCGGCCAGATCGATGTAAAGCCGCGGCGGGGCGGTCGAATTGGGGAGCTGGGGGAGCCGGTGCGTTTCGAATGGCACCTCCCGGTCGAGGGTGACGGCAATCCGGGTATAGTCGGGATTGGACCAGTGGCGCATCTCCCTGACCAGCGCCCCGGCCCCCTGCTGACTCACGGCCGGTTCAGCGGCCGGGACAGCCTCGACCCGCTTCTGCACGGCCGGGGCAGCCTCCGTCCGCTTCGCCTTGGCCCGGGTGGCCTTGGCTGCGGAGCTCCTGGCCGCGGAGCCCTTGGCGGCCCCCTTCTTCCCGGCCGTCCCCGCCTGCGCCCCCTTCTTCCCCGCCTTCTTCTTCTCGACCGCCTTCTGCTCCGACGCCCCCTTCTCCGCCATCGAGGGGCGCGGCGCCAGGGCGGTCAGGAGAAAGACGGCACAGAGCAGGATGATCATCCGGCAGAAGGACCTCACAGCATCCCCCGCAGTTCGTCCAGTATGTTGAGCGCCTCCAGAGGGGTTAGGGTCGCCACGTTCAGCCCCTTCAGCCTCTTCCTGAGCAGGTCTTCCTCCGCCTCGAACAGGGAGAGCTGGGGGGAGGCGACCCCCTTGTCCGTCTTCTTCCCCCTGGCGATCCGCGGCACCCCCCCTTCCCCGTACTCCCCCTTTTCCAGGTTGTGCAGGATCTCCCTGGCCCGGTCGATCACCTCGACCGGCAGCCCGGCCAGCCGCGCCACCTGGATGCCGTAGGAATGGGACGCGCCGCCGGCCACGATCTTGCGCAGGAAGATGATCTGGTCGTTCCACTCTCTCACCGCGATGTTGCAGTTCTTGATCCTGCCGCGGGTGACCGCCAGCTCGGTCAGTTCGTGGTAGTGGGTGGCGAACAGGGTCTTGGCCGCGTGGCAAGCGGAGTCGTGAAGGAACTCGGCGACCGCCCAGGCGATGGAAACGCCGTCGAAGGTCGAGGTCCCCCGGCCGATCTCGTCCAGTATAATCAGGCTCTTCTGGGTGGCGTTGCGGAGGATGTTGGCGGTCTCGGTCATCTCCACCATGAAGGTGGACTGCCCCCGGGCGAGGTTGTCGGCGGCGCCGACCCGGGTGAAGATCCGGTCCACCACCCCGATCCGCGCCTCTTCTGCCGGGACGAAGCTGCCGACCTGGGCCATGAGAGTGATCAGCGCCACCTGGCGCATGAAGGTCGATTTACCGGCCATGTTCGGGCCGGTTATGATCAGGAGCTGGTTCTCCCGGTTGTCGAGATGGGTGTCGTTGGGGACGAACCGCTCCCCGAGGTTCATCCCCTCGATGACCGGGTGTCTCCCCCCGCTAATGGCGATCACGTCACCGTCGTCCACCGCCGGCCGGCAGTAACCGCGGTCATGGGCCAGCTCGGCCAGGGAGACGAGGAGGTCGAGGGTGGCCAGCTGGTCCGCGGTCCGGGCGATCCGCGCACCCTGGCCGGCGACCCGCTCCCTGATCTCCTGAAACAGCGCGTATTCCAGCCCGGCGATCCGCTCTTCGGCCCCCAGCACCTTCTCCTCGTACTCCTTCAGTTCCGGGGTGACGAACCGCTCGGCGTTGGCCAGGGTCTGGCGCCTGATGTAGTCGCCGGGAATCGCGGCGAGGTTGGTCCTGGTGACCTCGATGTAATAGCCGAACACCTTGTTGTAGCGGATCTTCAGGGAGTTGATGCCGGTCCTCGCCCGCTCCTGCGCCTCCAGCCGGGCGATGAACCCCTTCCCCTCGCGGCTGATCGCCCGCAGCTCGTCCAGCTCCGCGTTGTAGCCGTCGGCGATGATCCCCCCGTCCCGCAGGACAAAGGGTGGGTTCTCCACGATCCCTTTCCTGATCAGCTCCGCCAGCTCCTCCAGCGGATCGGTGCCGGCGTGGAGCCGTCGCAGCAGGGGCGCCGCCGCACTGGAGAGGAGCCCCTGCAGACCGGGAATCCGCAGCAGCGAATCGGCCAGGGCCACCAGGTCCTTGGCCCCGGCGCTCGCCAGGCTGATCCGGCCGTTCAGCCGCTCCAGGTCATGGACCCCGCCGAGGAGCGCCGCGAGCTCCCGTCGCCGCCCCGGGTCGCCCAGTAGCTCCTCGACCGCATCCTGCCGTTCCCTGATCAATTCGACGGATATCAGCGGATAGCTGATCCACTGCTTTAACTTTCGCCCCCCCATGGCGGTGGCGGTGCGGTCCATGAGACCGAGGAGCGACCCCTTCCGCTTCCCCTCGGCGAGGGTGGCGGTCAGCTCCAGGTTTCTCCTGGTCGCCTCGTCCAGCACCAGGTGTTCCCTGGTCTCATACCAAGCGATCTCCCGGACGTGCTCCGCCCTCCCCAGCTGGGTCTGCTGGAGGTAGTGGAGAACGGCGCCGGCGGCGGCGACCCCGTGCCTCCCCCCCCTGCCGCCGAGGAGCTCCGGGGAGGCGACCCCGAACTGGCACTGGAACAGCCTCTTCGAGTAATCCGGATCGTACACCCACTCGTCGAGAAAGGTGACCATCGCCCCGGCGCCGGTCAGCGCCCCCGCCTCGCCGCTGTCCCGGAACTGGAGGGGGAGCAGGATCTCCCGCGGATTGACGCAGGCGACCTCGGCGAACGCCCCATCCCTGCCATCCAGCTCGGTGACCCGGAACTCGCCGGTGGAGAGGTCGAGGTACGACACCCCCCAGCGCCCGTCGGCGCCGTAGAGGGAGAGGAGATAGTTGTTCTCCTTGGGGGAGAGGCTGTCCGCATCGATGACCATCCCGGGGGTGACGACCTTGACCACCTCCCGCTTGACGATCCCCTTGGCGGCCTTCGGGTCCTCCACCTGCTCGCAGATGGCGACCTTCTCCCCCGCCTCGATCAGCCGGGCGATGTAGGGGGTGACCGAGTGGTACGGCACTCCGCAGAGCGGAACGTCCGCCCCTTCGGAGTTCTTGTTGCGGGAGGTGAGGGTGATATCGAGGATGCGCGACGCCTTGACCGCATCGTCGAGAAACATCTCGTAAAAATCACCCAGCCGGAAGAAGAGGATTGCATCCGGATAATCGGCCTTTATCTCCAGATATTGCCGCATCATCGGGGTAAGTTCAGACATAAAATCCCTTTACTGCGCGTTTTACAGGTTTTTCATCCTAACAAAATCAACCATTCTTGTAAAACAAAAACAGGGGGAAGGGAAACGGCGGCCGGTGCGGTTCGCCATTGCCTTGTTGCCCGGGGGGAGATAATGACATATATTGTCTGCGTGCAGCAAATCCATCGTCGAGGGTAGAGCTATGTTTGCCAGAGGAGCCGTATCCCTGCTTTCCTTTCTGTTTCTGCTCGTGCATGCGCCATGCATTGCCGGGGACAGGGGGGCAAGATCCGGCAACAAGGAGCAGTCGCCTGTCGAAATCGAACAGCGGATTTTTGAGGCGGTCAATGGGATCAGGCAGAAGAACGGACTGCGACCGTTGCGACACTCCCCTGAGCTGCAGAGCATGGCTCGGCTTCACAGCCTGGACATGGCCAATCACGAATACCTCGGCCATGTCGACAGCCGCGGGCAGGACCTGAAGGCACGGGCACTGGCGCTAAATCTGGCGGACTGGCGGATGATCGCAGAGAACGTCGCCAGAGCTTTTGGGCACAGGCAGAGCGGCGAAGCAATGTTGAAGGAGTGGCTGACGAGCAGGGAACATCGCGAAAACATACTGGAACGGGAGTTTGCCGCCACCGGCGTCGGCGTGGTCCGTGACCGCAACGGTTATTACTACGCAACCCAGATATTCATCCGCTCGACGCAGTGAGAAGTTCTCCACGACCTGCCGGGGCGGCCGCCTGGAGACGATCCTTGACTTCATCGGCTTTACCGACATCGCTCCGAATTCTCTTCTCCTGCAGTCAGGTGAAATTATCTCCTGAATGCTGCCAATCTTCCGCAATTCCACAAAAAACTCCCTCCCTTTATGCCCTTTAGGTACTTCCTCACCCGCGACATCATGGCGGGGCTGCTGGTGAACCGGTTTTTCAGCGAAGATCATCAGTACCCCCCGCTCTAAAGGGAAAGCATGTCATTGACAATGCATAATTGGCCATGTTTAATTATACATAGAGCCGGTGATGCACGATTTCATGCAAGGGGGGGAATTCATGGAAATTATCGCGGAATATTTACTCCCTGACCCATGACCTATCCGTTCTCTTCCTTTCTTGCCGATGTTTTGGTCAAATTCGCCGCCGTGCCTGCCGGACTCGATCTCGTAAATGCCGAAGGGGTGCTCTGGCGGGCGGCGCGGGGCCGTTTCCTTCTTGAGGTGCCGGAAGTAGCGCGTTATCTGGTGGAGAGCGGAAGCTCGGTGACCATAGAACCGGTCGCCGGTGGCGATGAGGAGGCAATCTTCCGTTTCCTGCGGATGACGCCGACGGCCGCCCTCCTCTTTCAGCGGGGGATGTTGGCGCTTCATGCCGCTGCCGTGTCGAACGGGGCCGGCGCGGTGCTGCTCGCCGGCGATTCGGGGGCGGGGAAGTCTTCGCTCGCGGCTGCGCTGGCGCTGCGGGGATGGTCGCTCCTTGCCGATGATCTCGCTGCGGTCGGCCTTGACCCTGCCGGAGAGCCGGTGGTCCGGCCCACCTTCCCCGACCTGGCTCTCTGGCCCGACTCCTTGAATAAGCTCGCTATCGATGCCGCAGGGCTGCCGCGCCTTGACGCAAACCGACTCAGCCTGTCGGTTCCGCAGTGCTTTTCTGAAGATTCGCTGCCGCTGCGTGCCGTGTACTTTCTGTCGGTGCATAACAAGGAGGATATAAGACGGGGCGAGCCTGGCGGGGCGGAACGGTTCCGTGCCATGGGGAAGCTCCTCTACAACAGCCGGATTGCCGACGCCCTCCTGGACAAGGGCGCGCACCTGCGGATCGCCGCCTCGATTGCCCAGGGCTGCCGCATCAGCCAGCTGACACGGCCGCGCGGAACGTGGTGCATGGAAGAGCTGGCCGACATCCTTGACCAAGAGCAGCCATGACCGATAGATACCTCTATAGCCTGTACGGCATCGCCGTTTCGCTGCCGTTCGCCTGCTTCACGCTCCCGGAACTCCCCGGGGAGACGGTTCCCGACATCACGGTTGTCGAGGGGCGGGTCCCTACGGTCGCGGAGAAAATCCTCCATGGGTGACATGTTCTGGCTCGCCTCGTATCCCAAGTCCGGCAATACCTGGATGAGGGCACTGCTCACCAACTACCTGAGCGACGCCGCCGAGCCGGCCAACATCAACAGCCTGAATGGGGGACCGATTGCCAGCGCCCGCGTCTGGTTCGACGAGTGGGCCGGCATCGAGGCGTCGGCGCTGGGCGACAACATGGTCGAACGACTGCGGCCTTGCGTCTACCGCTGCATGCAACGCTTCGAGAAGGAGGACCTCTACATGAAGGTGCACGATGCGTGGAGCCGCACCGACAAGGGGGAACCGCTCTTTCCCGCCGATGCGACGGCCGGGGTGGTCTACATCCTGCGCAACCCCCTGGACATGGCGGCCTCGTGCGCCAACCACTGGGGGACCGGGATTGACAAGGCGGTGGAGAACCTCTGCAACCCCGATTTCGCCATTGCCCGCTCCGTTGGCGAGATGTCCGACCAGCTGCGGCAGTTCCTCGGCTCATGGAGCGGCCATGTCAAAAGCTGGCTCGACGACTCCGGCCTCCCCGTGTTCCCGGTGCGGTACGAGGACCTGCTGCGCGATACCGAGTCGGTTTTCGGCGAGGTGGCAAGCTTTCTCGGGTTGCCCCGGGAGGCAGCGCGGCTGCGGAAGGCGGTCGCCTTTTCCGGTTTTGCTGAACTGCGGCGACAGGAAAATGACAAGGGGTTTCGTGAACGCCCCGTGAAATCGGCTTCCTTTTTCCGGCGCGGCGAAGCCGGTTCCTGGCGGCAAGAGCTGACGGAGCGGCAGTTGGAACGGTTGATAGCGGCCCATGGAGAGATGATGGAACGCTTCGGCTACCTGGCTGGCTGTCGGAGAATTCTGTGACATGGCGACAACGATGACAGGGAGGAAGCATGGCGATTGAACCGGAAACATCCGTGGTAAGAGTCGAGGGGCTGATGACCGCACCGGTTGACGAGGACCTGATCATACTCAACATGGCAGGGAACAACTACGTCTCCCTCGACAGCATCGGCAGACGGATCTGGGAACTGCTGGACTCCCCCATCCGCGTGGACGAGCTCTGCCGCAGGGTAGAGAAGGAGTACAGCGGCGAGCAGGCCCGGATCGCCGCTGATCTGCTCGCCTTTCTGACCCAGCTCGAGCGCGACGGCCTTGTGCGTGTCTCTGAAGTCTGACCTGGCGAAGCTGCTGAAGCGAAGCGGCCATGAGCGTTTCCTTCTGCTGGAATCGATGTTCCTGCTGGGCGCCATCCGTGCGGCAGTCCTGTGCGTGCCGTTCCGGCTGATCGCCCGGCTGCTGCGCCTTACGCCGCGCGCGGCCCCGCAGCGTCTTCCTCCCGACATGGCGCCCGCGTCGACTGTCGGCTGGGCCGTAGCCGCCGCCGCGTCGCGCACACCATGGCAAAGCACCTGTCTTGTCCAGGCCTTGTGCGGCCTGGTGATGCTCCGCCATCGCGGCATCCCCTCCACCCTCTGCCTGGGAGTGGCAAAAGAGGAACGTGCGCTAGAGCCGGTCTCGGCCCACGCCTGGCTTCGCTGTGGTGGCGAGATCCTGATCGGCTCCGGCGGCCACGAACGGTTCACCCTCCTCTCGATGTTTTCATGGCGCTTGTCGGCGCGGCAACACAAGGCATATGGCGGATCGGAGCAATGAAAAGGCTGCCAGGAGAAGTAAAGAGAACCCTTTCGATGATTGCCCGGGGGATCGGCCTGATCCGGCAGGCAGCCGGCGGCTGGACCATACTCTGGGGGCTGCTTCTGCTGGTGCAGGGGCTGCTACCGGCCGCCCTGGTCTATATCACGAAGACTGCCGTGGACCTGCTTGCGGCTGCGTTTGCCGGCCATCGGGGGGTAACGTCCGCTGTCGCCGGCCTCTGGCTGCCGCTCACCCTCATCCCCCTCCTCTGGATCGCCGGCCAGGTCGCGGCGAGCCTCGTTACCCGGGTCCGGACCGTGCAGGCCGAGCTGGTCCAGGATCATATTCACCACCTGATACACGGCAAGGCCCTGGCGCTGGACATAGCCTTTTTCGACGACCCCGCATCCTATGACCTTCTCCACCGTGCAAGGGTGGATGCCTTTTCGCAGCCGCTCGTCATGCTTGAGAGCATCGGCAGCCTCATTCAGAACGGTATCACCCTGCTTGCGCTTGCCGCCATGCTGGCCGCCTACACCCTCTGGTTTCCCCTGCTCCTGCTCGCCACCGCTCTGCCGGGGCTGTGGGTTGTCGGACGCCATGTAATCAGGGAGCACCGCTGGCGGACCGCAAACACCGCGAACGAGCGGCGCGCCCGCTACTACGACCTGGTTTTGACCGACCAGTCGATGGCGGCCGAACTCCGTCTCTTCGACCTCGGCGAGCATCACCGCTCGGCCTTTCAGAGCCTGAGGTCGGTGCTGCGGCAGGGGCGCTTCGATCTGGCCAGGAGCGAAATGAGAGCCGAACTTGCGGCCGGAGCCATTTCCTGGACGGGAGGGGTGGCGGGAATGACCTGGATGCTTTCCAGGGCTTTCCGGGGAGCGGCGCGGCTCGGCGACCTGGTGCTCTGCTACCAGGCGTTCCAGCAGGGGCAGAAGCTCGTAAGGGCGCTCTTCGAGAGCGCCGGGCGCATCTACCGGAGCTCTCTTTTTCTGGAAAACCTTTTCAATTTTCTCGCGCTCGCGCCGCAACTCGCACTCTCCCCCGAGCCGGAGCCCGCGCCTTGTCGGGTAAGCGAGGGTATCCGCTTCGAGGCGGTATCGTTCAGGTATCCCGGCAGCGATCGTGACGCCCTGAGCGATTTCAACCTTCACCTTGCGGGAGGCCGTATCACCGCAATCGTCGGCCACAACGGGGCGGGCAAGAGCACGCTGATCAAGCTGCTCTGCCGCTACTACGACCCGAATGCCGGAAGTATCGCCATTGACGGCGCAGACCTCAGCACGTTCTCCCCCCCCGATCTGCGCCGCAGGCTGACCGTCCTGTTCCAGGAACCGGTCCATTTTCATGCCACCGCCGCCGAAAATATCGCCATGGGGGATCTTGCTTCCCGGCCGGATATTGGTCGTGTAGAGGCCGCGGCGCGGGCGGCCGGGGCCGACGGGCCCATCGGCCGGCTTCCCCACGGATATGAGACGGTGCTGGGAAAATGGTTCGGCGGTGCCGAACTGAGCGTCGGCGAGTGGCAGCGGGTGGCCCTGGCGCGCGCTTTCCTGCGCGACGCGCCGATCGTGATACTGGACGAACCGACCAGCGCCATGGATTCGTGGGCCGAAAACGACTGGCTCGCGCGCTTCAGGAACATGACCGCTGGGAAGACGGTGCTGGTCATTACCCACCGTTTCACCACCGCCATGCACGCGGATATGATCCACGTCATGGACGGAGGGCGAATAGCCGAGTCGGGGACCCATCAGCAGCTTGTCGCCATGGGAGGGAGCTACGCCGGGTCCTGGAACGCGCAGATGCGGGAGGCGGGCAATGGGTGAAGCGAGCTGCGCATCGGCCCTTCCCGGGCTGCCGGCCCGGCATGACCTGTCCCCGGAGTTCCGGCTGGCCGTCGCCTGCTCATGGATTGCCCCCGCTCCGCTGGAGCGGCTCCAGGGGGAGAGAATCGCATCCCTCTGGAGTGCGGGAACAGATTGGGACGCCTTCCTTTCCCTGGTTGACCGCCACGGCATACCGGTCCAGGCATTGACCGTCCTCCGCCGCCACCTCGGAAACGCGATTCCCGAGCATCTGGCGCAAGAGCTGTTGGTCCGGAAAAAGCGGGTTGCGATTCGATCGCTCATCCAGAGGAGCGAGCTGGTCCGGGTCAACAGGTTGCTGCGAGAGCATGGCATAGAGATGATCCCCCTGAAGGGGGTGCTTTTGTCGCAGAGGCAGTATGGCGACCCTGGAATCAGGGTGGCCGGCGACCTGGATATCCTGGTTCGGCCCGGGGAGGCCATGGCCGCCGACCGGCATCTTGCCGCTTCGGGGTATAGGAATGTTTATACGCTGACCGAGCGCCAGTCAGCCGCTGTCATGGCGCACTATCATCATTTTTCGTATTGCCATAAAGAGAGCGGACTGCTACTCGAACTGCACTGGAGAAGTCATTTCTGGTCCGCGGAAGAGACTGAGGAGCTTTGGGGCAGCTCCACCATCGTCGAGGTGTGGGGAGAGCGCTTTGCCTGTCTTGATGACGCGATCCTGTTCCTGTTCTTATGCGACCATGGCTCAAAGCATAAATGGTCTCTTCTGAAATGGCTGAGCGATATAGCGCTGCTGATCGCGGCGGGAGCTATCCGTGACTGGGACGGCCTGATTGCCTTGGCTGACCGGCTGGGACTGAGGCGCATGGTTGTCCAGGGAGCGCTTCTCGTTCACTGGCTCTATGGAATCTCTCTGCCGCAGCAGCTTTCCAAGCTGGTGGCCAATGAAAAGGGGGCCTGCTCTTTGGCGGAAAAGGCCATTGTTGCCTTGCTTGCGGGCGAAGACGAACATTCATCACTGGGGAGGTTGCTCGGGGGGGTGAAAGACGCGGTCTATTCCAAGCAGATCAAACCATCTTTGCCTGTCAGCACGATCCTGAAGGGGGTTCTCATGTGCCATGCGGATTTCATGACCTTTCCCCTTCCGGACAGCCTCTTCTGGCTGTATGCCCCGCTCCGTCCGTTTTTCTGGTTCTGGCGGCGTTACGTTCGGACAGGATCAGATTGACCGGTAAGGCGCCATCTGCCGAACCATTCACCGACAAGCCCCCCATGTGCAGCGGGATCCTACCCATCGAGGATTGCCGATACCACCTCGTCCAGGCTCCAGCGGTTGCCGGGGCGGCGGATGCGGAATATATCCGCCTGTTCGGCGGTGGCGGCAAGGAGGGGAAACAGGCCGGGGTGCTCTTCCTGGAAAAGGGGTCCGTACACGCACTCCAGCAGGGCATCGAGTTTGTCCGTGCCCGATATCCTCGTTGCCTCGACGCTTTCTCCCGTGCCGGGCTCCAGGATGCAGATCTTTCGAAGCGGCGTTGCCCTTGGAGAGGAGGCGGCCGGTGCGGTGAGGGCCGCTTTGCCGCGTCTCGTCGGGTGGCGGCTGCCCCCCGAGACATTCAGACCGATGCCGAGCACGGCGTCGTCCCACAGGTGCATCACGCTCGAACCAGCCACGACTTCGACGCCGCCAGGCGCCGCGGGGCGAACAATGGTGACATCATCGGCGATCATGGCGCACCCTTGCTGGAGCAGCGCCGCAAGGGTGGTGGATTTGCCCGCCAGGGACCTGCCGCAGAGGACAATGGCCCCTGCCGGTGTATCTGCCGTGCTGGCGTGCAGCGCCAGAAGCCCCCGCTGGCAGAACAGGGCGGCGGTGACCGGATGCAGAAGATGAAAGAGAATACGTTTTTCTTCGGCATTCTCGTTGCGCTGCAGGGTAATGCGGCTGCCCCCTTCAACCAGAAAGCGCCCGGACTTCATCCCCCCTTTGAGAAGGTAACGCCCCGGAGCGGCCTGCCAGCAATACCCCGCTGCCCAACTGTCATCAGTTGCCACGGCATTGTCCAGCTCCCTGGCCACCGGGCCGTGGACTACCGTCACATCCGGTGCGGCATCGGATTCGGCGCACGGCAGGTAGGGGCAGGGAAAAGGGAGGCTAATGGTCAGACCGTGGAACGAGTAGGCGTATGTCATGGGGAGGCATCCTCAAGCATTATGGAACCCGTTCACCCACAACCCGGCCATGATGCCGCGGGTGAGGACGGTAACGGCCTTGTGGAAGGCTTCCGGAGTGTCATCGGTCCGGACCATCGCCCACACCTCGCGCATATACGGCACATTCACATAGGCGGCCGCAGGCCCGGAGGCCAATTCGTCCAGGGCGGCCTCCACCTCGTCGGCGCAGGCGCGCAGGCGCGGGACAAGGTCTCCCGCCTGACGACCTCTCCGGCGATTCAGTCGCACCTCGTCCGGCAGGCGGCCTTTCATTGCCTCGCGGATGAGCCAGCGATCCACTCCTGTTTTCGGGTCCATGAAGACATGGTCGGGAACGGAGAGGGTAAAGGCCAGCACGCGGGCGTCCGCGGTGGGGTCCCGCACTTCAAGGCCGCAGGCCGCACCGAGTTCGGCCCATACTGCGCCCACAAAGGAACGTCCGGGTTTGATGATGCGGCAGCGTTGTTCAAAAGGACTGCGCGATTGTGGCGCCATAAGCGAGTCAGGTGCGCTCAGGAGGCGATCGAGCAGGTTGAGGCGACCGGCGAATTCCGGGTTAATGGCTGAAGTTCTCCACCACCCATCCTTTGCCCTTCCTATGTTACGGTATGCCTTCAACAAGCGAACAGGGAGATACCGTTTTGCCGCTTCCTTTGGCCACTGCTTCCAGCCAAGACGACGTAACTGAAAGCCTGGCGACTGTGAAAATACATCCCCCTCCCATGACATTCCCGCATTTCCCATCTGTCCGGTGAGAAGGGTGCGGCAACCATGATTGCGGGCATGCTCCATTAGAGCCAGTATCCAGAAGAGATTTCCCGCGCCATGAGACGGTTCATCGATTACCGTCAGGAACCGGCGGATGGCCTGTATGGGGCAGAGTGTTGCTCCTGTTATCGGAGACAACTCAATGTTCTCCGAATATTGGGCCGTGGCCCGCGCTAACGGAAATTCGTCGCCGATCCGGCTGCCTACATACATCCTTGTGTCGTACAGGGGAACGGAAGTGACAGCGATCAGGCGTTTGCCCTCACCTTGCATAAGGCGGACGGCTGTCGCTGTAACCGATCCTGAATCCAGCCCGCCGCTCAATGTGGCGGCAATGTTGTCCCCGGAACGAAGGCGGCACCGTACCGCCTCATCGAATACCTCCCTGAACGCCGCAACATAATCTTCCCTTTTCGGCAGGCGCAGTTCCGCCGTCTCCTCCAGTCGCCAGAATCTGCGCTTCTCCATCCGCTCAGGGGTAACGGTAAGGCAGTGGGCGGGAGGCAGCCGCTTTACGGGTTTGTGGATGGTACGCTCTCCATGATAGGCAAACCAGGAAACGAGCACCTGGCCAAGGTATAGATCATCCATCTCACGGGGCGCGAGATCCAATGCAAGCAAGGCGCTGCGCGAAGAAGCGAAGGCGAATACCCGCGAGTCTGCATGGTAATAGAGCGACGTAGTGCCGAAATGGTCGCGGGCGATGAACAGCCTCCGCTCCTTCTTATCGTATGCGGCAAAGGCCCAGTCACCGTAAATGCGGACGGGGCAAGCCTCGCCCCAGTTCCGATACGCTGAAAAGAGGATTTCACCATCCGGCATTCCGGACTTTTCATGTTCCGCAATCCGCAAACCGCACGCTGCAATCAGCTCATCCCGATTATAGACCCTTCCCGCCGCCGTGAAAATAATGCCGTGCACATTGTCGATGCGCGGTATCCTCTTATACGTCGACTCGGGGGTACCGGCCAGAAGCATCCGTCCCATGGCCACGGGGCCGTCCAGGCAGATTTCACTCCCGTCAGGCCCCCTCTCCGCCATGGCCCGGCACATGGTTTCCGGGGCGGACGGCGCGACTGTGTGTCCGTCCCGCCGCAGAATCCCGAAAATCTGGCTCATGGGGGTGTGCCATCAAACCCGTCAGGCGCCGAGCCGCCTCCTACAAGAGTCCTCTTCATATCGATACGCGTGACGGTCGGCTTTTGCCATGGGTGACGGGTAACCGCATCCTCCGCCACAGTCTCACCTGCCGCAGAGGTCATTGCCGCACCACTGCTCTTTTCATTGTCCATATTCTTTCCTCCTTGCATTGATCTCCGCGGGTAAAACCCTCACGAAAATGGATATGCAGCATGTTTACGGCTTTACCGGGAAGATGCCCTGCCATGCGATGGCAAAATTTACCCCCAAACAGGGCTGAATGTTGTTATGCGCACCCTGGGAACCAGATGGTCCGAGGGCACTTCCATTCATTGCCACGGGGCTGACGTTTGTTGTCGCATACAGGCAGACCCCCGCAGCCTTGGCCCAAATTCGCCCCGTCGGGTCGTTGCTCGTCGCTTTGGCGTTGGTAGCTGCTGCCGTATGGGTGTGAGAGGGCATTTGGGATGGATTCAGCGTTACAGTAGTTGCGCCACCGGCTTTACCGATCACTTGATTCGTCAAGCCAGCCCCTTGGCCCTGATTCAAGGGGGCAAATCCCTGCAGGTTCGGCAGGTTGAAATACGTACTGCCATCGCCGCCATAAAATTTTCCGATGACCGCGAATAGCGCTGTATACGGAGAAGAAACAGATAATCGTTGGCCGTTGCAGGGGAGCCAGCCATCGGGTGCATAACTCCCTGCAAAGATCCTTATTTCACCTATGAATGGATCTGACATGTCTTTTCCTCCTCTTAATTAAGGCCTTGGCGGATATATGCCCTGAACGGCAATGCAGAAATTCAATACAAGAAAGGGCTGCATGTTGTCATGTGCCCCGCTGCCGCCGGCAGCTGTAATTGCTGTCGAATCCATCTTGGCAGTCACTTGGGCGGTGGAGAACGGCTCTACTGGTATTTGTTGCTTCGTCGTCGGATCAATCGGGATTGCCCATAAACAGGTGCTTAGGGAAATGGGAGAAACCGAATCGCTGGAAGAGCCTTCCCCGTAGACCTGATGGGCATGGGCCGGCAACTGAGTGTTGTCAAGGGTAACGGTTTCGGCCCCCATTCCCTTTCCATACTTACTTAAAATACGATCTTTGCCGTCGGGATTGATATTGTAATTACAGTGAACCGGGACGCGTCCCCGCAAATCCGGCAGGTTGAAGTTGCGCGTGTCGCCGCCGTAGGCGTTTCCCAAAAGCGAATAGAGCGCCTGGTTACCGGCGACCGGCAATTGGCGACCATCGCAGAGCACCCAGCCTTGTGGGACAAGGCCAAATGGGAAAAGCTTGATCTCCCCTAGATATGGATCCATAAATTTACCTCCCGTCTATTGGCTTTTCATTCACTCGGTGTGGGGTAGATGCCGTTTACGCAGATGATAAAATTCAGGGTCAAATAGGGCATCATGTTCGCATGGGAAACACTACCTCCGGCTGCCCCTATGGCCAGGGGATCCATTTCTCCCGTCTTGTCGGTCGGCTTTATTTCGCTCCTTTGTATGTACTGATTTACCGCGGCTGCGGGCGAGGTGGTCGCGTTGACCGTAGCCGCACATACGCCGCCCTGAGGATTCGTCTGGGTGCCTGCCGTACTTACCGCATTTGCCGCATGGGTATGCGCGGGCATTTGACTCACAGCCAAGGGTGCCGCCTCTCTGCCTCCGCTTTGCGCAAGAACACGCGGCGTCAAACCGGTGCCCTGCCCCTGGCCGATGGGAAGTCGGCCCCGCAGGTCCGGCAGGGCGAAGTTGCTCGTGCCGTCACCGCCGTAGGTGGTGCCAATAAGCGAATAGAGCGCCTCATTGCTACTGATTGGCAGCTGACTGCCGTCACACAAGTGCCAATCCTGCGGTGCGTAGTACCCGCCGAACATCCTGATCTCGCCAAGAATCGGATCGCTCATGCCTTTGTTCCTCCTTTCGATTTCGATTGCCTTGTTAAATGTACCGCCGCCCTCTCCATATAGTAATAAATCCCTTTCAACGCTGTTTCCCTGAAACCGAGCTCTTTGTAAAACGACAGTATCGGGTTGTTCATCTCCACGTGAAGGCTCATGGTCAGCCTCCTGACATCGGCTTCCTCGGCCAGCTCCCGCAGTATCCGGCCTCCTGCGCCCCTTCCCCTGAACTCCGGCAGAAGCGCGATGTCGATGACCCGCATCCGTTCCCCGTTGCGCTCCACATACAGCCTGCCGGCGGACGTGCCGTCAATGAGGACGACATCGAAGAATGCGCCGGGATAGTTCTGCATATACTGCGTGTGCTGCAGCCCGAACTGCATCCGCAGGAATGTCTCGACCTGGCTTTCGCTCCACCCAGTGGCGGCCATCTCCGCGAGCCGGGTGGAGGCGTACAGACGGTACAGAAATTCCATGTCCCCATCCGTGACGGGGCGGAAACGGATAGTTTCGGCGTGAATTTCCTCTCTTCGATACTCTTCTGGTCTGCTTGTCACTGGTCCGGCCCCCACTCCCCTCGGCAGCTCGGCCCTCTTACATGGAAGGCCCGACTTTCCGTCCTTTCCTCTCGAAAGGTTAGTTTTGCAAGATGAAAACAGACTAACAACTATTGCTTGAATTGCAAGCCGCATGAACAGTCAGGAAACTCTTTGATGATTTCACCTTCAATCGCCGTACAGGGCCTTTTCCACCTCCGGCAGCCCCAGTTCCCTGAGGGTTTCCCTGAGCGGCACCGCGGTCGTCTCGTCCCACCCCATGGCGCGGTAGTAGTCCTTCTTGGCATCGTCCCACTGCAGGACGTTGCCGCTGTACGCGTTGGGACCGTGGCTGAGCGGCGGATTGCCGCGGGCCCGTTCGGGCATCCGCAGGTTGGCGACGTCGAGCCCCTCGCGGATGTTGAAGGCGTGACGGACGGTCTTGATCCGCTGCCCGATCCGCAGGTAATCCTCGAAGCTCCTGCCCCAGCCGGTGGTCGCGTTCAGCCACTCCACGAGCGGCGGGACCGGTCCCAGGTAAAAACCGAAATTGCAGAGGCCGGCGCCGTTGATGATGTCCTCCGAGCAGCTGGCCCCCCGCAACCGCTCGCCCTGCTTGCGGTGATCGTCGTCCACCGGTTTTTCGTAGCGGCTCTTGAGCCGGAACTTGTCGAACAGCTTGTTCTTCGGCCGGTCGGTCTTCAGGTACTGGTCCCAGCCGGCGAAGGTGCTCGTATGGCGGCCGGGGGTCGGCTCCGTCTCGTACCCCACGCCCAGGTCGAGGCCGCCTTCCGGGCTGCGGGAGTCGTGCATCGGCAGCTCCTGGCCATGGACGTGCATCGGCACCGCCCGCTCGACGTCACCGAAATGTTCGGCGCTCCGCTTGACGCCGTTCCTCAGGATGGCGCCGATCCCTTCCGCCGCAACTATCTTCTCCACCATGGCGACCACCGCCTGATGATTTCCCCAGGTAAGCTCCACTCCGCCGGTATCGGCCTTGGTGATGACCCCCTTCTCGAAGGCCTCGAACGCCCAGTTGAGGGTGGTGGCGCAGCTGATGGTGTCGATCCCGGCGCGGTTGAGGAGCTCGTTCACCATGAAGATGCTCTTCACGTCGTCCACCAGCAGCTGGGCGCCGAAGCCGCACAGCGTCTCGTACTCCGGCCGGTGGGTCTCCTTCAGGAGCGGCTCGCCCGGAATCAGGCAGAGACCGCCGCAGCCGAAGGGGCAGCCGTAGCAGTGATACTTGCGGGTCTCGTACCTGGTGAGGGAGAAGCCGTTGATCCTGTTCGCCTTCTCCGGCGGGAAATCGGTCTTGCCGACCCCCAGCCAGTTGCCGATGGGGGAGTCCCCGGACTGGGTCGAGTCGGTGAGGGTCGCGGCGGTCCCTCCCTGCTTCATGCTCTTGCCGAAGCCATTGAGCTTGGTCTCCAGCTCGGTGAGGAAGACGGTCGTGTGCTTCCACACCGCGGCGTCGTCATGCACGGCGACACGGTGATCCCCCCGCAGGCAGACCGCCTTGAGGTTCTTGGAGCCCATCAGCGCCCCCAAGCCGCTGCGGGCTGCCAGCCGTCCCTTGGCGTTGACCACCCCGGCGATGAGGGAGAGGTTCTCTCCCCCCGCACCGATGCAGGCGACGCGGAAATCGTCGCCGTGCCTCGCTCTCAGGCAGTTCTCGGTATCGACGGCATCCACCTTCCCCCACAGGTCGGTGGCGTCCCGAAGCTCCCGTTTTTCGCCGTCCACCAGCAGGTAGACCGGCTTCTCGCTTTTCCCGACGAAAAAGATGCCGTCGACGCCGCTCTCCTTGATGGCGGGGGCCAGGTCGCCGCCGCAGTTGGCATCGCCCCAGGTGCCGGTCAGCGGGCTTTTCCCCGCCAGCATCCAGCGGCCGTTGAAGATGGCCCGGCCATTGGTGAGGAGACCGCTCATCATGGCGAGGATGTTGTCCCCGTGGAACGTCGGCAGCCCCGGCCGCTGCCGCTCGAAGATGATCTTCGCGGCGAGTCCGTACCCTCCGAGAAAGTTCTCGTAAACCTCGTCCTTTATCTCTTCGCTCTGAATCTGGCGCTTCGTCAGGTCGACCCACAGGATGCGCCCCATGTACCCTTTTTTCATGGTGTTCTCCCTCACTTGGACGCGCCGGTCTTTGCCGGGCGGTTGATGTAGTTTTCCTGCTGGTCCAGGGTCATGGTGACGAACGGCGCATGCCACCCCCCGACCCTGACGTTGATGTCGGCGTACTCCTCCAGCTTACGCACCGCCTCCCGCCGGTCCGCCATCTTCGCCGCGGCCACCGACAGCTCATAGATGGTCTGGTAGGCGGCGCTGTTGCCGATGGCCAGCGTCATCATGTTCCCGCCGTTGGCGATGAACTGCTCGATGATCCCCTGGATCAGCACCGGATCGTTCTGCGACTCGTCGAGGCAGATGTCGGTGATCACCCCCGCCGCCATCCGGTCGAGCCCCATCTCGCGGAACGAGGCCAGGAGGTTACCGATGCCCCGGGTGGCGGTCCCCGGCGTAGGGGAGAAGTTGGGTGCGAGCGGGTCTCCGGCACTGCGGTCGGCCGAAGCGGCCACCCCCTGCCCGAAGGTGGGGTAGAGCTCGAAGGTGCCGCAGCCGGCGGTGAACTTGATGTCGAACTGCGACCCGAATTTCTCCTGGAACGATTCGCCGTAATAGCCGGTGATGCAGCGCAGCCGCTGCACTTCCCGCTCTTCTTTCTCGTCGGCCGGCTTCCTCACGAAGATCCGGTCCCCGAGCTTCTTGGAGTTCATGACCGCTTCGAAGTAATAGTCGAGTATCCGCCGGGTGACGGCGTTCGCTTCGGGGTCGTTGTTGCCGAAGACGGGGGAGTCGGTTGCGAAGTCGACCCTGATGGAGTCGTAGCGGTGCTGCAGGAAGGGGTCGGTCTGGGAGGGAGAAACGAAGTTGTAGCGGAAGGCATCCAGCACATCGCCGAGCTGGTACTTCTTCCTGTCAAACACCCACTTCTTCACGGCGCAGACCGTGTTCACCATGTTGGGGACGCCGGTGATGATGGTGCCGCCGATGTTGTACTCGGTTCCTCCCCACGACTTGTCGCGGCCGCGATCCAGGCAGCTCCCCAGGAAGGCGGAGAGAAGCGGCGACGGCACCACGTACTCATCGATCATGTAGTACTTGTAAAGCCCGAAGGTGGACTGGTCGACGAAGAACTGCAGGTGCCCCCGCAGCGACTCCAGCAGGTCGTCGAAGCAGGCGATCTCTCCGGAGCGGTAGCTCAGCTTGCCGCCGCGCAGCAGGCCTGGATTGCTGCTGAGCGTCGCCCCCCTGTTGAGGGCACACTCCATGATGGTCATGCCGTTGATCATGCCGAAAGTCCAGTTGCTTTTCCCGTTCAGGACCGGCTCCCAGCAGCCGTCGACGCAGTAGTCATTCACCAGTTCCTTCAGTGTGGCGAGCCGCGCGGCGTCGGCGGGGTTCTCACCTTCGCAGAAGGCGGCGTACAGCGCCGGGATCACCACGTCGTCGTTGAGGATGCAGGGGTTGTTGCGAGTCTGGTGGAGCGAGGCGGCAACGGTGCGTTTCAGCTCTTCCGGCGACTCCTTTCGCATGCGGACATAGAGACCGGGGGTGGGGAGGTTCACGTTGCGGAACGCCTGCAGGATGATGTAGGTGCTGTCGCAGGTGGCGTCGGAGCCGTCGGGCTTGAGTCCGCCGATGATGATGTTCTGCAGGAAGTTGTTTGCGCCTCCACGCTGGTCCAGGTACGAAGGGTTGACGCCGAGGTTCACGCCGTAGTCGACGTGGTCCTGCTCCAGCAGGTATTCGGTGGTGAAGTTGAGACGCCAGGCGGCCTTGATCAGGAAGCACTCCACGAGCTCCACCGCTTTCGCCGGGTCGTACACCTCTTTCTTCACCGTGCTGTGGACGTAGGGAGCGAGCACCTGGTCCAGCCTTCCGATGGAAATGAGGTTCATGCCGGCATGCAGCGCCGTATGCACGAACCAGATGCTCTGCAGCGCCTCGTGGAAGGTATCCGCCGGCTCCATCGGGACCTTGCGGCAGATCCGCTCGATCTCCAGAAGCTCACCCCGCCGCGTCGGATCGGTTTCGACCCCCGCCTTCTTTTTCGCCAGGTCGGCGAAGCGTCCCGCATATTCCACCACCGCCTCGCAGGCGATCCGCACCGCGCGGTAGAATTCGAGCCGTGTGGGGTCGTCCCTTTCCCCCCTTTTCGCCTCGATCCTGGCGTGGGCCTCCCTGCTCTTGCGGTCGCAGATTTCCAGAACACCGCGGATTCCCTTTTTCACCAGCCGGCCATAATCGGCGCTGTTGTGCCCCAGAAGCGACATTTCGGTGCGGTTGGTGATGCGCGCAGCCCGGGTTTCCGCCTCGGTGAGGTAGTTGGGGAACATCTTCCCCAGCCCGTTGGAGCCCATGGCAAGGACTCCCACGATCAGTTCCCCGTCGGGGATCTCGTACGACTTGGTGTGGACCGAGTTCTCCTCGTTGGCCATGGCGCGCAGCATCGCCCGGATCGCCAGGGAGGAGCGCACGATCACCGGCTCCTCCGGGTGCTCTTTTCCGATGTCGGGAAACATGCTGTCGCGAAACCATTCGTCGGCCCGGTTCTTCAGCCCCTGCCGCCTGAGTGCCTCAAGCAGCGCCTTGGTCCTGTCGGTCATTGTTGCGGGAAGCGAAGTTGCCATACGTTCCTCCTTTGTTTTGTGGTGTCTGATACAACTCCACATTTCAACTGTTACCCCACCCCCACCCTAACCCTCCCCCTGAAGGACCTTCTGGGGCCTAAAGGGAGGGGATTGTAAGACGATTCCTCCCCCTTCAAGGGGGAGGTTAGGAGGGGGATGGGGTTAAATATCTCCTCCGACCGTGACCGTGAGCCCGCGACCGGCCAGGCGTTCGCGAACGGCCGCGACGGCGCCCGCGGCGGGGATGAGACGCCCCGCGGCGGGACATTCAAGGCCGAGGGCGCGGTAATAGTGGCTGGTGTGGGGATTGAGGGGGAGGAGGTCGATCTCGGCGACGCCGCACTCCGCCATGAGCTCCGCGGTCGCCTCGATTTCCCCGGCAGTGTCGGTCACGCCGGCAACGAGCGGCTTTCTGACGATGACGCGCGCCGGGAGCGAGGCGAGGAAGCGGAGATTGCCGCCCCTGGCCCCGAACCGCTCTTTCGCCCCCGCGCCGGGGATATCGGAGCGAATCCCGAAGAGCCAGCAGTCGACGAGCCCGCTGACCGCTTCGTACGATTCGCGCGGAAGGAGTCCCGAGGTCTCGACCGCGGTATGGAAGCCGGAGTTTCGGGCCAGTTCGAGGAGGCGCGCGGCGCCCTGGCGCTGGAGGAGCGCCTCGCCGCCGCTCAGGGTGAGCCCGCCGCTCCTGCGGACTATTTCGAGCTGCGGGGCGACCATGGCGAACAGCTCCTCCGGCGTGGTCTCGCGGGTCGGCAGGACGAGGGCGCCCCCCGCCCCGTCGGGGCGGGAGACTGGGCAGGCGGCCACGCATGCGCCGCACCGGCGGCAGCGGCTGCCGTCGACCGTTCGTTCCCGCGGCCCTGTGCCGCGAAGCCCCGCGGGGCATACATCGGCGCACCTGCCGCAGGCAAGGCAACGGTTCCCGAAGAAGAGGACCGGGGAACGCTCGAAACGCGAATGGGGGGAGTGGCACCAGGGGCAGGAGAGCGCGCACCCCTGGAGGAAGATCACTACCCTCGGGCCTGGGCCGTCGCGCCTCGACAGCCAGTCGATGTCGAAATACCTGACCGTGATCGCCGTCTCTGCCATGACCGTTTCCCGCAACGATGTCAGCGCCGCGCCGCCCTGTAACAGAAGGCGTCCGCGTTTCTCCAGGCGCCCGTGGGATCGAGCGCCTTCAGCTTCGCCGAGACCGCGTCCCCGTTCACCGTCACCACCACGTAGCCGTAAGCATTCTCGATATGCTCCTCGCGCTTCACCTTCGGATCGGGGTAGCCGTCTTTGTCGGAGGAGAAGGGTGCGCCGCCGTTGCCGACCAGCACCTGCTGAATCAGGCGCCCCTTGCCATCGGGGATCGAGGCGCGGTCGTAGAAGTGGTCGTGGCCGCAGAAATAGAGCCTCCCCCCGGCTTTGCCGATCGCATTCCAGAAGCGGTTACGGGCCTCGCCGTAGCAGGCGAGGCAGTCCTTGTGCTTCACGGCAAAGGCGGGGTAGTGACCGAAGACGAACAGGTGCCGCCGTTTGTCCCTGGCGAGAACCTGGTCGAACCACTTCTGTTCCACCTGGAACTGGTCGACGATCTGGTCGAAGCCGACGAAGAGGGCGTTCTTGTGGGGGAGCGAATAGGTGAGACCATTCTGCTTCCGCGGACCGTTCGCCGGGATGTAGGGATCGTTGAAAACCGTCCGATAGGCATCCATGATTTTGCTTTCGATCGGGACCCGTTTGCGGCAGCTGCTCCAGTCACTCATGATCGCGTCCCTGTCCATCTCGTGGTTGCCGCGAAGCGGCAGCACCTTGGCGCCGGCGTCGTAGACCGGTTTCATCGCCAGCCGCCAGAGCCTGAACTGGCTCTCGGGGGGATCTGGAGGGGGCTGGGGGCTCTTGCATGCATAGCCGTTCCCCAGGATCATGTCCCCCGGAACAAGCACGATCTCGGCCTTCTCCGCCGCCACGGCGGCGGCAACCTTGCCGAGAGCGTCGGCATTGATCCCTTTCACGCCACCGTCTGCGTCGCAGGGGTTGCTCCGCGTGTCGCACAGGACGACGAATTTCCATGGCTGCTCTTGCGCCACCCCTCCGGCCGGGGGAGTGGCGATCTGAACGGCGAGGAGCACGCAGAACGCGCACAAGGTAAGACGGACGATTCTATTCATGGCTTCATCCTCTTTGGTTCCGGGGTTCTGGCTGCCGGTCGATTGCCGAAATAAGTTAGTAATTTATAATTTATACCAGTTAAGGACAGTCCGTCAAGGGCAACAAAGTTCCTTAGCCAAGAAAAATGGTCTGGCTAACGCATCACTACGGGCGATGTCGTGGTACGCAACGACCATAAAACGTGACAGCGGAACAGGGGGCGGGTTACGCGGATTTAGCTTGGAGGTCGATGAAACTAGGGAGCAACAGCAGTTGGCTTGGATGACCTGGGAATTTTCCTCATTCGAGAAGGGGCAGGTAGCCTGACATTTAATTCGTCTTCAGTTGCGGGAGCCGATAGGCTGTTGATTTTCCGCTCTTCCCATGTCAAGATGGCGCTACTGTTACGGCTGGAGCCGGAAGGAGACCGAAATGAATAACGACCCGAAAATGCAGGCAGACAATCCTAAGTTTATGGACCGGCGGGAGATTAACTTTGTCATCAGCACCGTTCTGTTCCTCACCAATTTTCTGCTCATGTACTTCATCTGTCTGAGAGCCTTCCCCGACATAACCGGCATTCCGAGAGTGCTCCTGGTCTGGGTGGGAGCATATGCGATGACCTGGGTCATGTCGTACGCAACCAGAGGGTTGGCCAGATTGACACTCTCCCTGATCCTGATCGGCGTGCTGTACCTTGTAATGTGGTACCGGCCGTGATGAGAGCAGCGGCGGTTTTGCGCCGGCAAAAAGAGGGGGTGACAGACCATTAAGCGACCGCCGTCGCTCTTCGCTATCATGAGCCACGACTGCCTCGTCGAGTCTCATCACTTGCTGGTGATCGCCTGCAGTTGACTGATATTGATATTCGTTTGCATTTTCTGGTTGAGGCGGTTATAATATAATTGTAGAAAGAAACTAAACCAGACGGAGGCCAGCCATGAAAACTTTGAAAAAAATATTTCTGCTTGTGGCGGTTGCTCTGATGGTATTTTCCGTGCCGGTCGTAGTCGATCATGTTGAATTTATCTGCTTCCCGTTCATATGTGATTAATGCAGATTGATAACGACCATTCCCCGCCGGAAGCATTCTGGTTCCGGCGCAGAAAAACGATTATGCTACAGAGCGAAGGGCTGTACGGCTGGGATGCCGAGCAGCCCTTCTTTAGTTGTGGGCTTTGAAATTCTGACCATGGCCATGGAACGCACCGTCACTGCCCGGGAGTGCCGCGCGGGTCCGCGGTAGCGACCAGAGGGGGGTATACGCAGAGTTGCGAAAAAATTGCCCCCTTAATGGACTTTCTTCACACCCAGCATTCTTCCGGATATGATGGCGAGCACCCCGATGCCGACGCTCAAGAGCGCCCCCATCTTCGCCTCCTCCTGGAGCAGCGGGTCGATGAACGCCAC
>JAMPXD010000025.1 GCA_023701365.1 Geobacteraceae bacterium
GAGCGGAGCCGAAGCCAGGTTTTGAATGCCGTTCTCTGAGCCTCGCGGTGAGCGGAGCCGAACCGGGAGCCGAAGCCAGGTGGTGTTTATGCCCTACATGTACATCCTCGAATGCGTTGACGGGAGCTACTACACTGGAAGCACCAAGGATCTGGAGCGCCGTCTATGGGAACATCAGAACGGACTCGGCGCTAACCATACAGCCAAGAGGCTGCCTGTGAAACTTGTCTACTGCGAGGAATGCGACCGCATTGATGATGCGTTTTACCGGGAGAAGCAGGTTCAGGGTTGGAGTCGTAAGAAGAAAGAGGCTTTGATGGCAAGTGATACAAATCAGCTTCATCTGTTGGCGGAATGCAAGAATGAGACGCATTGCGGCGGTTCGACTTCGCTCACCGACCGCCCACATGCCCGTTCCCTGAGCGGAGTCGAAGGGAACAAAGTTGATTCGAGCGATAAGGAGATTGATGAATGAAGTATCCATCTCTGTCGATTTCATCATTCTGCTCTACTGGAAGCGGTGGTACACCTTCCCGTGCAAATGTAGGTGACTACTATGGTGGCACGATTCCTTGGGTTAAATCTGGAGAACTTCGGGAAGACGTAATTCTTGCAAGACGACCCGATGGCCTATGCAGGTTATCTTATCCGCATACGTCCAAACAAGCAGAACAATAGCGAGTACATTGCCGCATACCTGAACTCAACGCACGGCAAGAAAATACTTGAAAACATGTGTAAGAACATAGTCGGAATGGCAAACATCAATGCTCAAGAACTTCAGGAGATCTCAATTCTGCAACCTCCTCTGGAGCTCCAAAATACATATGCCTCTATTGTTCACTCCGTCGAAAAGGCAAAAGAGAAGCTGATAGTGTCATCTGAAGTCACAGGCACCCTCTTCAACTCCCTCCTGCAACGCGCCTTCAAGGGGAATCTGTGATCGTGGCTTAGACTCTGGCTTCGGCTCCGCTCAGCCAACGTCTCAAACGTCTCAGCCTGCGGTTCAGCCAACGCCTCACCCTGCGGCTAAGCCAGCAAGATTGCCCGGTCCCTGAGCCGTTGGGTGAGCGGAGCCGAACCCGGAGTCGAAGGGAACAGCCTACTTGTCAATGATTCTGTTTTGGTGTATATCTTAACCATATACAGGGAGCCGTAATGGGGCCATTTGAAAAGATAACCGGTTTTGAATGGGACAAGGGCAACGAGCAGAAAAACGTCAAGCACGGTGTTACGCCTGCGGAAGCAGAGCAGGTTTTTCTGAACGAGCCGCTTGTTGTTCTCGATGACCAGAAACACAGCGGCAATGAGCAACGTTTTCACGCTTTGGGACAAACCGGTGAAGGCCGGTTGCTGCATATCACCTTCACCATTCGCACCACCATGATTCGGGTTATTTCCGCCCGGGACATGCACCGAAAGGAGCGAACAATTTATGAGCAAGAAGCTTAAAGAGATACCAAAGTTCGCCAGCGAGGCCGAAGAACGGGAATTCTGGCTGACCCACGACACTACTGAGTACTTTGACTGGTCGAAAGCCAAGAGAGTCACTTTCCCGAATCTGAAGCCGACGACCCAATCCATCTCGTTGCGGCTGCCGCTCTGGATGCTGGAATCCATCAAGTCGACCGCGAACAGGCAGGATGTGCCGTATCAGTCGCTCATCAAGGTCTGGTTGAACGAAAAGCTGGAAGAACTGCACCACGGAGCGAAGTAGTGACATGCAGGCACAATACTGTCTTGACCTTTTCATGTCCATAACGTACAATTTGTACAAATGGAGGTTGTCATCATGACCAAAATATCAACAGCAGAAGCCCGCAACGATTTCGCCGATGTCATCAACCGGGCATCATTCGGCAAGGAACGCTTTGTCCTGACCCGGCGAGGTAAAAAACTGGTAGCGATTGTACCGGTCGAAGACCTGGAGCTTCTCGAAGAGATGGAAGACCGAATGGACGTCGAAGCCGCCAGGGCAGCTCTGGCAGAATCCGACGAGAGGGTATCGTATCAGGATTTGCGTCGTGAGCTGGGGCTTAAATGACCTTCCGGATTGAATTGACCAAGGCGGCTGTCAGGGATTTATCAGCTGTCCCCAAACCAATGCTGAAACGGCTGGATGCCTGCATCCTCGGACTGGCAGACGATCCGCTGCCGCCGGGAGTAAAGAAGCTCAAGAACAGCGACGGTCTGTACCGGGTGAGGGTGAGCGATTATCGAATCATCTACCGCATTGAGCAGGAAATTTTGACTGTCCTGGTCGTCAAGATAGGCCACCGGCGGGAAGTGTATCGTTAACATCAATTGTCTTTTTCAATGAAATGCCGGAGGGGTAGTGTCCAATTTCACTTTCCTCAATACCAACTGGCCCGACCTCTTCGAGACCGCCCGCGAGGCGGAGCAGAACGTCAACAGCGCCCCGCGGACCAGTTGTTTCTATGCCCGTCGCTCGCTGGAGCGGGCGGTGAAGTGGCTCTACGCCAATGACTCCTACCTCAAGCAACCCTATGCCGACAACTTGGCCGCCCTGATCCACGAACCGACCTTCCGGGAGAACCTGGAACCCTGTCTCTTCCCCAAGATCCTCACTATCCAGAAGATCGGCAACCTGGCCGTCCACAGCGACAAACCGATCAGCAGCAGCGATTCCCTCCACACCCTCAAGGAACTCTTCCATGTCCTCTACTGGCTGGCCCGAAGCTATTCCCCCAATGCCGCGGCCATCGGCAAACCGCTTTTCGATATCTCCAAAATCCCGCAGAAGGACAGCGCCGTCGCCGACCGCAACGCCGAGCAACTGGCCAGGATGCAGACCGACCTGTCGGAACGGGACGCCAGGCTGTCCGCCAAGGATGCGGAGCTGGCCAGGACGATAGAAGAAATCGAGGCCCTCAAAGCCAGGATTCAGGAGTACAAGGAGCGCAACAAGAAGACCCCGGACGATCACGACTACAGCGAGGCGGAAACCAGGGATTACTTCATCGACCTGCTGTTGAAGGAGTCCGGCTGGGACCTCCGGGCACCTGACGTGCTGGAGTACCCCGTGCAGGGGATGCCCAACAGCAAGGGGGAAGGTTTCGTCGATTATGTGCTGTGGGGCGACGACGGCCTCCCCCTGGCAGTGGTGGAAGCAAAGCGGACCAAGAAGGATGCCCGTGTCGGCAAACGTCAGGCCGAACTGTACGCCGATTGTCTGGAACAGATGAAGGGCCAGCGCCCGCTGATCTTCTTTACCAACGGTTACGAAACTTGGCTCTGGGACGACCTGAACTATCCGCCCCGCCGGGTGCAGGGGTTCTACAAGAAGGATGAACTGCAACTCCTCATCAACCGCCGCATCAGCGCCAAAGAGCTGACCACTGCCACTATCAACAAGGCCATCGTGGAGCGCTACTACCAGCACGAGGCGATCCGCAGGGTAGGAGAGGACTTGCAGAAGCGCAAGCTGCGCAAGGCGCTGCTGGTCATGGCCACCGGCACCGGCAAGACCCGCGCCGTCATCGCCCTGATCGAGCTGCTGCAGAAGTGCAACTGGATCAAACGGGTGCTGTTCCTGGCCGACCGGAACGCACTGCTGACCCAGGCCGGCAACGCCTTCAAGGAGCACCTGCCCAATACCAGTGCTCTTAACATCGCCAAGGTCAAGGACGACACCACCAGCCGGATCGTCCTCTCCACCTATCCGACCATGATGAACTGCATCGACGAGGCCAAGGGGGGTAACAAACGCTTCAGCCCCGGCCATTTCGACCTGATAGTCATCGACGAGGCCCACCGCTCGGTCTACCAGAAGTTCCGCGCCATCTTCGAGTATTTCGATGCCCTGCTGCTGGGCCTTACCGCCACACCACGGTCCGATGTGGACCGGGACACCTACCGGCTCTTCGAACTGGAGAAGGGTGTCCCCACTTTCTACTACGAACTGGAAAAGGCGGTGGCGGACGGCTTCCTGGTGCCGCCGAAGGCCCATTCCGTGCCGCTCAAGTTCCAACGCGAGGGAATCACCTACAACGAGCTTTCCGAAGACGAGCAGCTGGAGTACGAGGAGAAGTTCTGGGACGAGGAGGCCGGCGGGATGCCGGAGAAGATTGAATCGCCAGCCCTGAACAACTGGCTGTTCAACATCGACACGGTGGACAAGGTGCTGGAGCACCTGATGCGTTACGGCGTTAAGGTGGCGGGGGGCGACCGGCTCGGTAAGACCATCGTCTTTGCCAAGAACCACAACCATGCCCTGTTCATCCAGGAGCGCTTCGACAAGAACTACCCCCACCAGAGGGGGCGCTTCTGCCGGGTGATCGACAACTACGAGACCTACGCCCAGACCTTGATTGACGACTTTTCCCAGAAGGACAACGATCCGGTAATCGCCATCTCGGTGGATATGCTCGACACCGGCATCGATGTGCCGGAGATCGTGAACCTGGTCTTCTTCAAGCTGGTTCGCTCCAAGACCAAGTTCCACCAGATGATGGGGCGCGGCACCCGGCTCTGCAAGGAGCTGTTCGGGCCGGAGAAGGACAAGGAGGAGTTCTACGTCTTCGACTACTGCCAGAACTTCGAGTTTTTCGCCGAGAATCCGGAAGGGGCGGAGAGCGCCAGCCAGGAGTCGCTGGGTAAGAAGATCTTCAAGCAGCGGCTGAACCTGCTGCTGCGGCTGCAACAGCAGGACTACCCGGCCAGTGACGGAGAGCGGCGGCTGCGGGGCGGCCTGGAGGATACCCTGCATGGCGAGGTATCTGTGATGAACCCGGACAACTTCATCGTCCGCCCCCATCGCCGGCACTTGGAGAAATACTCACAACGGGACAAATGGAACAGACTGAGTGTGGAAGACGAACTGGAAGTGAGGCTCCATCTGGCGGGACTGCCGGCGGAACTCCCGCAGGAGGACGAAACCGCCAAACGCTTCGACCTGCTGCTGCTGAACCTGCAACTGGCGCTGCTGGAGAAATCCGGCTCCTTTGCCCGCTACCGGGACAAGGTGATGGAGATCGCCGCCCGGCTTGAAGGAAAGGGGACCATCCCGATGGTGGCGCAGCAGATGGAGCTGCTCCTGGAGCTGCAAACCGAAGGGTACTGGGCCGGCATTACCCTGCCGATGCTGGAGGAGGTGCGCGTTCGCCTGCGGGAGCTGATCAAATTCCTCGACAAGGGGGAGGCGCGGATCATCTATACCGACTTCGAGGACAGCATCGGCGACCACACCCCTATATTTGTGCCGGGCTACGCCAGCGCCGAGGAGATGCGCCAGTACAAGTTGAAGGTGGAGCGCTTCATCCGCGACCATAGCGACCACATCACCATCAACAAGCTGCGCATGAACCGGCAGATTACCAAGCAAGACCTGGAAGAGCTGGAACGGCTATTGTTTGCATCGGAAGAGGTAGGGAGTCGGGAGCGTTTCGAGAAGGTATTCGGCCACCAGCAGAGCCTGGGGATGTTCATCCGCCGCCTCGTGGGTCTGGACCGGGAAGCGGCGACCGAGGCCTTCGGCGAATTCCTCCATGACACGACCTATTCAGCCACCCAGATCAGGTTCATCGATCAGGTCATAGCCTACCTCACCCAGAACGGTACCATGGACCCCGGCCTGCTCTACGAGCCACCCTTTACCGATATGCACACCGAGGGGCTGGACGGGGTCTTCGGGGATACCGGGGCGACGAAGATTATCCATTTGATCGAGGAGATCAACTTAAAGGCGGCTGTCTGATATTAAGGGAAGGAGGCCGAATTCCGGGGACATCCTTACTTAATTCAATACCCCAGCTTCCCCGTCCCGCTCCCGGGAACGGCCTAATGGAGCGCGTTTACACAATTCACAAAACCACGATGAGCCTTATGGGAGCGCTGTTGATTAGTTGACCAGGTTGGGAGCAGCGCTGGAGTTAAAGCCGTAAGAAGAATAATGAGGCGGTCGATTGGTCGCCTTTGCTGATTCTGTTGTCGTATTCACTATTACATGATACCTTCCAATGATGAAAATCACCCTTTTGACCCACTTCAAGGAATTCGATAAATGTTCCAACACTGGCCGGCTGGTGCTGGAGATTCTGGGGGATGCGGCAGAGCAGGTGCGTTGGGACCGGCTCAATCCGCCGTCCAAGCTCGTGGAGGAGATCGAAGCGGGAGGCGTTGCGCTGGTCTATCCCGGGTCTGCGAACGAGAACGGAAACAATGACGATCTGTCGGACATCACCCGGTTCATCCTGATCGACGGCACCTGGCATGAGGCCCGCAAGATCCACCAGCGCAGCCCGTACCTGCGAAAGGCCCGCCGGGTCAGTCTCAAGCCGGCCGCCACGTCGCAGTACAACCTGAGGAAGAACCAGAAGGAGGCCTGCCTGTGTACGGCCGAATGCGTGATCGAGATCCTGCGGAGCACGGGGCGGCTTGAGCAGGCCGAGCGGCTGCAGGAGCGCTTTCTGGCCTTCATCAGGCCGCCGGGGGTTATGCGCGGCGCGGCGATTGGGGCGTGAGATGCTTTGGCTCACTCGGGAAAGCTTGAACAGGGCTGGGGTCGGACCAAGTCAACCTAGTATAATCATGAGGCAAATGGATCATAATTGACCCCATTCCCAGCCTTAGAGACACGTTTTCGCAGGCAAAAAAGGGCCGATAGCAGGAAACCCTACCAAGGAGGGGCAGCTGTGCCAAGCCTGCAAGATGAAAGATGCTGGGGGAGTTGAATGAGTTGCCGCCGGCGGAGGGAGCAAATACCACGTCAATGTCCTCGTTGGATTGAATTATATAGTTGATAATATAATGATTTCCGTATAAATTTAAATAAATGGATAAATTACGGAAAAGACACTATTGGGTTGATATTGGAGACGACGCCCGTCGCCAGTTCATCGACGCGCAAGCTGTTTTTACTGCGTGGGAGGCTTCCTGCAAAAGCGCGGCTGAGGTGCGGGGGGGGATGTACTGGAAGCGCCAGGGTGGGACCGAGTATTTAATCAGGACATCACCAAAAAACACCCAAAAAAGTCTCGGCCCGCGGTCTGATAAAACCGGCCAGATTTACGAGAAGTTCGTCGCCAGAAAAGAAGAAGTTGAGCAGAGGCTGTCAGACCTTACTCAAGAACTTGAACGCCAACAAAGGATGAACCGGGCACTGCGCATTGGCCGTGCCCCACGCTTACTTGTCGATATTCTCAATAAACTTGCGAAATCAGGGCTTTCCGAATACTTCACGGTCGTCGGCACCCATGCGCTGTACGCTTACGAAGCTGCCGCAGGTGTCCAATTTGGAAAAGCTGACGCCCTGGCAACCAGAGATATTGATCTGTTGTTGGACACACGGAAAAGACTAAGTTTTATGATACATATGGGATACCTCGGCTCATCCATGCTCGACTTGATAAGAAAAGTGGACTCGACCTTTGAAATTCGACAGGACCAGAAATATACAGCAGTCAACAGTAAAGGCTTTGAGGTCGATATCATTCGGAGGGAAGCGACAGAAGGTGACCCACATCCACTGCGGCTAACTGACGACGAAGACGATTTCGTTGCTGTTCAGGCAAAAAGAGCTGGTGCCCTTCTTGATGGTCCACGTTTTTCCAGCATGATAGTTTCTGTTTCCGGCCATATGGCGAGAATGAATACCATATCCCCTCTAGCCTTCGCCACATTCAAGCGTTGGCTGGCAGAACAGCCTGATCGTGATCCAATAAGGCGACGAAGAGATAAGCTACAAGCGGATCTGGTAGAAGAGCTCGTTAAGGAGTACCTGCCCCATCTCCTTTGGAATGCTCCCATCTGAGTCATGCCGGGTAGAACCACGCCTTCGATCAGGTTGAGCCGGGAGCCATGCTTTGGAGTAGATCACAAATTCAAATCGCCCAGGTTTCTTCTGTATTCCTCCCAAACATCAGAAAGGAGCATGCCATGCACGACCGCATCCGTTTTGCAGCGATCCTGTTGCTTTTGCTTGCGGCCACCACGTCGTTTGCCGCCACCCGTGACGAGGCTGCGTCGGCGGTGACGGCCCGCTACCGGATCACGACTACCGGCTTCCTCGGCGGTTTCAGCGAGATCGGCAGCGTGCTGACACCGCGCCGGGAGGGGTTGCGGGCGAACCGCCCCAGCAAGGCGTTCAAGCCGAACGTGGTGAGGAACCACCTGCTCGCCGCGGCCGGCGGCGGGGACCTCCCCCTCGGCGGCGTCCGCGACGGCGCCCTGAAGCCAGGCGAGCGGCTCCACCTGTACGGCGTCCGCACCGGCGACGATTACGTGCAGCTCGACCTTTATACCGTCGCCACCTATGTTGTGCCCGGCAGCGGTACGCGGGGCCCGACGCCGTTGCAGGCCTCCGTTCGTTTCCAGTATGACGGCGGTCTGGCGGGGGTGACCACCCAGCAGCTGCTGGCCGACATCGGCGAGTGGCTGGCCGCTGAAGGTGAGCCGCGCCCGGCTGCCGGGGAAAGCCGGCCCGCCGCTGAACCGCGGCCCGCTGTTGTTCCCGCCGAGCCGCGCGCCGCCGGCAGGGCGACCAGCACGATCCGGCTCGGTCAGACCCAGGAGGAAGTGACCGCGATCCTCGGCCCCCCCGAGAAGCAGATCCTGCTGGGAGCAAAGACGATCTTCGTCTATCGTGACGTGAAGGTGGTGTTCGTGGACGGGAAGGTCACCGACGCCGAGTAGTGGTAGTGTATTAAGCTAACTGGTGAATGCTGATGAGAGACCTTGAAAAAATACTGCGCGGCTACGGCCTCCTCCTCGCCGAGGTGGACGCCTGGTTTGCCCGTTGCCTTGCCGCCCAACCGCGGGCCATCGCCTGCGGCGCCGGCTGCTCGGAGTGCTGCCGGGGGCTGTTCGACATCACCCTGCTCGATGCCTGTTACCTTAAGTACGGTTTTGATCGCCTCGATGCCCGGGTGCAGGCCGCGGTGCGGGCAAAGGCCGTCGCCCGCCTGCAAGGGCTTCAGGCCCTCTGGCCCGACTTGCGCGAGCCGTACATCCTCAACTTCCGCCCGGAAGAGGAGTGGGAAGAGCTCATGCCCGAGGATGACGAGACCCCCTGTCCTCTGGTGGATAACGAAGGTCGCTGCCTCCTGTACAATTTCCGCCCCATGACCTGCCGCCTCAACGGCATCCCCCTGGTCGATCGCTCCGGAGAGGTCTTTTACGAAGAATGGTGCAGCCTCAATTTCACCGGCGGGGACCCGCTGGCCATGAAGGAGCTGCGCGGCGAATTCTATCGCATTTTCGCCGATGAGCTTTCGCAATTTCAGCAGTTTACCGCCATACTCTGCAAGCAGCAGTTGAACGAGCTGGACACCTTCATCCCCACCGCCCTCCTCATCGACTTCGCCGGCTTCGATTGGCCGACATGGCTGCAAGGGAGCCGTCTGGTGGAGAATCCGCCCTGCTGATTCCAATGAGAATTCAGCATGATCACAGAAAAGAGCCCGCTTCCCGCGGGCTCTTTTGGTTTCACAGATGAATGGACACCTCGAAACTCAGGGGCATGGGCGGTTGCCCAGGACAGCGCTCCCGGAATCTGCTATACTTTATATAATTTACCGGCAGGAAGGGGGTTTGACATGCTGTTGCACAGACGGGGCGGAAATGTCAAATGGAATGCCTGGAGGCTGCTTGCATCCCTGACCGTTCTCCTTGTAGTCATGGCGTTTCTGCCGTCATTCAGCCAGGGGAATTCCGCCCAGCAGTTGCTTGTCCTCCATTCGTATCACCGGGGGTACAAATGGACGGACGATATTACCCGCGGCATTGAAGCTGCCTTACGGTATGATGGGAAACCCGTCAAGGTGCATTATGAGTATATGGACACAAAGCGGTTGTCCGATACCACTTATTTCAAGCTCCTTTATGAGACCTATAAGTACAAATTCGGTAATTTCCGCTTCGATGCCATCATCGCGACCGACAATGATGCCTTTAATTTTCTCGTATCGTACCGTGACGAACTCTTCCCCGGGACACCGGTGGTCTTCTGTGGCGTCAATTACTTCGAACCTTCCCAACTGCGCGGCGTGCGGCTCTTTACCGGCGTTAACGAAGCGGCCGACATCAAGCTTACCCTTGACCTGGCACTGAAGCTCCATCCCGATACCCGCCGGATTGTCGTGATCAACGATACAACCACCACCGGCCGGATCATGCACAAAGAACTCGTGGATTTGCTGCCAGCGTATCGGGGGAGAGTCGAATTCACCTTGCTCGAAGATGTCGAGATGCCGGAAATCCTGGCGGCAGTGCAGAAACTGCCTCCTGACACCCTGGTGTTCTACACACTCTTCTACCGGGACAGGGCGGGAAGGTTTTTCAACTATGACGAGAGCATCTCCATGATCGCGGAGAAATGCCCCGTCCCTATCTACGCTGTCTGGGATTTCAACCTGGGGCATGGGATCGTCGGGGGAATGCTGACGAGCGGCTACTACCAGGGGGAGACGGCCGGCAAAATGGCCGTCCGCATACTCCAAGGGGAAGAGGTCGAGAATATCCCGATCGTCATTAAAAGCCCCAACCGCTACATGTTCGATTACCGGCAGCTGCAGCGCTTACACCTCGAATTCTACCCCTTGCCGCCGGAGAGCATTCTCATCAACAAGCCTCTCCCCCTCTATTCCGTGCCGGAGAAGATCTTCTGGGGAGCAATTGCGGCCCTCGCGGTCCTGGTGGTCATAGTTCTGCTCCTTCTGCGCATTATGGCAGTTCGCAGGCATGGGGAGCAGGAGCTGAAGCAAAGCGAACAGAGGATTCGCACCCTCCTGGAAACAGTGCCCCACGGCGTGACCGAATGTGACGCGGCTGGGGTGATTACCCTTGCCAACGAATCCTTTTCGAGGATGGTGGGGTACGGTAAGGACGAGATAATAGGAACGCACATCTGGGACTTCATGGAGCCCGGCCCGCAAAAAGAGGCGCTCCCCGCATATCTGCGCCAGCTTGTCCGGGAGCAGCCAGCCCCGACCCCCTACGTATGCAGAAACATGACAAAAGACGGACGACTGTTTGACGTCCAGGTGGACTGGACATACGAGCGTGATGCGGAGGGACGGGTCACCGGCTTTGTTTGCGTCCTCTCGGACATCACCGGGCGGATGGAGCTGGAGCGGCTGAAGGACGAGATGATCTCCGCGGTGAGCCACGAGATGCGCACGCCCCTTACGGCCATTCTCGGCTTTAGCGATTTCATGCTTGAAAACGAGGTGGAGCCGGAGCAACGGAAGAGCTACCTCAGCACCATCCATCTGGAAACGGAGCGGCTCAACGAGCTGATCGGAAATTTCCTCGACCTGCAACGGCTGAAGGCCAGACAAGAGCCCATCAGCTACCGGGAGCTCTCCCTGCGGCCGCTCCTGGAGGAAGCCGCTGCCCTGTTCGGCACGATATCACCGCGCCACCGCATAACCCTCGACTGCCCCCTCGATATCCCCCAGGTTAGGGGGAATGCCGAGCAACTGCGCCGGCTCCTCAGCAATCTCATTTCCAATGCTGTAAAGTATTCGCCTGACGGGGGGGAGGTGTTGCTTGGCTGCCGCCGGGAAGATGACAGCGTCACCATCCTGGTGAGGGATGAGGGGATCGGCATGCCGCCGGAAGTGCTGGATAAGATCTTCGACAGGTTTTACCGCGTTGACAACACCGCCAGCCGGAGGTTCACCGGGACCGGCTTGGGGCTTGCGCTAGTGAGAGAGATAGCAAGGATACATGGCGGGCGGGTCCGGGCGGAAAGCACCGTGGGAAAAGGGAGCACCTTTTACGTCTCACTGCCGGCCCTCTCCGGGCCGTCAGGGGTTAATGGGGCATGACCTGATCAACGTTTCAGGGAGAAATGGACACCTTTCGGCCATTGACCTTCAGCCGTCCTTCGGCGAAAAGTCCAATCGCCTCGGGATAGATCCGGTGCTCTTCGGCAACAATCCGGGCGGAGAGGGTCTCTTCGGTGTCCCCCTCCAGGACGGGGACCGTGGCCTGAACGATGATCGGGCCGGTGTCGGTGCCGGCGTCCACGAAGTGGACCGTGCAGCCGGCGACCTTGACGCCGTAGTCGAGCGCCTGCCTTTGGGCATGGAGGCCAGGGAAGGCGGGGAGGAGGGCGGGGTGGATGTTCATTATGGCGCCGGGATAGGCGTGCAGCAGGACCGGGGTGATGATCCGCATGAACCCGGCCAGGACCACCAACTCGACCCCGTGCTCGGCAAGGGTCTCCACCAGGGCGGCGTCGTAAGCTTCCCGGCCGGTGAATATCCGGTGGTCGATGTGGAGGGCGGGGATGTCGTGCTTTCTGGCCCGCTCAAGGGCGAAGGAGGCGGCGTTGTTGCTGATGACGCAGGCAATCTCGGCCTGAAGTTTCCCGGCTTCGATGTTGTCGATGATAGACTGGAGGTTGGAGCCGCTCCCCGACGCCAGTACCCCGATTTTCAAGATTTTACCCTTCACTCTTGACCCTCACCGCCGCTAAACCATCTCCACGCATTCCTTGCCCGCCTCGCACTTGGCGACCTCACCGATGATGAAAGCCTGTTCGTGCAGGCCCGACAGCCTGATGAGAATCTCCTCCGCCTCTTCTTCCGGCACGGCCAGGACCATCCCTATGCCGCAGTTGAAGGTCCTGAGCATCTCGCTTTCCTCGACGTTCCCCCCTTGCTGCAGCAGCCGGAAAATCGGAGGCAGCTCCCAGCTGTTCCGGCTGATGACAGCCTTGCAGCCATGGGGAAGGACCCGGGGGACATTCTCCAGCAGGCCGCCGCCGGTAATGTGGGCAATGCCGTTGATCCGGAAATCGCGCAGCAGGTTGAGGATGCTTTTCACGTAGATACGGGTGGGGGTGAGCAGCTCGTCTGCCACGCTCCTGTCCAGCCCGGGCAGGATATCATCGATACCGAGCCCCATTCTGTCGAAGATGATCTTGCGGGCCAGCGAATAGCCGTTGCTGTGGAGGCCGCTGGAGGCGATGCCGATCAGTTTGTTCCCCACGGTAATGGATGAGCCGTCGATGATGTTCTCCCGCTCCACCACGCCGACGGTGAAGCCGGCGAGGTCGTACTCACCATCGGCGTAGAAACCGGGCATCTCCGCGGTTTCTCCGCCGATCAGGGCGCATCCCGCCAGGATGCAGCCGTCGGATATCCCCTTGACGACCTGCGCCCCCTTTTCCGGATCGAGCCTGGCAGTGGCCAGATAGTCGAGGAAGAAGAGGGGTTCGGCCCCCTGGACCACGATGTCGTTGACGCACATGGCGACCAGGTCGATGCCGATCGTGTCATGCCGCCCCGCCATGAACGCCAGCTTCAGCTTTGTCCCGACGCCGTCGGTCCCGGAGACCAGCACAGGGTTCTTGTACTTGCTGGCGTTCAGGGAAAACAGCCCGCCGAACCCGCCGATGTCGGCGATGACCTCCGGCCTGGTAGTTGCCTTCACCAGCGGCTTGATCATCTTGACAAAGGTATTGCCGGCATCGATGTCAACGCCGGCATCCCGATAGGTAACTCTCGTCTCGCTCAAAGGTGCTCCTCCTGTGAAATGGAATAAAATATTTAAACCAAACCGGCTTAAATGTCAAATTAAACCGTTTGCGAAACTGGCAGTGATGCCGCTCTTTGACGGCTCCATATGACGGGAATCCGGGTATTACGGGGCGCTGTGAGCTTCCTTGACAAACCGCATCGCCTGACTATGATTTCATAGTATTTAAGACAAATAATTGTCCGGCCCTAATTAAATACAACGCATGGAGCGGAGAGGGAAGAGCCCTATGCAAAATCGAGGGGTATGACCGGTGCGCCGACTCATATACATACCGATCATCCACACCGAGGTGGACATGGGCTCCCTCTCCGCGGATGTGCAGAAGGAGTACCTCGCCAGGTACGGGAGAAGCAAGTGGCTCGAACACCTGAGGCTTATCGCGCAACTCTGGGATACCATCAGGAAGCGGCTTCTGGCCATGCCGATGGACTACGGCAAGACACGGATCTACCAGGACGGGCTGCCGGTGTGCGGCAAGGAAGCGGAGATCGTGCGGGAGCTGGCCGCCATGGGGAGCAAAAACCATCTCCTCCTGGTGGAGCTGATGGAAAGGGGGGCGCAGGTCATGGGGACCGAGGACCCGGACCTCCTTATCCAGGAGCACAGAAACATCAAGGAGATTACCGGTGAACTGGGAAAAAGGGGGGGGAAGGGGAGGCTCGAATCCTACCGGAGCATAAGCAATGGGCTACTGACCAGGAGGGATGAATTTATCGCCGGCAGGATATCCGACACCCTCGGGGAGGAGGAGACGGGGATACTGTTCATCGGGGCCATGCACAGGGTGGACAAGAAGCTCCCCAGGGAGATCAAGGTAATCTACCTGACGTGAAACAGGCTGAAGACTGAAGGCTGAAGACCGAAGGCAAAGTATGCGGCGCTGATTGTCTTTAACCTTCAGCCTTTAGTCTATACACCTGGAGTTAATAAAAGGAGGCGAAGATGTCCGAAATCAGCCTGAAGGTCACCGAAGCCCTGCCTAAGGATGTGGGGAGGGGGGTTGCCCGGATGGACCCCGAGGTCCTCGAAAAATTGGGGGCGGAAATAGGGGACGTGGTGGAGATTATCGGCAAAAAGGCTACTGTGGCCAAGGTGATGCCCGTTTTCAAAGACCTCCGGGGCAAGGGGGTAACCCAGATAGACGGTGTTACCAGGAGCAATGCCGGCGCCGGGATCGGCGAGAAGGTCCTTGTCAGGAAGGTGTCATGCAAGGCGGCCAACAAGGTGGTCCTCGAGCCGGTCGTCACCGGGGGGGTCGGCAGGGACTCAAAGTTTGTCGGGAGGCTGCTTGAGGGGCTTCCGATCGTTACCGGCGACAGGGTCAGGGCAACCATGTTCGGCTCGCGGTTTCAGGACTTCACGGTCACGGACACTGTCCCGGCCGGGGTGGTGGTGATTAATCCGCAGTCCCTCATAATGATCGAGGAAAAAGGTGCCAAGTTGACCAAGGCGCGGGTCTCCTACGAGGATGTCGGGGGACTGGGCAAGGGGATACAGAAGGTCAGGGAGATGATAGAGCTCCCCCTGAGGCACCCCCAGATATTCGAGAAACTCGGGATCGATCCCCCCAAGGGGCTCCTGCTCCATGGCCCCCCCGGAACGGGGAAGACCCTGATCGCACGGGCGGTGGCCAACGAAACCAACGCCAATTTCTATACCGTCAGCGGTCCCGAGATAATCCACAAGTTCTACGGGGAGAGCGAGGCCAAGCTGCGCAACATCTTCGAGGAAGCGAGAAAGAACGCCCCGAGCATCATATTCCTCGACGAGATCGACGCCATCGCCCCGAAAAGGGAGCAGGTAACCGGGGAGGTGGAGAAGAGGGTCGTGGCCCAGCTCCTGGCGCTGATGGACGGCCTGGCGGAAAGGGGCCAGGTCATCGTGATCGGCGCCACCAATATCCCCAATGCCCTTGACCAGGCGCTGCGCCGGCCCGGCAGGTTCGATCGGGAGCTGGAGATAGGGATTCCCGACAGCAAGGGGAGGCTGGAGATTCTCGAGATCCACACCAGGGGGATGCCCCTCACCGAAGACGTGAACCTGGAGAAGCTCGCCCAGATAACCCACGGTTTTGTCGGGGCGGACCTGGAGGCCCTCTGCCGGGAAGCGGCGATGAATTCCATCAGGAGGATCATCCCCAAGATAGAGTTCGAGCTCGATCAGATCCCCTACGAGCTTCTCCAGGAGTTGAACGTGACCATGGAGGATTTCCTCAGCGCCCAGCGGGAGATCGAGCCGACCGCCATGAGGGAATTCTTCGTGGATATCCCCAACGTGACGTGGGGTGAAGTGGGGGGGCTGGAAGAGGTGAAAAAGGAGCTCACCGAGGCGGTCGTCTGGCCCCTGGTGCACGCCGACCTCTACGAATTCGCAAAGGTGAAGCCGCCGAAGGGAATCCTCCTCTACGGCCCGCCGGGGACCGGCAAGACCCTGCTCGCCAAGGCCCTCGCCACCGAGAGCAAGGTAAACTTCATATCCATAAAGGGACCCGCCCTGATGTCCAAGTACGTGGGGGAATCGGAGCGCGCCATCAGGGAGGTGTTCAAGAGGGCGAGGCAGGCGGCCCCCTGCATCCTCTTCTTCGACGAAATGGATGCCATTGCTCCCGAACGGGGGGGAGGCGGGGACTCCCATGTTTCGGAGCGGGTCATCAGCCAGCTTCTCACCGAGATAGACGGGGCCGAAGAGCTGAAGGGGGTGTTCATCCTCGGTGCCACCAACAGAAAGGACATAATCGATCCCGCCCTGCTGAGGCCGGGACGGATCGATCTGCTCGTCGAGATCCCGCCCCCCGGCGCGGCGGCCCGCCTGGAGATATTCAGGGTCCATACCAGGGGAAAACCGCTTCAGCATGACGTGAACCTCGACTCCCTCGCCGGGGAAACCGAAGGGCTGGTCGGCGCGGACATCGAGTTCATCTGCAGGAAGGCCACCATTACGGCAATCTGCGAGTTCGTCGAGAAAGGCGCCGGCGACCCCAAGGGGCTGAAAATATCGGCAGCGCATTTCCGGGAGGCGATGAGGTTCTTCATGGAAGGGCGCAGTTGAACGAGGCAGCTTGTGCACTCATGGTCATGACAAGTTAGTTATCACCGGCGGATATCAATCATCAGCAAGGAAGGAGCGGGACATAATTATATGTCCCGCTGCCGGCCAACGGGAGAAAGATGAGAATGCATAGGATTCTTCTGGTTGATGATGAGAGGGATGTGGGCAGGATAATAACGGAGTTCCTCTCAGGGGAAAATTACGAGATAGAGCAGGTGACAACCGGCAGGGAGGCCATGAGCAGGATGCGGGAAGAGCGCCATCCGGACATAGTGCTGCTCGATTTAAATCTCCCGGATGTTGATGGCATGGACATATTGAGGGAGATGAAGGACGCCGTAAAGGGGGTTCCTATTGTTGTGATAACGGGCAACGGGAGTATCGAAACCGCTGTCCGCTCCATCAAGATGGGGGCAACGGACTTCGTTCAGAAGCCTTTCAGATATAACGACTTCAGGCGATTCATAACCGGGGTGATAAGCGCGAGGGAGCGATCCGGTAATGACCACTACGGCATCATGGGTTCAAGTCCCCAGATGAGAAAGGTATTTCGGCTGGTGGACAAGTTCGCTCTTTCCGATATTACCATCCTTCTCCAGGGGGAGAGTGGTACGGGGAAGGAACTGTTCGCCCGGGCGATCCACCGGAAAAGCAAGAGGCGGGATGGTCCGTTTGTCCCTCTGGATTGTGCTGCGCTCTCGGAGACTCTCATCGAGAATGAGCTGTTCGGACACGAAAAGGGGGCGTTCACAGGGGCCACCGAGAGGAAGATCGGGAAATTCGAAAGGGCCCAGGGTGGGACGCTTTTCATAGACGAGATTGAAAACCTCTCCCCTTCCAATCAGGCAAAACTCCTGAGAGCTGTGGAGGAAAAGCAGATCGAGAGGGTCGGCGGCACCAAAGCGATTAAAGTTGATGTCAGGATAGTCGCGGCCAGCAATGTCCAACTGACGGAGCTCATAAACAGGGGAGGATTCAGAAAAGACCTTTTCTATCGGTTCAACCAGATGACAATAGCAATACCCTCTCTCAGGGAGAGAGAAAAGGATGTGGACGTTCTGATCCGTCATTTCATGTGTGCCTATTCCGGGGAATTCGAGAAGGATGCCCATATCTCCGAGGAAGCATCGAGGCTTCTAAATGCGTATCCCTGGCCCGGAAACGTGAGGGAACTTGAAAACGTCGTAAAATCCGCCGTTATCCTTGCTGACGGAGATATCCTGGCTGAACACCTCCCGGATTTTATCAGAAGTGGGAGTTTTTCCCTGCCCGGAGAGGCCGAAAACTGTTTTTTCCCGGGGATAAAGGTCGAAGAGGAGATAGAGAAGGGACTGCGGGAGGGGACCCTCGACCTGAAGGCTTTGATTAAAAAGTGGAGCGACAGGCTCGAAGAGACCGTAATAAGGAACGTCATGGAAAGGTCAAACCTTAACATGGTCAGGGTTGCCCAGTTTCTTAACATCGACCCGAAGACGCTTCGTGCCAAGATCAGCCAGATAAGGTCTGACAGGAGCAGAAATCCCCTCAGCGGGAATCAATTCCCGAAAAGGGGAGGAGACTCCCTTCCCTTTTCGGAATGAAGGTCCAAACCAACGGCTACTCCATGACTTCTTCGCAATTTAAAGTCATTCTGTATTAGCCACTTGGAAGAATTCTCAACAGCATATTCACACCTGGCATCTCCCTTGCTTTAGTTTAATTTAAATTCTCTAAACCCTGAATGATCCGAGCCGAAGCGGATGAGTTTCGCAGAGACGGATCTCTCTGTAGCAGGCAAAGTCGATCGGGAGGGTTTGGAGGATTTACGTCATTTCAAGGAAAGGGGGTGAAAATCATGGCAGTCGAGAAAACAATGGGTTCTTCCAGTCTCGTCGAGGTAATCGACAGGATACTGGACAAGGGCGTATGCATCGATGCATGGGCTAGGGTCTCCTTGGTGGGGATCGAGCTTCTCGCTATCGAGGCGAGGGTCGTTGTTGCCTCCGTGGATACTTTCCTCAAGTATGCCGAGGCAATAGGCCTGACAACATCAGCGACGGCAATGCATGCGTAAGGCCGTCAAAAACAAGTTACGGAGAACATCCTTGAGGCATAAAGGTGTCAACGCCCCTTTATTACCGGCATAAGTTACTCAAGCATGTCTCCCTCTCGATTCGGCAGAGAGCAGATGCGAAACCATTCACGGATTTTGAGCGGAGTCGGAAATGGAGTTCCAGCAACGTTTGATGAACATGGGTCTGGAGATCATCGATTCGTACGAAAGACGGCTGAAGCTGGTCAATAACCTGATTTGCGAAGCAGTGAGGCAGGTGAACAACTATTGCAGGGAACAGGAGGAGATGAGCGGGCAGTTGAAGGAAAACCTCGCGAGGCATGAGGGGATGAGAAAGAAGGATTTTGACGCCCTTATGGATACCGTTCTTGCCAGGAGAAGAGAAAGAGAGACAGAAACCCGGCAGAAGCTGGAAAAGATATGGAAGGAAGAAGGGGAGATGATCGGCCTCCTGAGGGAGACCCTTACCGGGGCTTGCAACCCTGCCGATTTTGGAAAAATGAAGAGTGAGGCACTGATCAGGCACAGGGAGAGGGAGAAGGAGCTGGCGAAGTCACTGATCAAGTATCAGCTGGAGCAGGAAGAGCTGAGCGCGGTATTGAAAAAGCTCTTGTCCAAGGGTGAGGAAGTCAGGATAAAGGACCTGAAGTCGATGGTGAAGACCCTCAGTAACCGTGACAGTGAAGCCAGCAGCGAGATCGACGGGATACTGGATGAGTTTGACATGATACGCCAGGAAGTGGCCGCACAGTGGGACGGGGTGCTCGGCTTCTATGACAGGGCGGCCGGGTAGGGTTGACAAATTCTCAGGAAAGGAGATACCCAAAATGTCAAGAGTAGACGATTTCAAGTCATTGGCCCGGGATATTACCGCTTCTTTTGATGAAAGGATGGCCGTTCTGGCATCGATCAAAAAGGATGTCCATGAGATGACCGACGATGTCCACAGGATGCTGGACGATCTTCACAGAGAGCGGGTGGAGATGGCGGCACAGCTCAGGCAGGATCTTTCAAAGGCAAGGACCAACCAGAAGAAGGAGACGACCCACCTCCTCAATGGTTTCAAGAAGGAGCACAACGGCGCAATCGCCACCTGGGGGCACCTGGGCGCCACGATGCGGGCGAAGAGGGGCGGGGCCGCCAGGAAAAGCCCGCAACAATAAAGCAGGTGTCGAGGCTGAAGGCGGAAGGTTATTCGATGAATCACCAGCGTCGAGTTTGTGCGATCGCGCATGATTTCCTAAAAACGGCAATTGGACACGGATTTACACGGAAAAAACGGATTTAATACATACCCAAGTGCCTTCTGGGTTTAATGCCTTCAATGATTTAAATCCGTGAAAATCCGTATAAATCAGATTTGATCCGTGTTCAATTGCTTTTTCTAGGTTTATTCCTTATGTCTTCAGTCTGAGTAGTTCAGCCGCAGCCGGGGAAATCCGATCAAGGAGTGAAACCTATGCAGGAAGATAACGTGGAATTAGCGACTACCGTCCTGGAGCCCCGCTCGCTGCCGAACTTCGTGGAGACGGACTATATCCGGGATGTGACGGAGCGGGCGCTGGCCTATATCGAGGCAGGCTTCCCCATTCACCTGAGGGGCACTTCCGGCACAGGAAAGACCACCATTGCCATGCATGTCGCCAGCAGGATCGGCAGGCCGGTCGTCATCATGCATGGTGACGAGGAGCATTCCACATCCGACCTGGTGGGGGGGCAGCACGGCTACAGGAAAAAGAAGGTGGTGGACAACTTCATCCACTCCGTCCTCAAGACGGAAGAGAGCATGAACAGCTCCTGGATAGACAGCCGGCTGACCCTGGCCTGCAGAAAAGGGTTTACCCTGATCTATGATGAGTTCACCAGGTCGAGGCCCGAAGCCAACAATGTCCTCCTGTCGGTCCTGCAGGAAAAGATGATGGGGCTCCCAAGCGCAAGGGGCGGGGAAGGGTATCTCAAGGTGCACCCGAACTTTGTGGCTATCTTCACCAGCAATCCCGAAGAGTATGCGGGGGTCTACAGGAGCCAGGACGCCCTGCGGGACAGGATGGTCACCCTGGACATCAGCTACCCGGACAAGGATACTGAGGTGGCGATCACCTCTGCAAAGTCGGGATTGACCAGGATCGATGCGGAGAAGATAGTGAACATCGTCAGGGGACTCAGGGATTCCGGCAAATACGAGTTTGCACCTACCGTGAGAGGGTGCATCATGATAGCGAAGACCGTGAAGGTAAGAAAGGCCGCGGTAGAGTCGCGGAACAAGGTTTTCAGAAGTATCTGCACGGATGTCCTCGCCTCGGAAACGAGCAGAGTGGGTAGCGAGGCGAACATTAAAAAGGTCAAGGAAGTCATTGCCGAACTGGTTGACAGGCACTGCGGGAATAGCCGGGAAGCCGGGGAACCGGCAACAGATCTGAAACCGGTCTTCAAGGTCGGCCAGAGAATAGCAATTGCTGACAAGGCCGTAGGCATCCAATAAAGCGAGGGAACGGAGGGATGCAACGTGGACATCGCCGGAGGATCAGCAATGAAAACCGCCCCGAGAACGAAGATCCGATCCGTGCCGAAGGCCACGGTGAACCGCTATCTCGACCTCTATGTCATGACCAGGAAAAGGACCAAGCTGGAGCTGGAGCTGCATGCACTGCTCAAAAGGAAAAAGACCATCGCTGATGAGCTGAAGGACCTGGATATGGAGATAAGAAATATTGAGAAAGCGGTTTCAACCCAGGACAGGAAAAGGAATTGTCGGCCGGTCGCGCGAAAAGGCGCAAAGGAAACGATCAACAAGATGGTTTTTGAATACTGAGTTAACATCCCTCGGACAAAGAGGGATTTTTGCATTCCGGAGATCCATGTGGAAAACAACTATCTGTACTGCATCATCGGGACGAGTGAAACCAGAAATTTCGGCCCTGCGGGGATCGGCGGCCGTGGCGACGTGGTCACCACGATAAATTACGACGACATCGCCGCGGTCATCAGCAGAACGGCTGTCATCAAATACGACATCAACAGGGAAAACCTGATGGCCCATCAAAAGGTCATCGAAGAGGTCATGAAGGACCATACCGTGCTCCCCGTGAGGTTCTGCACCGTCGCCGAGAGCGTCGAAGACATCCGCAGGGTCCTCAAAAACAGATATGGAGAGTTCAGGGACCTACTGAGGGGAATGGACAACATGGTGGAGCTCGGGGTGAAGGCCCTCTGGAAGGACCTGCAAACGGTGTTTCATGATATCGGGGAAAAGGAGCCGGAAATCAGGCGGCTCAAGGAGAAAATAGGCACAGCTCCTATTGACAAGGGTTACGCCGACCGGATCAACCTCGGCAGGATGGTTCAGGCAGCCCTTGAAACGAGGAAGAAGCAGGAAGCTGAACACATTCTCGGCAAGCTGAAGCAGACATCCCGCAAGACCAGCATCAATAAACTCCATGGCGACAGCATGATTTTAAATGCGGCCTTCCTTGTGGAAAGGGGGCGCGTGAAGGAGTTTGATGAAAGGATGACGGAGCTTGACGCCGCGGGCCGGGAGAGGCTTGCTTTCAAGTATGTCGGACCGGTGCCACCTTTCAACTTTGTGAACCTGGTAGTGGAATGGAAATAGTTAACTTCAGGTGGTTGGCTGAAGGCTGAACTTCGAAGTTCGTAGGGTGGGTTAGCGATAGCGTAACCCACCAAGCGGCGGCAAATGGTGGGTTACGGCGATGAATCCGCCTAACCCACCCTACGTTAGTTTAAGAGTGACATTGTACTCGGAAAGGAACAGGGGGCTCATATGACCGAGAAAAGGAAAAGGGCGGAAAAGGATGAAGAGGGAGTCGAGATTGACTTCGGCCTGGGTAAGGTCTCTTTCGGAGGGCTCTTCAAGGGGCTCGGCACCCTTATCGACCTTGCCGCCACTGTGGCGGAAAAGGGGGGCGAAATCAGGAAAGAGGGTGAGATACGGGGGCTGCCGAAGGAGGCGAAGGGGGTCTACGGTTTTACGGTGCGGACCCTGGGGGGCGCGCCCGTAGTCGAGTCCTTCGGGAACATCAGGGATACCCCCAAGGGGCCGGTGGTGGAGGAGGTCAGGGAACCGATGGTGGATGTGTTCGACGAGCAGGATCACGTGCTGGTGGTCGCGGAGATGCCCGGCGTGGCAAAGGACCATATCCATGTCGAGGTGAAAGGCGACACCCTCTACCTGAAGGCCGATGACAAGGAGAGAAAGTACCTGAAGGAAGTAGCCCTCCCATCGGCGGTTGACGCGGCCACCCTCAAATCCTCTTACAAAAACGGCATCCTCGAGGTCAAGGTACTAAAGAAGAAGAAGACGACAAAGAAGAAACCATAAAGGAAAGACGATGTCAAAGCACCTTCATTGTATCATAAGCCACGATGGGGGGGATGTGACGCTCCCTGCCGATGGCGCCTATCTCGTCCCCTACCGGGACGTCGCCCTGGTGGTGAGGGAGTCACCTTCCATTGACTACGCCTCCCTCCCCCAAAACATCTTGGTCCGGCACCTGGCAGACCACCAGGCGCTGATCGAGGGGATTATGAAGGAGCGCACGGCCATTCCGATCAAATTCGGGACATCGGTCGGAGATGACGGGGAACTGCTGGAAATGCTCGAGTCGGGATACCCCAGTTTCAAGAAGGCCGTTGATACGATGGCGGGTAAGGTTGAGCTGGACATAATCGCCATGTGGAACGATATCGATGCGATCCTGCGGGAACTGGGCGGAAGAGAAGAGATTCAGAGGTTCAAGGAAGATATCTTTGCCGCCTCTCCGGAGAAGCTCCGCGAACAGGCCGTGGAGCTGGGAAAAATGGTAAGGAAGGCACTGGAGGAGGAGAACTGCAGGGTAAGGGATGAGATCATCATCTCTTTGCGGGGACATTTCCTTGAGCAGAGGATTCGTGAGCAATTTGACGACAGAATGCTGATGAATGTGGCCTTCCTTGTCGAGCGGGATGTGATAAAGACCCTTGAGGAAAGGATCGATGAACTGGATATGAGCTATGGCGGCAGGATTGACTTCAGGGTCATAGGGCCGCTCCCTCCCCATAGTTTCAGTACCCTGGAAATACGCAGGATAGGTGCCCGGGAGATGGAGGAAGCGATGGACCTGGTGGGGGTGGAGGCAGGCGCCGATAAGGACGAGGTCAGAAAGGCGTATCGAAGGCTCCTGCGCAAGTACCATCCCGACAAGAACCCCAACGACCCGGAGGCCCCAAAGCGATTTGAGAAGTTCAACCGGGCCTGCGAAACTCTGGCGGACTGCAACGTGCTCCCCGAAGGAAATGGCGCTATTTCGATAAGGGTCCTCTGATGATCTTTCTGCTGGACGATATCCTCCTTTCCCCCCTGAAGGGGGTCGGCTGGCTGGCCGACAAGCTCGTGGGGATGGCTGAGGCGGAGCTGACCGATGATTCCAGGGTGCAGGAAGCGCTCCTCGAGCTCCAGATGCGCCTTGAGCTGGAGGAGATAACCGAGGAGGAGTATCTGAACAGGGAAACCGCACTGATGGAGAGGCTGGAGGAGATCAGGAAATATAAAGAGGGAGCATGATGCTCGCTCCGTTCGAACAGCCGGAGGCAGCGAAAATGACGATGTCAATCGGGAATATCATCCAGAAGGCAAGGAGTGAGCTCTCTGTCCTGACCGGCCTGGAGCTTTCCTCCACGCTGATGACCGTGAAGGACGAGAAGGGGTGGCGGGTGTCGGTCGAGCTGGTGGAAAAGCGCGTCATACCGGATATCATGGATATACTCGCGACCTATGAGGCCCTGCTGGATAATGGCGGCAACCTCCTCGAGTTCAGCCGCAAGGGTATCCGCAGACGCATGGAGGCAATTTCGGAAGAGTAGGGAGGGATGTGGCAAATCTCAAGCTTCTCGACAATGCAAATCTCCGGCTGATCCTGCTCGGCGGCAAGGGGGGGGTCGGCAAGACCACGTCAGCCGCCGCGGCATCCATATATCTGGCGCGACTTTGGCCCGGGAAAAAGGTGCTTCTCGTTTCTATCGACCCGGCCCATTCCCTTGGCGACAGCTTCGAAAGGAACGTTGGGGGGGAAATCACCCGGGTTGATGAGCTGGAGAATCTCTGGCTGCTGGAGATGGATGCCCATAAATTGCTCGACGAGTTCAAGAATAAATACGAAGTGGTGATGAAAGAGCTGGCGGAAAGGGGGACCTATTTTGACAGGGAGGACATAGAAGAGTTCTTTTCCCTCGCACTGCCGGGACTTGATGAGGTCATGGCCGTCATCGAAGTGGCCCGGCTGCTGAAGTCCGGCGGATTTGACCTGATCGTCCTCGACACCGCCCCGACCGGCCACACCCTGAGGCTTTTGGCCCTGCCGGCCCAGATGAAGAAATGGGTAGCCGTCTTCGACCTGATGCAGGAGAAGCATCGTCTTCTCCAAAGGCGCTTCGGGGGCAGGCATGTAAAGGATGAGGCAGATGAGTTTCTGGGCATAATGGCGGACGGTCTGGACAGGGTGGATTCCCTGCTCAAGGACGGAACGATGACCGAATTTGTCCCGGTGACCATTCCCGAGCCGGCGGCGATCGAAGAGACCGGCAGACTGCTGGCTTCCCTGAAGGATTACGGCATTCCCGTGAGGAGCATGGTCGTAAACCGCGTCATCGGAGAGACGGACTGTCCGTTCTGTTCTTCGAGAAAGACAGAGATCGACAGATGCCTGCAGGAGATTGAAGGGAGGTTCTCCGGCTATAGACTTATGTGCGTCCCCCTTTTTTCGCATGATATCCATGGTCTGGAAAGTCTGAGCGAGTTTGCGGAGTTCCTCTTCAAGCAGAGGAAATTGCCGGGTCCGGCCGGGAAAGAGATAGCAGCGCCACCCCATCTCCACCCCTATCCGCTTTCGTTGCTTCGCAACATCGTAGCGGATCTCTCGGGCAAAGCGGGGCTGGAGTTTCTCCTCTTTGGCGGCAAGGGGGGGGTCGGCAAGACCACCATGGCCGCATCGACAGCGCTCTGCATGGCGAGGGAAAACCCGGGCAGGAAGATCCTGATACTCTCCACCGATCCCGCCCACTCCCTGTCGGACTGTTTCGGCCACAGCATAGGTAATGTCATTACGCCGATCATCGAGACTGCCGCGGGAGGGCATCTCCACGCCCTGGAGATGGATGCACCCCACATGCTTGAGGAATTCCGAAACAAATACTGCGCGGACATCGAGGAGGTTTTCACCCCCTTCATTGCGGGGGGAGGCGATATCGTCTTTGACAGAGAGGTGATGCTGGGGCTTGTCGACCTTTCCCCTCCGGGACTGGACGAGATAATGGCGCTGAAGAAGATGCTCGAGCTCAGAGGGGCTTACGATCTTTTCATTATGGATACGGCGCCCACAGGGCACGCGCTCCGCCTCCTCGAAACCCCGGGGATCGCATTGGGGTGGCTGAAGTCGATCCTCAGGCTGCTGTTGAAGTACAAGTCGATCGTCCGGCTCGGCTCCGCCGCTGAAGGGTTCATGCATCTTTTGCGGGACGTGAAGAGCGTCAAGATGGCACTGGCCGATCCACGGAAAACGGAATTTGTCGCTGTTACCATCCCGGAGTCCCTCGCTGTCCTTGAAACTGAAAGACTCTTTTCCGGCATCAGGAGACTGGGAATCTCCGCCCGGAATATAATCGTCAACATGGTAATCCCCCCCACCGGCTGCCACTGCTGCCGGGGAGAGCAGGAGAAGTACCTGCGACAGGTGACTGCGAAGTGGGAGGACGAGTACGCCATTGCTTCCGTTCCGTTGCTGCCGCGCCCTGTCAGGGGTGTGGAAGCCCTTGGCGAAATCAGCGCCCTTTAGTAAGTATCCCGTTTATCAGGGTCAGGAGAATCGGATGGCCATAGAAGGGACGATAAATAACAGCGCTTCGCTGCTGGATGTGATTGATAGGGTTCTCGACAAGGGGATAGTGATCAATGCGGATATCGCCATATCCATCGTTGGGACGGAACTCCTCAGCATCAAGATCAGGGCGAGCATAGCCTCTTTCGAGGTCGCGGCCAGGTACGGGCTGGCATTTCCTTCGGGGATCAACCTTGAGGCGCCGGCCTGGAAAGAGGGGATGGCGGCCAGGGAGTCGTGTCCCGAATGCGGCAAGAGGTCGCCGGCAGAGGAGCTGATCGGCGCCGGTTGCCCTTGGTGCGGCTGGGTGAGCGCCAGGGCGAAGTTGGCGGCCCGGGCCATCGAGCATAGGCCGTAGCCGGGAATCGAACAGCTCTTCCCTGGGGAATTCGTGAATATAGACATCGAACAGGACAATCTCAAGCAGGGTGTTCTGGGCCTTGTGCTCGCCCTGGTGGAGATAATCAGGGACCTCCTCAAGACCCAGGCCGTAAGGCGGATGGAGGGGGGGAGCCTGAACGGCGAAGAGATCGAGAGGCTCGGGAAGTCCCTGATGGAGTTCGACAGGGTGGTCGAGCAGATAAAGGAAGAGAACGGCGTCACCGAGGCTGTCAGGTCGGTGCGGGAGAGCCTGGACAGCCTGGTGGAAAAAGTGCTTGGCGGGGGGGCGGATGGAAGGTAGATACATCTACTGTGTGGCTGAGGGAAATTGGGAAATCTCCCTCGGAGGAATCGGGATAGAGGGGAGAGAGGTCTACACGGTCGCCTCTGACGGGCTCTCCGCGGTTGTCCATGACACCCTGGCCGACCCGCCCGATTGCCGGGAGAGGGTGAGGGTGATCGGCTGGGTGGTCTCGCACCAGGAGGTGGTAGACACGGCATGGCGGAGGTACGGAACGATCCTCCCGGTAAGGTTCCATACCGTCATCAAGGGTGGCGCGGACGATCTCAAGGGATGGCTGGCGGGTAACCGGGGCAATCTGCGGGAAAGCATGGCCCGGCTAAGGGACAGGGAGGAATACGGGGTCCAGCTGTTCTGGGACGAGGACCTTGTCGCCGGAAGGCTCGCGGATACGGTGCCGGCCCTCAGGGAATTGAAAATAAAGGCGGCAGGCGGGACAGGGGCGGCCTACATGCACGGGCAACTCCTGGAGAAGGCTCTGAAGCGCGAGATGGCGCGGGAGAGAGAAAGGTACTCCGGGAACCTGTGCCGGAGAATCAGGGGACTGGCGGAACGGATGATAATGGAAGATTTGAAGGGAACGGACAGCGAGGCGCGGATGATCATGAACCTGTCGGTCCTGGTCGCCGGGGACGGACGTGAC
>JAMPXD010000026.1 GCA_023701365.1 Geobacteraceae bacterium
CGAGGTGACCGGCGCGCCGGTCAAGGTGGACGCCATTCTGGAGCTGGTCCGCCCGCTCGGCCTGAAGGAGCTGGTACGGACCGGGCCGGTGGCGATTGGACGTGGCGCCAAAGGCTGGAAAGGCTAAACGGCTTCGCCAAAGGTCCATCTGCGGCGTTGCGCCGCCCCTCCCTTCACTGCGACGTAGCGCTGCTACGTCTCGTTCGGGAGGCACGGCGCGCCTTGCATCTGGAGCCTTTGGCTGTGCCGTTAAATGAGAAAGACATAAAGACAAAATAAAACCAGGAGGAAGTATGAAGATCTATTACGACAAGGACTGTAACCTGAGCATGCTGAAGGGGAAGAAGGTGGCCATCATCGGCTACGGCTCGCAGGGGCATGCCCATGCCAATAACCTGAAGGATTCCGGCATCGACGTGGTGGTGGGGTTGAAGGCCGACTCGGCTTCCGTGAAGAAGGCGACCGAGGCCGGGCTGACCGTCCTTGCCACCGCGGAAGCGGTGAAGGTGGCCGATGTCGTCATGATCCTTCTCCCGGACGAGATCCAGGGGGATGTCTACCGGGAAGAGATCGGCCCGTACATCAAGCAGGGGGCCTATCTCGCCTTCAGCCACGGCTTCAACATCCATTTCGGCCAGATCGTACCCAGGAACGACATTAACGTCATCATGATCGCCCCCAAGGGGCCGGGGCACCTGGTGCGCCACGAGTACACCAAGGGGGGCGGGGTTCCCTCCCTGATCGCGATCCACCACGACCCGGCCGGCAACTCGAAGGAAGTGGCGCTCGCCTATGCCTCGGCCAACGGCGGCGGGAGGGCAGGCATCATCGAGACCTCCTTCAAGGAGGAGACCGAGACCGACCTGTTCGGTGAGCAGGCGGTCCTCTGCGGCGGGATCTCGGCCCTGATCCAGGCGGGCTTCGAAACCCTGGTCGAGGCCGGCTACGCCCCGGAGATGGCCTACTTCGAATGCCTCCACGAAACCAAGCTGATCGTTGACCTCATCTACGAGGGGGGGATCGCCAACATGCGCTACTCCATCTCCAATACCGCCGAATACGGCGACCTGACCCGCGGTCCCCGCATCATCACCGAGGAAACCAAGAAGGAGATGAAAAAAATCCTGACCGAAATCCAGGACGGGGAGTTCGCCAAGGAGTGGATGCTGGAGAACAAGGCGAACAAGCCGGTCTTCACCGCCCTGCGTCGCAAGGGGGCCGCGCACCAGATCGAGGATGTCGGGGCCAGGCTGCGCTCCATGATGGCCTGGATCGGCAAGTCCAAGATCGTGGACAAAGCAAAGAACTAGCCGCCGCCGTTGCACAATAAAGGGCCGGGCTGGGGAGAGAGCTGCCGCTGTGGCAGATAATCCTTGAAGCCCGGCCTTTTTGCAGGTACTATTGAGACGTTTTGCCGCAGCAATTTAACTGAGTTGCGACCATTTTAAGTAGAGCAGTGAAGTTGCAGTCTTATCGCAACCTGGCGTTAACGATTAACGACCCGGACGGAGTTGAGATATCGAAATGCGTAATGAAAAGACACCCATAGCGGTGGAAGGATACCCGTTCATCGCGGGAGCCGCTATTATCACCGTTCTGTTTGCCCTCCTGTCCTGGAAGCTCCCAGCCATCGCCGGATTCTGCACGACCCTTTTCATCGTCTTCTTTTTCAGGAACCCGGAGCGGCTTGCCCCTGCTGACGAACGTGCGGTGCTGGCGCCGGCCGACGGCGTCGTCATCTATCTCGGCGAGGCGCACGAGGAGAATCTGGCCGCGGATATGCTCAAGATCAGCATCTTCATGTCGGTCTTCAATGTCCATGTCAACCGGGCGCCGATCTCCGGCCGGGTGCTGGAGACATTCTACAAGCGGGGAAAGTTTCTCGATGTGCGGCACGCACGGGCCACTTTCGAAAATGAGCAGAGCGGCATGGTGGTGGAAGCCGAGGGGGGGGCACGCATCGTGGTGGTCCAGGTGGCCGGTCTGATCGCCCGACGGATCGTCTGTTATGCGGCGAAGGGGGACATGTTGCGGCGGGGCGAGCGCTACGGCCTGATCCGCTTCGGCTCCCGGCTCGATGTCTATCTCCCGAAGGGGAGCGAGCTGCGGGTGGCTATGGGGGACAAGACCGTGGCCGGCGAGACCATTCTGGGGATGCTTTCGTGAAGGGCGAAAGGGTCGACATGTCCGAAAACATGAGGAAGGGGATCTACATCCTCCCCAATCTCTTCACCACCGGGAGCCTGTTTGCCGGTTTCTACAGCATGGTGGCCACCATGAACGGCGATTTCCGGACCGCGGCAATCTGGGTGCTGGTTTCGTCCATCTTCGACGGCCTTGACGGCAAGGTGGCGCGCCTCACCGGCACGTCAAGCAAGTTCGGCGTGGAGTACGACTCCCTGGCGGACCTGGTCGCCTTCGGGGTGACCCCCGGCCTCCTCATGTACTCCTGGGCGCTCAAGCCGTTCGGCCGGCTCGGCTGGCTGGCGGCCTTCCTGTTCGTGGTCTGCGGCGCACTCCGGCTGGCCCGGTTCAACGTGCAGGTCAACACGGTCGAGAGCAAACGCTTTGTCGGCCTGCCGATACCGGCCGCCGCCAGCATGGTTTCGGCAACGGTGCTCCTCTTTTACCACTTCGGCTGGCCCAGCTCCTACAAAAAGCTGGCCATCCTGATCCTCATCTACTTCCTCGCATTCCTGATGGTCTCCAATGTCCGCTACTACTCGTTCAAGGACCCGGGGATCATCAAGCGCCAGCCTTTCGCCTTCCTGGTGCTTGCCATACTCCTGCTGATCATCATCGCCGCAGAGCCGGTAGTGATGCTCTTTGTCCTCTTTGTCTGCTACATCGCCTCGGGGCCGATCGGCTTCATCATGACCTGGCCCCGCCGGAGGCGGCTGGAAAAGGCCGTGCACAAGGGGCACGAGGCCAATGCACCACCGGAGAGGAAGTAACCCTGACCCTCTCGAAAGGGGGGAGCGGTTTTGATATCGGCAAACTATATTCAGTTATCTAAAACTTATTGAAATTAAAGCGAAAATACCTTGACATTGGGCGAGGTATGTATTTATTATTCATCAATAGCGCAAAAGGCAGTGAAGAGGAGTAGTAGTCGGTGCTCGCTTTCCAGAGAGCTGGTGGGTGGTGCGAACCAGTAAGTAGAGCCGACGAACTCGCCTCAGAGCCGCTCCGGTGAACAGGAAGTTGCAACATGCAACTTGGAATCATTCAGTAATCGGAGACGTGGCGCCCGCGTAAGGGGCGAACGAAGGTCCTTGTGCCCGCTTTCTTTTTTTCCCGACGCTATCTCGGAAAGAGAAAGAGCAGGCCGGGATGAATGAGGGTGGTACCGCGGAGCTCAAGCCTCCGCCCCTTGCCGGGGCGGAGGCTTTTTTTGTGCAGGACGTGCTTCTCTGGCGTGGATGATGCGCAAGAGCAGAGTTTGCCATGGCATTCGGGTAGTTTTTCTCTGAAATGTATGGAATAATTAACCAGATCGGGAAAGTCTCGGCTGGGCAGATAGTGAGATCTAGTCAGCGATCAAACACAAGGAGGTAACAATCATGGCCGCACAAAAGCCCACCCTGAAGACCATCAAGATTTTCGACACCACCCTGCGGGATGGCGAGCAGTCCCCCGGTGCCAGCATGAACATCGACGAGAAGCTGAGGGTTGCTCGGCAGCTGCAGAAGCTTAACGTGGACGTGATCGAGGCCGGCTTTCCCATCGCCTCCGAAGGCGACTTCGAGGCAGTGAAAAAGATCGCCCAGGCCATCAAGGGGCCGGAGATTGCCGGGCTCTGCCGCGCCAGTTCCAAGGACATTGACCGTGGCTGGGAAGCGCTGCAGTATGCGGGTGAGAAGGGGAGAATCCATACCTTTATCGCCACCTCCGATATCCATATGAAGTACAAGCTGAAGATGACCCCAACAGAGGTCCTCGCTGCAGCGGTAAAGGCGGTGAAGAGGGCCAGGTCCTACACCCCGAACGTGGAGTTTTCCTGCGAGGACGCGGTCCGCACTAGCCTTCCCTTCATGGCCGAGGTGGTGGCTGCGGTCATCGACGCGGGTGCTACCACCGTGAACATCCCCGACACGGTCGGCTACACCATCCCCTTCGAGTACTTCAACATCATCACCTATCTCAAGGAGAATGTCGCCAACATTGACCAGGCGGTCATCTCCGTGCACTGTCACAACGACCTGGGCCTTTCGGTCGCCAACTCGATAGCAGCGGTTCAGGCCGGGGCGGGGCAGGTGGAGTGCACCATCAACGGCATCGGCGAGCGGGCCGGCAACTGTTCCCTGGAGGAGTTCGTCATGACCCTGAAGACCCGCAGCGACATCCTCCCCTTCAGGACAAACGTGGTCACCGAGCAGTTGACCCCGGCCAGCCGGCTGCTCACCACCGTGACCGGGATAGTGGTCCAGCCCAACAAGGCGATCGTGGGGGCCAACGCCTTTGCCCATGAGGCGGGGATCCACCAGCACGGCATGCTGATGGAAAAGACCACCTACGAGATCATGACCCCCGAGTCGGTGGGGTTGAAAACCAACGTCCTGGTGCTGGGTAAACATTCCGGCCGCCATGCCTTCAAGAAGAGACTGGAGGAGATGGGGTACGACCTGGACGACGAGATGCTGAACAAGGCGTTCGAGCGGTTCAAGGCGCTGGCGGACCTGAAGAAGGAGGTGTTCGACGAGGACCTGGACGCCATCGTGGCCGATGAAGAAGGGATGCGGGGTGAGGAGATGTACAAGCTCTCCCATATCACCGTCACGAGCGGCTCCTTTGCCGTAGCGACGGCCACCGTGCAGATGGAGATCGAAGGAAAACCGGTCCGTACCGCCGAGCTGGGGGATGGCCCGGTCGATGCGGCCCTGAAGGCGATCAAGAAGCTGACCAAGACGAAGGCCAAGCTCATGCAGTACAACGTCGGGTCGATCACCGGCGGTACCGATGCCCAGGGAGAGGTTACGGTGAGGGTCGGCGACGGTGACCGGACCGTAATCGGCCGCGGCTCCTCGACGGACATAATCGAGGCCTCGGCAAAGGCTTACATCCACGCCCTTAACCGGCTCCATTACAAGAAGGAAAAGGTGGTGGAGCACCTGTAGCCAGGGCTGGCAGGGGCAGACGGGTCTGAAAACCCCGGGTTCGATAAACAAAAAGACCGCCGGGAATACCGGCGGTCTTTTTGTGGGGAGACGTTTCAGTTTCTCCTAGACTTTCCTGACGTTGGCGGCCTGGAGCCCTTTCGGGCCGTTCACCACGTCGAACGTGACGGCATCGCCTTCGGCGAGGGACTTGAAACCATCTCCCTGGATGGCGGAGAAGTGTACGAACACGTCTTCACCGTTATCCTGCTCGATGAAACCAAATCCTTTAGCGTCGTTAAACCATTTTACCTTGCCCTGGGCCATTTTCCTACCTCCTTTTGTTGCCTCCGGTTTCGTTGCCGGAACTACGTGGGGATTGCTGCAGTTGCCGGAGTCTTGAGGCAGGAAAACCACCGGTTCGTAATGAACGGCCAGGATTCCAGGTGCTGCAAAGCTTCCGAAGCCTACTGCATACTAGTTTAACAATTAGCATGGCATAATTATGCTGTCAAGGTCTATTTGGGGATTTTTTTCCTTGGGCACCATTTCTTATTGAAAACTAGAACTTGTTTATTCTCCCGATAAAGGCGATCAGAAGCCCGTAATGCTGGTGGTCGAACTGGAGAGCAAGGCGGGGGAGGTGAAGAAGGTCCGGTTCATCGGTTTCTTCCGGGAGGGGGGGGGTGCGCACGATCCTGCCGCCGGGGCGGAGGACTTCCGGGAACTCGCTCTGCAGCTGGTCGATGTCGGCATCGGACAGTTCCTTGTTGAGCCGGATAATGAGTTTTCCTTCCACGAACCTCAGTGAGTGATAGTTCCGGTAAAACTCCTCGATAACCCGTACCCCTTCTTCTATATCGCGGGTGATGGTAAAAATGGCGAAATCGTCGGCGGAGATGAATCCCCTGCCGAGCATGGCCGCCTTGATGAATTCAAACCACATGTCCCAGTAACCGCTTTCGTCATCGATGAGAACGAGGGGCCTGGGGGAGGTTTTGCCGGTCTGGATCAGGGTGAACACCTCCATCGCCTCGTCGAGGGTGCCGAATCCCCCGGGGAAGACCGCGATGGCATCGCTTTCCTTGACGAAAGCCACCTTGCGGGTGAAAAAATATTTGTAGGTGATGAGGCGGGGGTTCCTCAGCATGACCCGGTTCGGCGCCTGCTCGAAGGGGAGCCGGATGTTGACGGCAAAGGAGTTTTCGCTCCCCGCCCCTTCATTGCCAGCCTGCATGATCCCGGGACCGCCGCCGGTGATGGTCATGTAGCCCCGCTCGGCGAGGAGCCTGCTGAAGCTGACGCATTTCCGGTACATCGGCTCGTTCGGGTCGGTCCTGGCGGAGCCGAAAATAGTGACCTTTTTCCGCTGCCGGTAGGGAGCAAACACCTTGCTGGTGTAGCGCATCTCCTTCATGGTGTTGTTGAGCAGCTTGAGGTCGGCGAGGTAGTCGGTTTCCTGGCCCGCCTTCAGCGCCGAAATGATCATTTCCCGCACCAGGTGGTGGTGGTGGATGTTATCGGCCTTCTGGAACAGTTCATCGATGATCCGGTCGATTTCGCCGTTGGTCCGTGCAAAGCTTAATTCCATGGGCTCTGGCTCTCCTCCTGAAGTAGCGGGAATTATAGCATGCGAACGACGCCGAGGCAATGAGTTAAAGGCGCTCATGGGGTCAGCGAGTTCGGACGCCCGGGTTTCGGGGGGCCGAACAAATATTAATTTGATTTATATGGGCAATTCAGTTTAAATATACGGCATCAAACGGACAAATTTACGGATGAAAGGAAATAGCTGATGGGAAAGACCACTGCTGAGAAAATATTCGCCAGTCATCTGGTGGATGAGCCCTTTCCGGGAACCAGGGTGCTGCGGCTCGATGTGGTGATGTGCCACGAGATCACCACCCCCATTGCCATCGCCGACCTGATGGCGCGCGGCAAGGACCGGGTGTTCGACCCGGCCAGGATCAAGGCGGTCATCGATCACGTGACCCCCAGCAAGGACTCGAAAACCGCCACCCAGGCGAAGATCCTGCGGGACTGGGCACGGCGCCACGACCTCAAGGACTTTTTCGATGTGGGGTTCAACGGGGTCTGTCACGCACTCTTTCCGGAAAAGGGGTTCATCCGTCCCGGCTACACGGTGATCATGGGTGACTCCCACACCTGCACCCACGGGGCGTTCGGCGCCTTTGCCGCAGGGGTGGGGACCACTGACCTGGAGGTCGGTATCCTGAAAGGGGTCTGCGCCTTCCGCGAGCCGCGAACCATCCGGGTCAATCTCACCGGCGCCCTCCCCGCCGGGGTCTACGCCAAGGACGTGATCCTCTACGTGATCGGCCAGCTCGGGGTGAACGGCGCCACCGACCGGGTGATCGAATTCCGCGGCCCGGTGGTGGACGCCATGACCATGGAGTCCCGGATGACCCTGTGCAACATGGCGATCGAGGCGGGAGGGACCTCCGGCATCTGCATGCCTGACGGGGTCACCGTCGATTACCTCTGGCCCTTCATCCAGGACGACTATCCGTCGCAGGAGGCGGCCCTGGCCGAGTACAGCCAGTGGCGGTCGGACGACGACGCTGCCTATGACCGGGTGGTCGATATCGACGTCTCCGGTCTCGAACCGATCGTCACTTACGGCTACAAGCCGGACTTGGTCAAGCCGATCTCGGAAATGGCAGGCACCCCGGTGGACCAGGTCTATCTCGGCTCCTGCACCAACGGGCGGCTGGAGGACCTGCGGGTGGCGGCCCAGATCCTGAAGGGTAAGAAGATCGCCCCCACGGTGCGCGGCATCCTCTCGCCGGCCACGCCCCAGATATACCGGGACGCCATGCAGGAGGGGCTGCTGGACATCTTCATGGAGGCGGGCTTCTGCGTCACCAACCCGACCTGCGGCGCCTGCCTCGGCATGAGTAACGGGGTGCTGGCGGAAGGGGAGGTCTGCGCCTCCACCACCAACCGCAATTTCATGGGGAGGATGGGCAAGGGGGGAATGGTCCACCTCATGTCGCCGGCCACCAGCGCGGCGACCGCCATCGAAGGGGTGATGGCGGACCCGCGGAAATATTTGTGAGGCAAAAGGCTGAAGGCTGAAGGCTAAAGGTTTTGAAACCCTTTGCCCTTGGCCTTTTGCCCTTTGCCAGCTCATTCATGCTGCTGACGTGCCCATGGGGCGCACCGCAAACAAGATTCTTAAATACGCATCCAAGGAGTCCACACATGAAGACCTTCGGCGGGCCGGCCCTGTTTCTCGACCGGGCGGACATCAACACCGACGAGATCATTCCGGCCAAGTATCTGACGGAAATCACCAAGGAAGACCTGAAGCCTTATTTGCTGGAAGACCTGAAGCTCCCCGGCTTCGACCCGAAGGGGGACAAGACACGGGCTGCCCGGGTAATAGTGTCGCGCGCCAATTTCGGCTGTGGATCCTCCCGGGAGCATGCCCCGTGGGTGTTCGAGGTGAACGATATCACCACGGTGATCGCCGAGTCCTTTGCCCGGATCTTCCGTCAGAACATGTTCAATTGCGGCATGGCGGCGGTCGAGCTCCCCAGGGAGAGGATCGATACCCTCTTCCGCTACGCGGAGTGCCCGGATGCGTCGATCGGGGTGGATCTGGAGAAGCAGACGATAACCGTGCAAGGGGGGGGGGAGGTGGAGTCCTTCGCCTTCGACATCTCACCGTTTGACAAGGCCCTGGTCCTGGCAGGCGGCTGGGTCGATTACGCCGATCAGAGGTATTAACGCCTCTCCTGCCTTGACAGGATTGGCTCCGGCATTGCAAAGGCCCGCAAATGGTTGCGGGCCTTTGTTTTGTGCGGGACATTGCAGCCATTATAAGGTAAATCGCATGTTTTTGTTGACTCCGCCTTGTCCATGGGGATAATATCTCAGGTTCTAATTCTGCTGGTCTTATCATCCGGAGGGACATGTCCGGCAAGTCTTTCATCATAATGCTTCTGCTCCTCTTCGCTGCGGCGCCGCTCCATGCCGAGGAGGTGACGGCGAGCCCGGCAGAGGGGACTATCTTCACCTTCTGGCCCCTGATAGACTACCGGGAAAGTCCGGCGGAAAAGTTCAGCAATCTTTCCCTGCTCGGCCCCCTCTTCAAGTTCCAGCAGCGGGGCGACGAACGTGATGTCGCATTGCGGCCGTTTTTTTACGATAGCGCCGATCTCAAAGACGAGACCGCGACGGCCAGCTATCTCTATCCGCTCGCTTCCTCGGAAAACTCCCGGGACGTGACTACTTTTCAGGTTCTCAAGCTGTTTCAGAAGCAGACCTACCGCAAGGATGAAGAGGGAAGGCGCGAACAGGGAACCATGCTGTTCCCCTTCTATATCAGCGGGCGCTCGGAAAAATACGGCCCCTACCTCTCCCTGTTTCCCCTTTACGGGGATATCTATGAGCGATTCTGGCGCGATGAATATCACTATCTGCTGTTTCCGCTCTATGGCAGAACCGTGACCAGGGGGACCACCACCAGGAATTACCTCTATCCTTTTTTCTCCACCACAACCGGGGACAGGGAGAGCGGCTTCCAGTTCTGGCCGCTGTACGGGGAATCAGCGAAGGAGGGGGTGTACCGCAAACGCTTTGCGGTATGGCCCTTCTTCACCCAGGAACAGAGCGGCCTCGACACCGATAATCCAACCAGCAGGTTCTATCTGTTGCCGTTTTATGCGGCGACAGATTCGCCGAAGAGCACCTCCCGCTACTACCTCTGGCCGTTTTTCGGCCACAAGACCGAGACGGAGGGGAAGCAGGAGGAGTGGGACTATTTCTGGCCCTTCCTGAGAACGGTCCGGGGGGAGAACCGCAATGTCACCAGCATTCTCCCGCTCTACTTCAGTGAAGAGACCCGGGAGACCAGGAAGCGCTGGCTCCTCTGGCCGCTGTACCGGGAGGAGGCGATAGATTCCGATGTTTTCCGCCAGGAACGCTCCAGGGTCCTGTATTTTCTCTATTCGGACAACCGCGAGAGCTGGCCGAAGGATGGCGCCGAACGGCGGCGGACCGCATTCTGGCCCTTATTTGTCTACAGCCGCGATACCCGCGGCATCAAGTCCCTCTCCATCCCTGCGCCGGTTGAGCCGGTCCTGGACAGGGAGGGGATCGAGAGGAACTGGGCGCCCTTCTGGCGGCTCTATCAGCAGAAGTGGAGCGACAGCGGGGATTCCGCAGCCTCCCTGCTCTGGAACCTTTACTGGCACGAGCGGCGGGGCGACGACCTCGCCTATGAGCTGTTCCCGCTCATTTCCTACCGTTCCGAAAAGAAGGCGACAGACGTCAGGCTGTTAAAAGGGCTGGTCCACTACCGCAACGAAACCGGCGGGAAGAGCCTCGGCTTCTTCTGGCTCCCCTTCGGGCCCAGCTGGGGGAGGGAAGGGGGCGGTTCCGCAGATGCCGGCCTGATGAAGGCGGGGAGCAAACTGTGAAGGGATTCCTGGAAAAGCTGGGGGGCAAACTGCTCACCTTTCACCAGATTCTGGGGGAGATGCTGATCCTGCTCGGCCAGACGGTCTATTTCTTCCGCGAGGCCCCCCGCAATCTCCAGAGCATCTTTGTCCAGATGGCCATCATCGGCTACGAAACCCTGCCGGTGGCGTCGGTGATGGCTTTCTTCGTCGGCATGGTGCTGGCCCTGCAGACCGGGGTGGAGCTGCAGAAGTACGGGGGGCAGAACATCATCGGCGCGATCGTCGGGCATTCCATGGTGCGCGAACTGGGACCGGTCATGACCAGCTTTCTCGTGGCAGGCCGGGCCGGTTCGGCGATGGCTGCCGAACTGGGCGTCATGACGGTCTATGAAGAGATCGACGCATTGAAGACCCTCGATATCAACCCGGTCCGTTACTTGGCAATGCCGCGGCTGATCGCCTGTCTGATCTGCGTGCCGGCGCTGGTCATCTATGCCGACTTGATAGGGATCATCGGCGGAGCCGTCATCAGCAATCTCCATCCGAAGCTGTTCGTCTCCTATAACACCTATTACGACAGCCTGACCGATGCCTTGAAGCTGAGGGAGATAGGAAACGGACTGATCAAGTCGATCGTGTTCGGCGGTATCATCGCCCTGGTATCCTGCTATGTGGGCTTCAAGACCAGCGGCGGCGCCAGGGGTATCGGCCGTTCCACCACCAGGTCGGTGGTTTTTTCCTTCATGCTGATACTGGTTGCGGATTATTTTCTGACCCGGCTTCTCATGTGAGCGGGGCCTTTACCGGTACACCCTGAGGGTTTCGATTCTTTTTTGCCGTCGTTTGAAATGGAGGCATTCTCGACATGGCTGTTTCACTTGAAAAAAAGGTCGGATTTTTCTTTCTGATGGGGATGATCATTTTCGGCATCATGCTGGAAGTGGGGGAGAAGTGGAACCCCTTCGAGAAAAAGGTCCTCTACCATACCTATCTCACCAGCGTTACCGGGCTCAAGGTCGGCGACCAGGTGCGCCTCGCCGGGGTAGATGTGGGGAAGATCTCCAAAATAGCCATTATCGACGGCAAGATCCGGATCGATTTCGAGGTGAAGCCGGGGACCCGCATCAAGACCGACACCGTTGCCAGTCTGCGCCTCACCAACCTGCTGGGGGGGCAGTTCCTCGGCCTCTCCTTCGGCTCCCCAGAGGCGCCGCTCCTCCCGCCGGGGGGGACGGTCCAGGGGAAGGACGTGGCCAATATCGATGTGATCGTGGATAACGTCAGTGACGTGGTCAAGGACGCCAAGGTGTTCATCAACGACCTGAACAGGAACCAGAAGGAGGTGCTGGGGAAAATATCCGCGATCCTCGACGAGAACCGCGGCAATCTCCAGGGCGCCATCAATAACATCAACAGCATAACCGCCAAGCTCGACCGTGGCGAAGGCTCCCTCGCCATGCTCCTGAACGACCGGCTGTTCTACCAGAACGCCACCGATGCCGCGGCGAGCATAAAGACCATTGCCGGCAGGCTGGAGAAGGGGGAAGGGACCCTCGGCAAGCTGATCAATGATGATGCCCTCTACGCCGATGCCAGAAGCGCCGTAGCCAATTTCAATGACGGCATGAAGGATGTCCGGGAGATCGCCGGCAAGATCAACCGCGGTGAGGGGAGCATGGGGAAGCTGGTGAACGACGAATCGCTCTATACGGAGCTGCGCGACGCCTCGAAGAATATCAAGGATATCACCAGGAAGATCAACGACGGGGAGGGGACGCTCGGCAAGCTGGTCAACGAGGACAAGCTGTACCGCGACGCCACCGCGGCCCTGAAAAAGACCGAGAAGGCGATGGAGGGGCTGGGGGACAGCGGGCCGATATCGGTGCTGGGGAGCATCATCGGCACCCTCTTCTAGGAAACGAGCACTTTTGCGCCCTGTCTGCGTAAGTCTTCAGGATCACTTGTGCGGCGTAACGCTGTTACGCCTCCGCGCGATCCCTCGACAGCCTTGACAGGACACAAAATTGCTCGTTTCTGGTATTCCGAGGAAATGGCGCGTGAACCGCGCCATTTGTATGTTAGCAGAAGGGATAGGGATGGAACAGTTTCTTCAGATCGCCGTCGGCACCGTCACCATGCGCCCCTACGTGTTCGCCTTCCTGGCCGTCTACCTGGTGGCGGCGGTCACCCACCTTGGCTGGCGCACCACCCTCTGGTTCACGGTGGTCGGCTACCTGATCTCCTTTGCCTCCGAGTTGAGCTCGATCAACACCGGTTTCCCCTACGGCTGGTACTATTACATCGACGCCACCAGGGACCGGGAGCTCTGGATCGCCGGTGTCCCCTTCTTCGACTCCCTCTCCTATGTCTTTCTCGCCTACTGCAGCTATGCCACGGCGCTCCTCGTGGTCTCCCCGATCAAGGTATGGCGCCGGGATTTCGTCACCCTGGAAACCCGCGCTATCCGCAGGTCACTGGCGGTCCTCCTGCTCGCCTCCCTGTTCCAGGTATTCCTCGACATCATCATCGACCCGGTGGCGCTCCAGGGGGGGCGGTGGTTCCTCGGCCAGATCTACGGCTACCGGGAGGCGGGGGTCCACTTCGGGGTTCCCCTTTCCAACTACGTCGGCTGGTGGGTGGTAAGCGTAGTAATGGTGCTGGCTCTGCAGCTGATCGATGCACGTTCGGGGCGGGGGAAGGAAAAACCGGCCGGGGTGACAAACATCCCGTACCGCTCTCTGCTCGGGCCGATACTGTACCTGTCGGTGATCGTCTTCAACATTACCATCACCGTGCTGATCGGCGAACGGCTCATGGCCACAACCGGCATCCTCATCTACATCCTGCCGGTTGCCATCGTTATCGTCGGCATCATCCGCCGGACCAACCGTTACGGCAGGGAGGACCTGGCCGTGCATCTGCGCGATTATCCCTGGTCGCCGGTCGGGAAAGGGTAGCCTGGCAGGGGATGGTATCTGCCGTACCTGCGGGGAACGGACAGTATGGGCGCCGGCCGCTTCAAAGTCCTTCGATTATGGCCAGGACCGCCGTCGCCAGATTCTCTCCGGCAATGCGGGAATTTTTTTCCAGCCGCATCAGCTGCGGGATGATCCGCGGCTTCCTGGCCAGGGTCCGGAGCACCTTCCAGATCCGGATGCGCATCTCCTCGTCAGTGAAATCCGCAATAGAAAAGTCGAGCTCTTCGTCCGCCCCGTCGCTGATTCCCCTGATGGCGGTCAGTTGCACGTTCCTGTCATAAGCGACCCGCGCCACGGCGGCGCTCTCCATTTCCAGCACCGGCGTTGCCGTCCCGGCCGGCAGCAGCCCGGCGACCATCCGCTTGCCGACGATCTCCCCCGCGGTGATGAAGGTCCCGCGATGGATGCTGAAGCTTCTCCCTTGACAGCGCTGTTCGAGCATGGCGGCCAGCTTCGCCGTCAGTTCCGGAGACAACCCCGGCTGTTCGCGAAAGAGTCGCTCCCTGAAGAACCGGAGCCGGTCTGCCACCACGATGTCGCCGACGGCCGGTCCGGCGAGGACCGCTCCGGCGAAGCCGAAATTAATGACCAGGTCGGGGGCCATCGCATCGACCAGCGCCAGGGCAGCCCGAGCAGCCCTGGCCGCGCCTATCCCCGATTCGATCAGGCAGGCATCCTTCCCAGCGAAGGTGAACCGGTAAAAGGGGAAGCCGGCGAGCTCTTCCCGTCTGACTGTGCCGACCTGCCTGATGAGGGGCTTGACCTCCTCCGGCATGGCGGCTATCAGGCCGATTTTCTTTGTCATGCGGTAATCCTTCTCTGTTCGTAACCTTGCTGGACTGTACCAGAGCCGGCAGGCGAGGGCAACAGGAAATGCCGGGAGGCGCGGGCATTCCTGTTACAGGGAGGACGGCAGGAAAGCCCGCCGTGTATCTTTTTTTGTCTTGACAAAACAAGGCCTTCTCCTCTATATTTACCCCTTTACAGGCGGGACAATTGCGCGCTTTTTCGGAAAAGCGCAGTGCCCGGCTAATATACCGAAATTACGTAAGAGTTAAATGTTCGATAGTCTTTCCGACAAGCTTGATCTGGTTTTCAAAAAGCTCCGCGGCCAGGGGGTGATGACCGAGGAGAATATCAAGGACGCCCTGCGCGAAGTGCGGCTGGTCCTCCTTGAGGCCGACGTCAACTTCAAGGTCGTCAAGGAGTTCATCGAGAAGGTGCGGGAGCGGGCGGTCGGCTCCCAGGTGCTGCAGAGCCTCTCCCCCGGGCAGCAGGTGATCCGGATCGTCCATGACGAGCTGGTGTCCCTGATGGGGGGGGGGGAGGACAACAGCCTCGACCTGGCTGCCAAGCCTCCGGTCGCCATCATGATGGTCGGTCTGCAGGGTTCGGGGAAGACCACCAGCTGCGGCAAGCTCGCCAGGTTTCTCAAGGGGCAGCGGAGAAGGCCCCTGCTGGTCCCCGCTGACGTCTACCGGCCGGCGGCCATCGAGCAGCTGAAGACCCTCGGGCGGCAGCTCTCCATCGAGGTCTTCGATTCCCGGGCGGACCAGGACCCGGTCGATATCTGCCGCAACGCCCTGAAGTACGCGGAGCTGTCCGGTTTCGACACGGTCCTGTTCGATACCGCGGGCCGTCATCAGATCGACGACTACCTGATGAACGAGTTGGTGCGGATCAAGGACGTTGCCAACCCCCGCGAGATCCTCTTCGTGGCGGACGCCATGACCGGCCAGGAAGCGGTCAACGTCGCCGGCGGTTTCAACGAGCGGCTCGAGATCACCGGGGTGGTGCTGACCAAGCTCGACGGCGACGCCAAGGGGGGGGCGGCCCTCTCCATCAAGGCGGTCACCGGCAAGCCGGTAAAATTCGTGGGTCTCGGCGAAAAGCTGGACGCCCTCGAGGTGTTCCATGCGGACCGCCTCGTGTCGCGCATCCTCGGCATGGGGGACGTGCTGACCCTCGTGGAGAAGGCCCATGCGGTCTTCGACGAGAAGGAAGCGGCCAAGCTCCAGCAGAAGCTGAAGAAGAGCCAGTTCGACCTGGAGGACTTCCGTAACCAGCTCAGGCAGATCAAGAAGATGGGATCGCTCGAATCGATCATGGGGATGATCCCCGGCATGGGCAAGATGATGAAGCAGATGCAGGGGGCGGGACCTTCCGAGAAGGAGCTGAAGCGGATCGAGGCGATAATCGATTCCATGACCGCCAGGGAGCGGGCGGACCACGCCATCATCAATGGCAGCCGGCGGCTGCGGATCGCCAAGGGTAGCGGCACCACGGTGCAGGAGGTGAACCAGCTCCTGAAGCGCTTCACCGAGGCGCAAAGGATGATGAAGCAGCTCCAGAAGCTCGGCCCCAAGGGGCTGATGAGAGGGATGGGGAAGGGGATGTTCCCCTTCTGAACCGGTTGACCATTTAACAATTCAGGATAAATTCATAGGAGCGGCCCAAGGCCGTGACAACACCAGGAGGAAAACATGGCTGTAAAAATCAGACTGGCTCGCGCAGGCGCGAAAAAGAAGCCCTTTTACCAGGTAGTGATCGCCGACGAGCGCTGCAAGAGGGATGGTCGCTTTATCGAGAACGTCGGGACGTATGACCCGAACCAGAACCCTGCCTCTGTCAAGCTGGAGGAGAGCAAGGCTCTTGAGTGGCTGGGCAAAGGCGCACAGCCTACCGACACTGTCAAGCAGATTCTCAAGAAGGCCGGCATCTGGGAGAAGTTTGTTTCAAAGGCTGCGTAATTTTCTGTTTTTTCCCGGTCCGCCGGACATTCCAGATCTACAGAGGATACCGACATGAAACAGCTCGTAGAAACCATCGCCAAGGCACTCGTTGATGATCCCACCCAGGTAAGGGCAAGCGAGGAAATGGAAGAAGACACCACCGTCATCAAGCTGACCGTGGCGAAAGAGGACATGGGGCGGATCATCGGCAAGGAAGGACGGACTGCCAAGGCGATCCGGACCCTGCTCAATGCTGTTTCAACTAAGGATAACAAGAAGGCCGTCCTTAAGATAGTCGAGTAATGCCGAAGAGCAGCGAACCGGTCCTGCTGGGAAAGATCATGGCGACCCACGGGGTCAGGGGACAATTGCGGGTGTTCCTCTTTTCCGGCGATTTTTCGGGCATAGCCGGGCTCGATACCGTTCTTCTGAGAGCGCCGGGCCGTGAGATGGAGCTCTTTGAGGTGGCCGCCGCGGCGCGCCACGGCAAGAAGTTCCTGCTCACGCTGAAAAATTACGATGATGTGAACCAGGTGCTTCACCTGGTGGGGCGGGAACTGTACGTCAGGCGGGAGCAGCTGCCCGAGCTCCCGCCAGGGGAATATTACTGGCGCGACCTGCTGGGGTTGCGGGTGGTGACGGAGCAGGGGGAGGAACTCGGCACCCTGACCGATATCATCGCTACCGGGAGTAACGATGTCTATGTGGTAACGGCGGGCGACAGAGAGTATCTGATCCCTGCCCTGGAGGACGTCGTCCGGGAGATAAGCCTGGGCGACGGGGTAATGAAGGTCAGCCCACCCGAAGGGCTGCTCGATCTATGAAATTCGATATCCTGACGCTGTTCCCCGCCATGTTCGACGGCCCCTTTGCGGAGAGCATCATCAAGCGCGCCGTCGCGGACGGGCTGATCGAGATCCGTCTCCACAACATCCGGGATTGCGCCTTTGACCGGCACAAGACCGCCGATGATTACCCCTACGGGGGGGGTGCGGGGATGGTGATGAAGCCCGAGCCGCTGGCGGCCTGCATCGAGAAGGTGAAGGCGGACCGACCGGCAGCCCGGGTGATCCTGACCACTCCCCAGGGGAGGCCCTTCAACCAGGCGCTGGCCGCTGAACTCGCCCGGGAGGAGGAGCTCCTGATCGTCTGCGGCCGCTATGAAGGGGTGGATGAGCGGGTCCGGGAGCTGTTCGTTGCCGACGAGATTTCCCTCGGGGACTTCGTCCTGACCGGCGGCGAGATGGCGGCGATGGTCCTGGTGGACGCCGTTTCCCGGCTGATCCCGGGCGTGCTCGGCTGCGGGGATTCGGCGGCCGGCGACTCCTTCTCCGACGGTCTCCTGGAGTATCCCCAGTACACGAGGCCTGCCGAATTCCGCGGGCTCGGAGTGCCGGAGGTGCTACTGTCGGGCAACCATCAGGAGATAGCCCGCTGGCGGCGCCGGATGGCGCTGCAGCGGACCTGGCTGAAGCGCCCCGATCTCCTGGCAACGGCCAGGCTGACCGAGGAGGACAGGAAGTACCTGCGGGAACTGGCAGAGGCGGAGAGGCCGTGAGCGAAATTGCCCAGCCCGGCTCCCGGGTGAGCATCGCCCTGCTCCATCATCCGGTCTATGACAAGAACAGGCGGGTGGTCGCCACCGCCGTCACCAACCTGGACCTCCACGACATCGCCAGGGCGGCCAGGACCTTCGGCCTGTTCCGCTACTACGTGGTGACCCCGGTCGAGGAGCAGCGGGAGCTGGCGCAGCGGATCGGCCGCCACTGGCTGGAAGGGTACGGGGCGGGCTACAACCCGAAACGGAGGGAGGCCTTGGAGCTGATGCGGGTCACGCCTGCGCTGGACGATGCCCTCGCTGAGCTGGCGAGGGAGTATGGCAGGCCGGCGAAGGTCGTGGTGACCGGCGCCCAGGGCCATCCCGGCAGCGTCTCCTGCGCTGACCTTGCCGAGCGGCTCAAGTGTTGCGGCGACCCCTGTCTGCTGCTGTTCGGTACCGGCTGGGGGCTGACCGAAGAGGTCTTCGCCCGGGCCGACGTCGTACTGGAGCCGATCAGGGGGCCGGGCGACTACAACCACCTGTCGGTCAGGTCGGCGGCCGCCATCATCCTCGACCGGCTGCTGGGTAATCGGTGAATAGTGAATGTTGCAAGAAATCAGGCTTTGGCTGAACATAAAGGGAGGAAGAGAACAATGAACAAGATTGATGCAATCGAAATGGAGCAGATGAAAAAGAATGTCGTCCCGTTCAAAGCGGGTGATACCGTCAAGGTCCAGGTGAAGATCGTCGAAGGTGACAAGAGCCGGCTCCAGGCCTTTCAGGGGGTCGTGATCAGCCGCCAGAACGGCGGCCTGCGCGAGTCCTTCACTGTCAGGAAGATCTCCAACGGGGTCGGGGTCGAAAGGGTTTTCCCGCTCCACTCTCCTTCGCTTGAGGCGATCGAGGTGGTGACCCGCGGTCATGTGCGGCGCGCCAAGCTCTACTACCTGCGGAAGCTGCGCGGTAAGGCGTCGAGGATCAAGGAAAAGAAATACGTTGCCGCGATTTAGCAACAGGAAAAGCCTCGGAATGTCCGGGGCTTTTTTTTTGTATGCGGACGAAGGGAGGCGGCCGTGGATCTGTTCGGCGAGGAGAGCAGGCCGACCATGCGGGAGTTCGAGGAGCTGGCCCTGCGCCAGGGGTACTGCCGGGTGGCCGGGATTGACGAGGCGGGCCGGGGGGCGCTGGCCGGGCCGGTGGTGGCCGCTGCCGTCATCCTGGCGCCGGGGGTGACTATTCCGGGGGTAGATGACTCGAAAAAGCTCAGTCCCGCCAAAAGGGACGCCCTGTTCGACCAGATCAGGGCGCATGCCCTGGCGGTCGGGGTCGGTTTTGGCGACCACCTGCTGATCGACCGGATCAACATCCTGCAGGCCACCCTGGCGGCGATGAAGGAGGCGGTCGGCAAGCTCTCCGCTCCCCCCGACCTGCTCCTGGTGGACGGCATATCCAAGGTTCCTCTCGCCATCCGCCAGCGGACCATCAAGGGGGGGGACGGCGCCAGCGTATCCATTGCCGCCGCCTCCATCATCGCCAAGGTGACCCGGGACCGGCTGATGGCCGAATATGAAGGCCGCTTTCCCGGTTACGGGCTGGCCGAGCACAAGGGGTACGGCTGCGCATCGCACATGGCCGCCATCGCCCGGCTCGGCCCCTGCGAGATCCACCGCAAGACCTTCCGCGGCGTAAGAGAGCACGTGAGGGACGAGGAGTGAGAGGCGGCGACGGTTCCGACAACCTCACCCTCGGGGCGCGGGGCGAGGCGATCGCCGCGGCCTATCTGCAGGGACAGAAGTTCACCATCATTGCCAGGAACTTCCGCTGCAAGACGGGCGAGGTGGACATCGTTGCCCGGGACGGCAAGACCATTGTCTTCGTCGAGGTGAAGACCCGAAGAACCCTGGCCTTCGGCGCGCCGCAAGCATCCGTCACCCCCTTCAAGCAACGCCAGATCTCCAAGGCGGCCCTCACCTGGCTTGCCAGGAACCGGCTCTATGAAGCGAGCGCCCGCTTCGACGTGATCGCCATCCTGCTGCGCGACCACCAGGTCCCGCAGATCGACCATATCCGGAACGCTTTCGATCTGGCCTATTAGACTCTCGGTATTTGGGGGGAATTCGGTAATTGCATCCATGAACATTCCGTTGCCCTCCTTGGAGTCTGCTGTGGTCTGAAAAGGGCAGAACAAGGCCGGGCAGATCCGACCGTTCAGTCGGATCGGACTGATTGGTCGGATGAAATGCTTTGTAATGCTTGCGGCAAGCCAAACAGCGGGGAGACTGACCATGCGCTACATAACGCTGTTCGTCGCGGCTTGCCTTCTCTTTGCCTGCTCGTCTTCCGACAGGCTCCCCCGGCTTTCCGCCGACGGGGTGATCCTTGCCTTCGGCGACAGCATTACTTACGGCACCGGCGCGAGCCCGGCGGAGAGCTATCCGGCTGTGCTGGGGGATCTTACTGGCCGCAGGGTGGTGAATGCGGGGGTGCCGGGAGAGGTGACCGCCGAAGGGGTTGCGAGGCTAGCGGAGGTGCTGGGGCGGGAACAGCCGGCGCTGTTGATCCTCTGCCATGGCGGCAACGACCTGCTCCGCCACATGGACCGCAGGGAGGCGGCTGACAACCTGCGCGCCATGGTGCGGATGGCTCGGGAGCGAGGTGTTGCCGTGGTGCTGGTGAGCGTCCCCGCTCCCGATCTCTCCCTCTCGCCCCCCGAATTTTACGCCGACATCGCCCAGGAGTTCCGCATCCCCTGCGAAAGGAGAGTCCTTCGCCGCATCCTGAGGGAAGTGTCGCTGAAGGCGGACCATATCCATCCCAATGCGGCCGGTTACCGGCTGTTCGCGGAGGCGCTGGCAAGGCTTCTGGAAAAAAAAGGCGCGTTGTGACCACGGAATTCCGGGGACGCATGGTTGCTTCCTGACTTCGGCGACACGGCCCGCACTGTGGCCTCAAATTTAGACTTGCCGCCATTTGCCAGGTGTGACAAACTGTCTTGAATGGCAGATCGTCCAACCAGGCCCCATCACCCTGAAGGAGTAAACAACCATCTTGCTTTTCCATTTGTCCGCGCATCTCAAAAAAACACTATATCCCTTCACCCTCGGCCTTTTCCTGGTCCTGCTCCTGGTCTCTTCGGCCCTGGCCCAGGAAAGCTTCGCCATCTACCCCCCCCTGCCGTCCGGTTACTCTTCCATAAAGGTCTTTGACAGCCAGGGGCGGTTCGCCGGGCGGATACTGCCGGAGCAGAGGTACTGGGTCTCCATCGACCGGATTCCCGCTTTCCTGCAAAAGGCAGTGGTGGCTGTTGAAGACGCCCGTTTTTATGAACATGGCGGGATCGATATCCGGGGGATCGCCCGGGCGCTGGTGAAGGATGTGGTCAAGGGGAGACTGGCCGAAGGGGGTTCGACCATCACCCAGCAGCTGATCAAGAACAAATATCTGTCCGGCGAGAAAACCATTGAGCGGAAGCTCACGGAAGGCCGGATGGCCATGGAATATGAGAGCAAATACAGCAAGAAGCAGATCCTGGAGATGTATTTCAACGAGATCTACTACGGCAACGGGGCCTGGGGCATTGCCCAGGCTGCCCGTATCTATTTCGATAAATACCCGGAGGAGCTGAGCGACGCCGAATCTGCCCTGCTGGCCGGGGTGCCGAAAAACCCGGGCCGTTATAATCCCTTGGGGGAGCCGGCCAGGGTAGCGGGGCGGAGGGACGTGGTCCTCAAGCGGATGGCGGAGCTCAAGATGATCACTCCCCGGCAGCAGCAAAACCTGAGAGCCCGTCCCGTATCGGTGGTGCAGGCCGGGCAGGCGCCCTATTATCTGGCCCATATCCGGACCAAGCTGATCGAACGGTACGGGGCGCAGATCATCGATCAGGGCGGCCTGGAGGTGACCACCGCCATGGATCTGAACCTGCAGAAGATAGCGGAAAAGACCTTGCGTGAAGGGGTCAAGAAGTTTTCCCCCGAGCTTCAGGGGGCATTGGTGAGCCTGGACCCCGCCACCGGGGATGTTCTGGCGGCGGTGGGGGGAGTCGACTTCAAGCAGAGTCCCTATAACCGTGCCTTCTTTGCCAAACGTCAGCCCGGCTCCGCCATCAAGCCGCTCATCTATGCCGCGGCCCTGGAAAAGGGGGTGACTGCCGGCAGCAGCTGGGATGATACGCCGGCAGCCTACAATCGCGGCAATAATGAACTCTGGAAACCCCTGAACTACGGGAGAGAGCAGTACGGGGAGCTCACCCTGAGGCAGGCCCTGGCATACTCGAACAATGTCATCACGGTAAAGTTGCTGGAGACGATCGGTGTCCCCTATTTCGTCGATTTTGCCGCAAAGATGGGGCTGCCGTTGCGAGCGCCCAATGACCTCTCCCTGGCCCTCGGCACAGAAGAAGTCACCCTGCACGAGCTGGTACAGGCGTACACCCCCCTGGCCAACGGGGGCTCGCGCCCCGAACCGAGGACCATTGTCCGTATCTATGATAGAAATCGCGGGACCTGGACGGAAAACCCCCCGGCAGTCGCCCCGGTCCTTTCCCCGGCAGCCGCCTTTGTGACAACCCAGATGCTCAAGGAAGTCATGGTTTACGGCACCGCCAAGAGTCTCAGGAAATTCAGCCAGGAACGCCCTGCCGCCGGGAAGACCGGCACCACCGACGATTATCGGGATGCCTGGTTCATCGGCTACACCCCCCAGTTGATAACCGGCATCTGGGTAGGATATGACAAGCCCAGACCGGGGGGGAAAGGCTTTACCGGCGGGGGTGTCGCCGCCCCCATTTGGGAACGGTTCATGCGCCCGGCTCTGGCCGCCAGACCGGTCGCTGACTTCCCGAAACCGGAGACAGTCGTCTCCGTTTCCATTGACCCTGCGACAGGCTACTTGGCGACCAGCGACTGTCCGGAAAGACGGGATGAATTCTATATCGTCGGGACCGAGCCGACCGGCTACTGTCCCAAGCATGGGGGAGACCCCCTCAGTCCGGCATCTCCGCTCCTGCCACTGCCGGATGGAGACGGGCGGCAGCCTGAGACCGGTGCGGGAGATTAATTATGAATTATGAAGGATGAAGGCAGGGGCTTGAAGGAATGTGCGGTTAAAAAATCAATGATTCTTGGGTGTTAGTATGACGAAGTGAAGGTGGGACCACCCTTTGTGATATTGATTTTCAATTACTGATGTGCTAAAATTAAAATAGAAAAGAGGTGATATATATGAGATGCGAATATAACGACGGTTTCAATGTCGAATATAAAGGGTCACTGCGTATCACGAAAGGTGACGAGGTTGACCTCTTTGTGAAGGAAAGCTTCATACCTGCCAATGTTAAGGGTGACCTGGAAGCGGCCGCCCTTCATAATAGCTGCGGTGAACTGAGACAGGCCGCTCAGGAAGCAACTGATACCATAGGCGATGCCTGGAAGCACGAATAACAAAAGGTCATGGATTCGAGTTGGATCTATCGTGAAGTTAGTAAAACAGCCGTCCTCATCATTGAGAGCGGCTTTCGTTTTAATAACCTGCGCTGTTGACGCCATCTGCTGCCGGTACTGCTGCCCCCCTAAAGGGTAAAGTCGCTCCCGGCGAACTGGATCGCCCCCGGATCGTTGGCGCGGGGGGGCGAGACCGCGTGGACCCCGCCGCAAGCCGGGCATTTCTGGACAAAGGTCTTCAGCACGAACCGCTGGCCGCACCCCTGGCAATCATGGTCAAGGCCGCCGTTCGGCAGCGGCGACGGCGCCACGGCCCCGCCGTGGGCCCGCAGGACAAACTCCACCAGCGCCCTTTCGGTAGCGTAAGGACCCATCCCCGGCGTCCTGGTCGATCCGCAATCACACATGCTATTCCTCCCGTTGATAACGATTTTTTCAGCCTGAATGAGGCGAGCATAGCAGAATCTGCAGCCGGGTATTATGACCTGAGTCAAGGAAATCCCTTTTCCGTTTTCCCCATTTGCAAAGAACCGCTTCCTGTGCTACCTTTAGCGAAAAATTAACCCCGGAGCATATCATGGATTTCACCGTTGCCCTGGCGCAGATAAAGCCGAAGCTGGGATGCGTGGCCGACAACCTCGCCATGATCGAGGAGGCCGTGGCACAGGGGATCAGGGAGGGGGCGGGGCTGGTGGTGTTCCCCGAACTGGCCCTGACCGGCTATTTCCTCAAGGACCTGGTGCCGGAGGTGGCCCTCTCCCTCGACTCCCCGGAGATCAGGAGGCTTGCGGAGCTCTCCCGCCAGATCTCCATCGCGGTCGGCTTCGTCGAGGTTACCTCCGATTTTCTCTTCTTCAACTCCGCCCTCTACCTGGAAGATGGCGCGATCAGGCACCTCCACCGCAAGGTTTATCTTCCCACCTACGGCCTGTTCGACGAGCAGCGCTATCTCGCCCGCGGCGAGCGGCTGCGCGCCTTCGACACCAGGTTCGGCCGGATCGGGATGCTGATCTGCGAGGACATGTGGCACCTGTCTGCCCCCTACATCCTCGCCATGGACGGCGCCACCACCCTGATCTGCCTCTCCAGCAGCCCGGGCCGGGGGCTCAGCGCCGGGGAGAGCCTCGGCTCCACCTCCGCCTGGCAGCGGCTCACCTCCACCACCGCCATGTTCCTCAACAGCCGGGTCCTCTACTGCAACCGGGTCGGCTACGAGGATGGGGTGAACTTCTGGGGGGGGTCGGAGTCGGTCGACCCCTCGGGGTCGGTCACGGCCCGGGGCAAGATCCTGGAGGAGGATTTCGTGCTGGCGCGGATCGAGGAGGGGGCTCTCAGGCGCGAGCGGATCTTCTCCCCCATGATGCGCGACGAGAACCTGTTCGTCACCATGAAGGAGCTGCGCCGGATCGAGAAGGAGAGGGACTGCTGATGTCGAGCCTCACGGTCAACACCAAACTATTGCGGAAAATACTGGTCGGCTTCATCCGGGAAGAGGTGACTAAGGTCGGCCTGTGCCGGGCGGTGCTCGGGCTGTCGGGGGGGATCGACTCGGCCCTGGTCGTCTATCTGGCCGCCGAGGCGCTCGGCCCGGAAAACGTCCACGCCTGCATCATGCCGTACCGCACCAGCAACCCGGAGAGCGAGGCCCATGCCCGACTCGCCGCCGGGGAGCTCGGGATCAACTTCGAGGTGATCGAGATCACCGAGATGGTGGATGCCTACTTCGAGCTCTTTCCCGATGCGGACAACATGCGGCGCGGCAACAAGATGGCCCGGGAGCGGATGACCATCCTCTACGACCACTCGGCGGCCCACTCCGCCCTGGTGCTCGGCACCAGCAACAAGACCGAGCTGCTGCTCGGCTACGGCACCCTGTTCGGCGACATGGCGAGCGCCCTCAACCCGATCGGCGACATCTACAAGAGCCAGGTCTGGCAGCTCTCCGAGGAGATGGGGGTGCCGCGGGTGATCATCGACAAGAAGCCGTCCGCCGACCTCTGGGCCGGCCAGACCGACGAGCAGGAGCTCGGCTTCAGCTACCGGGAGGTGGACGAGCTCCTCTTCCGGATGGTGGACCTGCGCTGCAACCGGGAAGAGCTGATTGCGGCCGGCTTTGCCCCGGAGTTCATCGACCTGATCTACGGCAAGGTGCAGAGCTCCCACTTCAAACGGCGGCTGCCGGTGATCGCCAAGGTGTCGAACCGGACCATCGACCGGGACTTCCGCTATTCCCGCGACTGGGGTAAGTGAAGTTTTGAGTTGTTAGTTTTGAGTTCTTAGTTTGTAACTCAAAACGCAAAACTCAAAACTCAAAACTATCATGAAAAGTGGAACTCTCTACATCGTCGCCACCCCCATCGGCAACCTGGAGGACATCACCTTCCGGGCGGTCCGCGTCCTGCGGGAGGTGGACCTGATCGCCGCCGAGGATACCCGTCACTCCCGCAAGCTCCTCTCCCATTTCGGCATCTCCCGGCCGCTCACCTCATATTTCGACCACAACAAGGAGTTCAAGGGGAGCTACCTCCTGGACAGGCTGGCGGAAGGTGCCAGCGTGGCGCTCATCTCCGACGCCGGCACCCCCTGCATCTCCGATCCCGGCTACCAGCTGGTGCGCGACGCCGTCGCCGCCGGCATTACGGTGGTGCCGATCCCCGGCCCGTCGGCGGCGATCACCGCCCTGTCCGGGTCCGGCCTCCCCACCGGCCGCTTCACCTTCGAGGGGTTCCTGCCGAACCGCCAGGGGAAGCGGCGGGAGCGGCTCGCCCAGTTGAGGGATGAACCGGGGGTGCTGATCTTCTACGAGTCGCCGAACCGGCTGGTGGCGGCGCTGGCGGACATGGCGGAGATCCTCGGCGACCGCCAGGCGGTGGTGGCCCGGGAGCTGACCAAGATCTACGAGGAGTTCGTCAGGGGCACGCTCTCTCAAGTGGCGGAGCGGTTCCGGGAAGGGAAGGTGAGGGGGGAGGTGGTGCTCCTCGTCGCCCCAGCCGCGGAACAGGGCCAGCCGGAGGCGCCCGCGGTTTCCTCTCTGCTGCGGGAGCTGCTGGCGGCCGGCGATATCTCCCTGAAGGACGCGGTGCTGCGGGTCGCCCTGGAGACCGGCCTGCCTCGCGGCGAGGTCTATGACGAGGCGCTCCGGGTGAAGGCAGCGTTGAAGGACGTATGATCTTTTGCAACAACACTAACCACAGAGGGCACAGAGGAACACAGAGGAAATCGAAAAGCCAAAACTAAGGTTTTACCCCAAAGTTTTCATGTTTTAAGGTCCTGTTTTCTCCGGGACCTCTGTGTCCGCTGTGGTTAATGCTTTTAGAACGAGTAGTTCATGGTCGATTCCCCGGGTATCCCTTCAATGGATGCAGTTATCGGAGGCAGCATGGAGAACCTGAACGCACAGGACCTGGTGAAGATCATCGGCAGCGGCGCCAGCCTGATCTACGTGGTGACCGACAACGAACGGCGCACCGAGGGGATCGTGGCGCAGGCCGCGGCCCGGCTCCGGGGGGTCGATCCACCCTACGTCTGGAACTGCAGCGACGGCTTGAGCCGCGCCGGGACTGTTGTCCCCGATACCGTCGAGCCGCTGCGTGCCCTCGACTTCGCCCTGGCCCAGCCGGGGCCGCTCCTGTTCGTGTTCAAGGACCTCTGCTGGTTCTGGAAGGATGGCCCGTTCGTGGTGAGGAAGCTGAAGGAGTTTGCCGTCCGCGCCAGGTCCAAGGCCCTGCTGATCCTGGGGCAGGAGGAGGAGATCCCGGCGGGGCTCAGGGAGGAGTTGCTGATCCTCCAGCAGGGGCTCCCCACCATCGAGGAGATCCGTTCCTTCCTGGAGCAGTTGCGGGAGCGGGAGCCGCTCCTGGGAAAGGCGTGCGGCGAGAATCCCGGGCTGATGCGGGATCTGGTCATGGCGGCCCAGGGGCTCGACCTGGCCGATATCGAACGGGGGGTCCGGGCGCTCCGCCTCTCCGCCGAGGCGGGGGGGGACGAGATCGTCCGGGCGCTGTTCGAGACCAAGCGGCTGATCATCAGGAAGAGCGGCATCATGGAGTTCGTCGTCAACGAGGTGAGCCCCGACAAGGTGGGGGGGATGGAGAACCTCAAGCACTGGATGGCGCGGCGCGAGCGGGCCTTCGGGGTGGACAGCATCTCCGCCGGGCTCAACATGCCGAAAGGGGTGCTGACCATGGGGATCGCCGGCTGCGGCAAGTCCCTGTTCGTCAAGGCGATCGCCTCGGAGTGGCGGCTGCCGCTGATCCGGCTCGACATGGCGGCAGTCTACGAGGGGACCTACGGCTCCCCCGAGGCGAGCCTGAGGAAGGCCTTCCGTACCGCCGAGGCGATTGCCCCCTGCGTCCTCTGGATCGATGAGATCGAGGCGGGGATCTCCTCCCAGGGGTTCAAGGCGGAAGGGGGCTCCTCTTCGCGGGTGCTCGGCTCCTTCCTGACCTGGATGCAGGAGAAGCGGGCGCCGGTCTTCGTTGCCGCCACCGCCAACGCCATCG
>JAMPXD010000027.1 GCA_023701365.1 Geobacteraceae bacterium
GAGTGCGGAATTCGAATTGCGGAATGAAATCGTTTTTATTCCGCACTCCGCACTCCGCACTCCGCACTCCGCACTAAAATCACGGCGCCAACAGATCCTTTGCCAGCAGCCGGTCCAGAAGCAGGCCGGCAGTGCCGTCCGGGTCACGCAGGCCGTCGCCGATGATCTCCCCCTGATCCCGCTCAGGGGAAAATATCTTGCTCACCCAGGTCGGCGACCCCTTCAGGCCGACGGTTTCCGTATCCAGCCTGAGAACCGAGTTGTCCCAGACCTTGATCTCCTTATCCTCGGCTTCAAGGCGTTTCGCCACCACCGGGTAGCGGGGACGGTTCAGTTCCCGCACCACGGTGATCATGACCGGCAGCGGCGCCTCGACGATCTCGTGGCGCCCCTCCAGCTTGCGCCGCACCCTGATGGTCTTGCGCAGGAAGTCGATGGATTCGATCCGGTCGACCAGGGTCAGCTGACTGAAGCCGAGGCGGGAGGCGATGCCGGGACCGACCTGGGCGGTGTCGCCGTCAATGGTCTGTTTGCCGCAGAAGACGATGCCGACCTCCTCCTCCTTGCCGAGACGTTCAATGGCCGCCGACAGCACCTTGCTGGTGGCCAGGGTGTCGGCGCCGCCGAAGCAGCGGTCGGAGAGCAGGATCGCCTCATCGACGCCGAGGGCAGAGGCTTTCCTGAGCGTGGCCACGGCGTTGGGCGGCCCCATGGAGAGAGCAACCGTACGCATCTTGTAGCGGTCCTTCAGGCGCAGGCTCTCTTCGAGGGCATGGGAGTCGTAGGGATTGATGATAAAGGGGATGCCGTCCCGGATCAGGGTGTTGGTGACCGGATCTATTTTCACCTGGGTCGTGTCAGGCACCTGTTTGATGCACGATATGACAAGCATGAACGTTACTCCGTACCGAAAAAACCGGGGCAGCGGGGACGCTGCCCCTTGAATCGCAACAATGAAGGAGTACTGCCGGGCTGGATGGTGAGCTCTATCTCTGTATTTTTGCGGTGAGCGCCGGCACAAACTGCAGCACGTCGGCTACCACCAGGACATCAGCTATCTCGCCGATCGGCGCATCCTTGTCCTTGTTTATGGCGACGATGAAGTCCGCCTTCTTCATCCCGGCAAGATGCTGGATTGCCCCGCTGATACCGCAGGCGACATACAGCCTCGGTGATACGGTCTGGCCGGTGGTGCCTACCTGGTGGCTGTGCTCGACCCAACCGGAGTCTACCACCGGCCGGCTCGCACCTAGCTCCCCCCCCAATGCTGTCGCCAGTGCCCGAACGACCGGGATGTTCTCTTTCTTTCCAACCCCGCGGCCGGCAGAGACGATCACCTCGGCCTTGGTCAGGTCCACCTCTTTCTTTTCGGCAGGTTCGTAACCGACGAACTCCAATCTGCCGTTTGCTGCCGCGGCCAGCCTCTGCACTTGTGGCGCGCCACCCGGCTGTCCTGCCGGAAAGGCCCCGGCCTGGATGGTGATTACGGTTTTTGGGGTGGCCGGCTTGACGGTGCGGCGCATCTTGGCGTTGCAGCAGCCGACTTCCAAACCACCCCCAACAATGCCGGTCACCTCTGATACCTGGGCGATCTTCAGGCTGGCCGCCACACGCGGGGCAAGATCCCAGCCATATGAGGTGTGCATGAAGACGATGCAGTCAGGGTTCTCCCTCTGCACTGCTTCCAGGAGCAGCTGTTTGTGCAGATCGGGGTTGTACTCCCCGCAGGAGGCGGCGTCGGCCAGGTAGAGGGTACCGGAGTAAGCGGGAAGCTGGGATTCGCTCCCCACCAGCAGCATGGCGGTCTCTGCGCCCAGCTGAGCGGCAAAGCCGAAAAGCTCATATGTGGAGTCCAGCAGTTTTCCTTCCCTCTGTTCGCCTATCAGTAATGCTTTCATGTCGGTCTCCTATCTAAAGACGGCGGTCTTTTCATGCAGTATTCCCAGTAGCTGGCTCACCAGGAGATCCACTTCACCTTCAAGAACGACCCCCCCGCCCTTCTTGGCAGGAGAGTGGAAACTGGTCGTGTTTGCCAGAGCCCCTTCCGTCAACAGCTCTGCCACCGGGATGACGGATATCTCCTTCTTCTTGGCCTTCATGATGTTTGGCAGGGTCGGATAACGGGGGACGTTGAGACCGAGCTGGCAGGTGATCAGGGCCGGCGCCTTCATCCTGACAACCCCCTTCATGCCACCTTCCAGCTCGCGTTTTGCGGTAATGGCGCCGTTATCGTACTCGAAGCCAACTATGGTTGTGGTACAGGCGTAGCCGAGCTGCTCGGCAACAGCCACTCCTACCTGGGCCGAGCCCCGATCCTGGGACTGCATGCCCGCAAAAATGAGATCGAAGCCCTCCCTTTTGGCGTAGGCGGCGATGATTGAGGCAATCTGCCAGGGATCTTTGGCAGCCGCGGCCGAATCCCGGACATGGACCGCACGGTCACAGCCCATGGCCAATGCCTTCTTTATCGCCTCAACTACTCGCTCAGGGCCGATGGAGAGAACCGTCAGCTCCGTGGTCTCGCCCAGCTTTTCCCGCAGCTGGACCGCCTGTTCCACCGCGTATTCATCGTATTCGTTCATTCGCCAGGCCAGATCGGTTTCGCTGTACCAGACACCTTCCGCGTTGGGCTTGAAGCGGGACTCCAGGTCAGGGACCTGCTTGATGCAGACCAGAATTTTCATAGATACCTCCGGGCTAAATGCTTTTTATAGGTCCCATAGGTCTTACAGGACCGATGTTTTCAAACCCCTTCCAGCCGTTCCGCCACGATCTCCGCCAGGTCTCTGACTTTCAGTTCACCTTCGCAGCCGCCGGTCTTGATGCCATCTTCGAACATGGTAAGACAGAAGGGACAGTTGGATACCAGGAGCGGCGCCCCGGTCTCCTGGGCCATTTTCACCCGCTCGATATTGATTCTGCTGCCCAGTTTTTCCTCGGCCAGGATGCGGCCACCTCCGGCGCTGCAGCAGAAACTGTCGCAGCCGGACCGGTCCATTTCGGTTATGCGGCCACCGGCGGCTTTCAAGACGTTGCGCGGCTCGTCGATGATGTCCATGTAGCGTCCCAGATAGCAGGAGTCGTGGTAGGTAAAGGTGAAGGGCTCCGCTGCCCGGGACAGCTTCAGGCGACCATCGCCGAGCAGACGGCTGACAAAGGTGCTGTAGTGTTCGACCGGTATGTCCAGACCGAGGTCTCTGTAGTCGCGCCCCAGGGTATTGAAGCAGTGCGGGCAGGTTGTGACTATCTGTTTGACATTGCACGCTTTGATGACTTCAATGTTTTCCCGGGCCATCATCTGGTAGAGGTATTCGTTGCCCAGCTTTCTGACCGGTTCACCACAGCATTTTTCCTCCTTGCCGAGGATGCCGACCTTGATGCCGGCCGCGTTGCAGATGGTGACAAAACTTTGGGCAACCTGACGGTTTCTCTTGTCGAAGGAGCCATAGCAGCCGACGAAATAGAGGATGTCAACCGCCTCTCCGCTCTCCATGCGGGTGACGGGCAGACCGTTGGCCCAGTCGCCGCGACAGGCATAGGCCAGGCCGAAGGGGTTGCCGTTGACCTCGATATTGCTGGCCGCTGTCCGCACCTCGTCACCGGGGAAGGCACCTTCCATCAAACTCAGGTTTCGTCTCATCTCAAGGATCTTGTTCACATGTTCGATACCGGCCGGGCAGATCTCCTGGCAGGCACGGCAAGTGGTGCAGGACCAGAGGGCATCCCGGCTGATGGTCTCGACCAGATTGGCGGCAGGATTTCCTTTGGCAATTTCACCTATCTGCTTGATAATCTGCATGGGAGAGAGCGGCTTGCCGGTGGCAGCGGCTGGGCAGCGATCCTGACAGCGCTTGCAGGAGGTACAGGCATCGGTGTCGAAGATGTCCTTCCAGGAGAGCTCCGTTATGGTGGCGGCGCCGAACTGCTCTACCGTTTCATCTTCAAGGTTGATGGTGGCGATGATGCCTTTGGGACCGACCTCAGCAAACAGATAGTTGGCGCTGGTGATAACGATGTGGCGCAACTTGGTGAAGGGAATAGCGGCGATAAATCCGACTGCCAGAAAGAAATGGAGCCACCAGAGAATCTTGTGCGTCAACAACAACCCGGCCGCCGACATGGAGGTGAAGGATTGCGCCATCAGTAAGCCCACAGGCGAGAAGCGCGCCAGGGCCGGGTTAACCATGATCTCCGTGGCGGCCATGCGGACCCCTTCCGTTGCGAAGCCGGTCAGGATAATGGCGAAGAGCAGGGCATGAACGACATAGTCATCACGGACGATTTCGAGACCTTCCGGCCGTATGAAGAAGCGCCGTATCAGCAAACCTCCCAGCATCAGCAAGGCGACGACACCTGCAACATCAAGGACCAGAGAGAATACTTCATAGAAGGCGCCTTTGAGGAAGACGACGCCGAGCACCGGGGCGCTGAAGTCGGCCTGTGCCATGATCAGCAGCGTGCCGATGAAGAGCAGTCCGAACCCCCAGAAGAAGAAGGCGTGCAAGAGACCCGGACCGGGGACCCGCAACACCTTTCTCTGGGCCAGAATGCCCTCGACCAGCTGCACGATGCGCTCCGGCAGGTGATCGCAGCGATCAAGCGCCCTGCCCTGCCGGTACACAGCCAGCCGCTGCCAAAAGCCCCGGACAGAGATGGCGATGGCAATAAAAGCAAACGGGTACATGAGCCAGACAACACCATGGCCGACGTTCCAGTAGATTTCACGCGTAGCTTCCATTTCCTCACCTCACCTCAATTTCAAGCTTGTGCTGTATCCATTTATACTTCTACTTGACGTACATGTCAAGTTATAAAAAATGCCCTTCTGAAATTTTCTGCATCGCGCCCCGGCGGCATTTTCTTGACAACTATAACGATTTTGGATATATATTAATGATTAACCTTGAGGTGAAGTATGCGACTGAGTAACGAAGACCACATGCAGATCAGCGACCTTGCGGAGCAGCTGGGTATCACGACCCGAACCATCCGACTCTACGAAAAAATGGGGCTGGTCGAACCTCCCAAGCGAACCGACGGAAAGGTACGCTATTATGAGAAGGGCGATATCAAGCGGTTCAAGTTTGTACTGAAGGTGAAGGAGTTGGGGCTTTCCCTGGAAGAGATGAAGGAACTGGCAGAGTTGTTCAACAAGGAACAGAAGGTTCCGGAGAAGATCATGCCCCGCCTGATCGATCTGCTCGAAACCCACCTGAACAGCATCAAGCAGAAGATATCGACCCTCCAGTCCCTTGAAAGGGACATCACGGCGTATCAGCAGAGGATCATCGATCAGTATAACCTGAAAAAATAGCATCCCGTCGGCAAAGCAAACGGCTTTTGGAGTCCAGGCTCGTCTCCCTAACTGAATCGGCTAAAATCCGGTTTTCTGCGCTCCATGAACGCCCGCAAAGCCTCGGCCGCTTCCGGCGATTTCAGTCGCTCCATGAAGAGCCGCCCCTCCTCCGCAATGGTCTCCTGCAAGGGAGCCGCGTAATCCCGCTTCAGGAGTGCCTTGGCCAGGCGGACTGCGGCCGCCGGCTGGGCTGCCAGCTGCAGCGCCCTGGCCCGGGCCGTTGCCAGCAGTTCCCCATCAGGGCAGATTTGATTGACGATGCCGACCTCCCTGGCACGTTCCGCCCCGAACGGCTCCCCCAGAAGCAGAAGTTCGGCAGCCCGCTGGTGCCCCATCATCCTTGGTAAAAGCAGCGTTGACCCCGCTTCAGGGCAGAGCCCGAGATTGACGAACGGCATCTGGAAAGTTGCCCCGGCTGCGGCAAATACCAGCTCACAGTGAAGCAGCATGGTTACGCCGACCCCGACCGCAAGCCCGCTCACCGCGGCAACAATCGGTTTTCTCGCCGTGGAGATGGCATTCAGAAAGCGGAAAACCGGACTATCCCCCCCGTTTGGCGGCGCAGTGAGGAAGTCGGCCAGATCATTGCCGCTGGTAAAACAGTCCGGGTTGCCGACGAGCATGATCACCCTGACCCCGTCATCCCTGTCGCCCCGCTGCAGCTCCTCGGCAAGTGCCCCGTACATGGCCAGATTGAGGGCGTTTTTCTTCTCGGGGCGATTGAGCCGGACGGTCAGGATACCTTCCTCCAGTACGCTCAGAACCGCCCCACCACTGGCTTCACCGTGCATGGCCATTATCTCCTTGTTTAAATGCAGGCGTCTCTGCCGAGGCCAGCGCCCTGATGCTCCCCGGGACAGGGACGGTTGCCTTGGCGTTGTTGTCAAAGCAGACCATGGTAGTACGGGCATTGGCAAAAGTCTTCCCCTTGCCGTCGTGCAGCCGGTATTCCAGGTCAAAACTGGCTCCGCCGACCCGGCTCATCCTCACCGAAACCGACACGCTGTCGGTGAACAGTATGGGCAGCTTGAAATCGCATTCCGCCCGGGCAACCAACAGGAAAACCCCCTGCCGGGTCAGCTCCTCGAACGGCTCCCGGAACAGCTTGACCCGCGCCGTTTCCAGATAGGTGAAATAGACGGCGCTGTTCACATGGCCATAGCCGTCGAGATCGGAGAACCTCAGCTCAATGGTGGTTGAATAGGTCTGTGTCATTTGCTGCTCCTTCAATACAATCTCAACCGATTTCGCAACCGGCTCTGAATCCTTCATGGACAGCGTCGAAGACCATTGCCGGCCTGGCCGCGTCACCCGCGACCCGAAATTTTATCCCCCTGGCAGCCGCAGCCTCCTGAAGCGGATTGAAGGGGCGCGTTCCGACCGCCAGCACCACGCTGTCGGCAGGGATATCCTCAGTCAGACCGTTCTGTTCGACAGTGACGAAATCGGCGCTTATCCCGACCACCCTGGCCGCGGTGCGGCTCTTGACACCGTAGCGCTCCACGTCCTGCATCATCCCCCAGCGGGTGCTCTTGCCGAAGTTCCTGCCCAGACCCTCCAGCATTTCGATCACCGTGACATCCTTGCTGCCTTGCGTCGCCAGACCGTACAGATTTCCGGCCGGCTCCGCCCCGTGAACGAGCAGAAATTTCAGGGCCTCGCCGGAGAGGGTTCCCTTCTCCGCCAGCAAAAGGGCGGTCTCGACACCGACCGCACCGCCGCCGATAACCGCCACCCGTCTCCCTGTCGCGACAGCTTCAGTCAGTACTTCCCAGGCCTGAACCACATGGGGCAGATCGACACCGGCAATGGCAGGGGTGATCGGCAGCCCGCCGGTGGCCAGAATAAGCGCATCCGGAGAACGGTCGCCCAGAACGGTTTCGTCCACATGGGAGTTGAGGATCACGGTCACGCCGGACAGTTCCACCTGCCGCACAAGATCCGCCGCCAGCTGCAGGAACTCATCCCGGCCCGGCGGCGCGCCGGCCAGCAGCAGCTGCCCCCCAAGGCGCTCCCCCTTTTCATGCAGGGTCACCCGGTGCCCCCGCGCGGCAGCGGCAATGGCCGCGCTCATGCCGGCCGCCCCGCCGCCGATCACCATCACCTTGAGCGGCTTGTCGGTTGTGCCTGTCGCCCGCGTTCTTTCATAGCCTGCCCGCGGGTTGCAGAGGCATTCCACCGCCTTCATCTTGAAAAGGTTGTCGAAACAGCCCTGTCCGCAGGCCACGCAGTGGACAATATCGGCCTCGTGCCCGGTGCGGGCCTTCTCCGGAAAGAAGGGATCGGCGATCAGCGCCCGGCCGATTGCCACCATGTCGCACTGACCGTCGCTGATCATCTCCCGGGCCACGTCCGGATCGTTGATGCGGTGACTGGCGATGACCGGGATGCTGACGCGCTCCTTGACAGCGCGGGCCAGATAGCCGAACACCCCGCGCGGGACCTCGGCTACGATCTGCGGCACCTGGGCCTCATGCCAGCCGACGTTGACACAGAGGGCATCCACCCCCTCCCCTGCCAGCCGGACCGCGTACTCCTGCAGCTCCTGGCGAGTGGAGCCCCCCTGCATGAATTCATTGCCGTTCAACCGGACCAGCAGCGGGAAATCGCTCCCCACTGCCAGGCGGACCGCCCTGATCACCTCCAGGCCGAAGCGGATGCGGTTCTCGAATGATCCGCCGTACTGATCGCTGCGCCGGTTCGTCAGGGGGGAGAGGAATTCGCTGATCAGGTAGCCGGTGCCGGAGAGGATCTCGACGGCGTCGAAGCCGGCCTCTTGCACCCGCCCGGCCGCCTGGGCGAAACGGTCGATGATCTCCCGGATTCCGGAGATCTCCAGCTCGCGGGGCGTCTCCCGGGTCAGTCGCGAAGGGACCGCCGAGGGGGCCACCGGCTGCTTCCCCCCCATCAGCATGGAGTGGCTGTAGCGGCCGGCATGGTTCAACTGGACCGATGACCGGGCGCCATTGTCACGGATGGCGCTTGCCAGGCGGGCCAACCCCGGTATGTAGCTATCCTCGTGAGCACCGATGTTGCCGGGGTTGCCGGAGAGTTCATCCACGGTTGCATACCCTACGGTGATCATCCCGGCCCCGCCGCGGGCGCGTTCGGCGTAAAAATCCACCAGCCGGTCGCTGACCGCATAGTTGCCGGCCATATTCATATGCATGGCAGGCATGAAGATGCGATTCCTGACCTCCATGCGGTTGATGGTGATCGGTTGAAACAGCGGATCTGTCATGGTTTTCTCCATTTGGTTTGACTCTGCAGCACTGCCGAAAACAGCCCGCTGACCCTGTCGAAAAGTCCGATCCGCTCCAGGGACGCCTTGAGCAGAGCGGGATTTTCGATGAGATCCAGCATGAACACTACCTCGGATATCTTCAGATAGACGAAGAACGGATCGGTCAGTCGCCCCTCAAAGAGGCGGCCGATGATTTCGGTCAGGGGCAGACGCCTGAGCGGCAGGACCTGAACAGTCCGCTCAAGCAGGGTTGTCACGTAAAAGTGAATCGCCTCGTCAACACTTCTTACGTACTGGCGGTGTCCGGGCTTGATCCGGTAGCCGCGCAGCTGCGTCAGCTTCAACAGCGATGCGCAATACCTGTCGTAATTGCGGAAACGCCCCTCGAAGCTCTCCAGATCGATGTCCAGCAAGGGAGCCTGAAAGATGTTTCTGAGCAGGATGTCGCCGGTCACGGCCGAGTCACCGACCAGATAAACCAGATCGCCCTGGGAATGCCCCGGACAGGAGATCCAGCTTACGCCGAGGGAAGCCAGTTCAGCCGACTCCTCGACGATCCGGTATTTCTCCGGCGTTGTGGGAAAGATCTTGTGGCGCTCGAAAGAGTCCCGCAGCTGGCGGACAAAATCGTCGCCGAAGCCGAATTCATTGAGCAGAGCGGCGATACACGCCATCCGTTCGGCATGACGATTGAACTTGATGGCATCCGCACGGGCTATGTAGACCACGGCGTCGCTGTTGTGCAGAATGAAATTGGCCAGGCCGTAATGATCGACATGACAGTGGGTGACAAACAGGTACTTAAGATGGGCCGGATCGATACTGTCCAGCAGCCTGGCCCGCCCTTCACGAGTCGGAGGACCTGAATCGAAGAGGGCCAGCCCGCCATCCAGCTCAGCGCTGTAGAAGTGGACCTCCCCGACCACGTAGGGGGTCTGTACTGTATGCTGTAGCATGGTGATTCATCCTGTAGGGTCGAATCTCGTATTCGCCCATGATCGGTGGCAGCAATGAAGAAGCAGGGCGATCACAAGGATCGGCCCTGCCCTGCCACCCTAAAAGATATATTTTTCTGCTGCAATTGAGGCAGAGGCCAGTTGACGTTTGGCCTGCAGCAGGCCGGTTGCATCGTACCTGGTGAACCTTCTGATGCCGGCCAGCAGCATGGTCAGGGTGTCACCCTCTTCGATGTAATAGGCGGCGCGGCGTGCGGCTGATGCGGTTTTTTCACTGCCGTTGAAGGTGAACACCTTTACGGCGGCTCTGATCGAGGCCTTTCTGCTGTCGCTCAGGGCCGGGAGGATCTTCTCCGCCCGCAGGATGGCGCTCTCGATGGCGAAGATGTTGATGGCCACGTCGGCCACGGCCAGGAGGATTTCCTGCTCGTCCTTGATGGTGTTCATGAACTTCTGCACCCCGCTGCCCGCCAGCACCAGGAAGGCCTGTTTCAGGTTGGCGAGCAGGGCCTTCTCCGCCGCGAACGGCAGCGAATCGTCAAGCTCGTCGAAGCTGGGCGACATCAGCGACTCGAAGGCCTTCATGGCCTCCTTCTGGAGCGGGATCTCACCCTTCATGGCGCGCTTCAGGATGATGCCCGGTATCAGCAGGCGGTTGATCTCGTTGGTCCCCTCCCAGATCCGGTTGATCCGCTCGTCACGGTAGTACCCTTCGGCGGCGTACTCCTGAATGAAACCATAGCCGCCATGAATCTGGACAACCGCATCCACGGTGTCCGCCAGCATCTCGCTGCAGAAGACCTTGGCGATGGCGCACTCGATGGAATACTCCTCGATCCCCTCCTGGTAGGCCTCGTAGTAGTCGGGCGTTTCCTTGGGGATGGTGGCCAGGCGATCATCGATCAGGCCTGCCAGGCGATATACCACCGATTCCGAGGCGAAGATGGCGGCTGTCTGATCGGCAATCTTCTCCTGGATCGCCCCGAAAGTTGCGATGGGGACGCCGAAGGCCTTGCGCTCGTTGGCGTAGCGGACACCTTCGGTAATGGCGCGCTTCGCCGCGCCGGTGGCCCCTGCGCCCAGCTTGAAGCGGCCGACGTTCAGGACGTTGAAGGCGATCTTGTGCCCCTTGCCGATTTCACCCAGCAGGTTTTCCACCGGCACCATGGCATCCTCGAGGATGATCTGGGTGGTGGACGACCCCCTGACCCCCATCTTGTTCTCTTCCGCCCCGACACTCAACCCCTCGGTGGTCCGCTCCACCAGGAAACCGGTGAAGTGCTGCTTGTCGATCTTGGCAAAGACCGTATAGAGATTGGCGATACCGCCGTTGGTGATGAACTGCTTGGTGCCGTTGAGGATATAATGCCTGCCATCCGGCGAGAGAGTGGCGGTCGCCGCAGCCCCCAGGGCGTCGCTTCCCGAGCCGGGCTCGGTCAGACAGTAGGCGGCGATCCACTCACCGGAGATGATCTTGCCGAGATACTTCTCCTTCTGCTCCTTTGTCCCGTAATAGACCAGCGGCAGCGTGCCGATGCCGGTATGGGCGGAATAGGTGACGGAAAACGATCCGGCCTGGGCCAGTTTCTCCGCCGCCAGCATGCTGGTGGCCTTGTCCAGCTCAAGCCCGCCGTACTCTTCCGGGGCGTCGATCATCAACAGGCCCAGCTCGCCGCATTTTTTCATCAACTCTACGGTAAGCGGCAGGTTGTGATGCTCGATCTCCTCACGATGGGGGAGAACCTCGTTCAGGACAAACTGTTCGGTGGTAGCGCCGATCTGCCGCTGCTCATCGCTGAAGTCCTCCGGGGTAAAGACATCTGCACTCGAAACCTCGCTGATCAGGTATTCTGCCCCTTTGAATAATTTTGCCGACATGTTGTCACCTCGAAAATTTAGTGTAATTTTGTTTCTGCATAAACCGGCAATATTGATCCCCTCCCCCTCCCTAACCCTCCCCCGCTTGGGGAGGGAATTAAAGCCTCCACCCAGCGGGGGGAGGCTGGAGGGGGGCGAGGGTTACATCTTCTCAAAAATCCCCGCCGCCCCCATGCCGCCGCCGATACACATGGAAACCATGCCGTAGCGGCTGCCGCTGCGCTGCATCTCGTGCAGCAAACTGGCGGTCAGCTTTGCGCCGGTGCAGCCGAGCGGATGCCCCAGGGCGATGGCGCCGCCGTTCACATTGACCCTGGCCGGATCGATGCCCAGCTCTCTTACGCAGGCCAGGGACTGGGCCGCGAAGGCCTCGTTCAGTTCGATCAGGCCGATATCATTCAGGGAGAGTCCCGCCAGCTTCAGCGCCGCCGGTATGGCCGCCACCGGGCCGATCCCCATGATCTCGGGGGGCACCCCTTTGACGGCAAAGGCGACGAAGCGGGCCAGCGCCTTCTTACCGATCTTCTTGAGATAATCCTCGGAGACCACCAGCACCGCAGCTGCACCGTCGGTCATCTGGGAGGAGTTGCCGGCGGTTACCGTGCCGGTCGCCTTGAAGGCCGGCTTCAATTTTCCCAGGCCGGCCGCGGTCGTATCACCACGCACGCCGTCATCGGTAGCGACAATCTCCCTGCTCCTTTTCATTTTGCCGTTCACCAGGGCGCAATTCTCGACCTCGACCGGAATGATTTCGTCCTTGAATTTCCCCGCTGCGATGGCGGCGGCTGCCTTGACATGGCTGGCCGCGGCAAAGGCGTCCTGCTCTGCCCGGGTGATGCCGTACTTGTCCGCCACCAGTTCGGCGGTGATCCCCATGGAGGCGAACGATTCCGGCCAGCTGGCCACCAGGGACGGATTGGCGCTGTACTTGCCCCCCCCCATCGGAATCATGGTCATGCTCTCGGCGCCGCCGGCAATGATGCAGTCGCTAAAGCCGGCCATGATCCGCTCCGCCGCCGAGGCGATGGTCTGCAGCCCTGATGAGCAGAAGCGGTTGACGGTCTGGGCCGGGACCTCGACCGGCACGCCGGCCCTCATGGCCGCCACCCGGGCGAAGTTCATCCCCTGCTCCCCTTCCGGGAAGGCGCACCCCATGATGATATCCTCCACATCGAGCGGCTCGATGCCGGTCCGCTCCAGCAGCCCCTTGATGGCTGCGGCGGCCAGATCGTCCGGGCGGACATCCTTCAGCTTGCCTTTCTTTGCCTTGCAGCCCGGAGTGCGGTAGGCGGCCAGAATATATGCGTTTCTCATCGGTATCCTCCGTTGTCGTGTGTTGTGTAGGGGCGAATCTTGTATTCGCCCTTGCTGTGGGCGATCACAAGGATCGCCCCTACAAATGCCATCTTAATTGCGCAGCGGCTTCCCCTTCTTCAACATGTGCTGGATCCGCTCCAGGGTCTTCTTCTGGCCGCAGAGCCGGACAAAGGCTTCCCGCTCCAGCTCCAGCAGGTACTCTTCGGTTATCAGGGTGCCGCCCGGCACATCCCCGCCGGTGATGACGTCGGCGATGGTTCCGGCCAGGAACTGGTCGTACTCCGAGATGAAGCCCCCCTGCTGCATGTTCCAGAGTTGAGATTTTATGCTGGCGGCCACGCCGCGGCCGGGCGCCTTCAGGTCGATCAGCGGACGGCCCGGGCGGTAGTTGGCGGCCATGGCGATCGCCTTCAGCTTGGCGTCATGGATCCGCTTGTCAATATCCATGGTGATGGCGTCGCCGTGGCGCATGAAGCCCAGCGGCGCCAGCTCGGCGGCTGACATGCTCACCCTGGCCATGGCAATGTTCATGAAATTCTTGAAGATGAACGGGGTGGCGTCGATATCGTTTTCCTCGGCCAGCTTGATGGCGCGGATGGCCATCTCCTTGGTGCCGCCGCCAGCGGGCAGGAGGCCCACGCCGATTTCCACCAGTCCCATGTAGGTTTCGGCATGGGGAACCATGGCGTCGGCGTGCAGGCAGGTCTCGCAGCCGCCCCCCATGGCCAGGTTATGCGGGGCCGCGACCACCGGAATCCTGGAATACTTGATCGCCATCATCGCCTTCTGGAAGCCCCTCACCGTCATGGCGATCTCGTCATAGGCCCCTTCGGCAACCGCCATCACCAGCAGCATCAGGTTGGCGCCGGCGGAAAACATGCTCCCCTCGTTGGCGATCACCAGGCCGACCCCCTCCTCTTCCGTGCGCTTGATGGCCTTATGGACCATGGAGAGGATTTCGTTGCCTATGGCGTTCATCTTGGTGTGGAACTCCAGACAGAAGACACCGTCACCCAGGTCGATCACCGATGCGCCGCTGTTCCTTTCCACCACCCCGCTGTTTTTCTTGAGGAGGGAGAGGCTGATATGGCCCGGTTCCTGCGGGACCTCGCGGTACTCGTCATCGATGACGCAGTAGTAATAATTCCTGCCGTTCTCGAACTTGTAGAAGCGCTCGATCGATTTTAGTCCGGCCGGCACCTGCACGCCGTCCTGCTCCGCCCGCGCCACGAAGTAGGCCACCCCGATCGCATCCAGCATCTCGAAGGGGCCGAGCTCCCAGTTGAAACCCCACTTCATGGCGTTGTCGATGTTGACGATGTCGTCGGCGATCTCGGGAATCCGCTTGAAGGTGTAGATCAGGGTGTCGCGCAGGTTGGTCCAGGCGAACCGGGCCGCCTTGTCACTGGCGGTGATCAGCGACTGGAGCCGCTTGGCCGGGTCGTCAATGGACTTGGCCGCCTCGATCGAGGCAAACTTCGGTCGCTGCGACGGCGCATAGTCGCCGGTTGTGTAGTCGTAGTAGAAGAACTCCTGTCCCTTCTCCCCCTTTACCTTCTCCCCCTTGACCTTCTTGAAAAAGCCCTGCCTGCTCTTGTTGCCCAGGAGCCCCTTGTCCACCATCTCCTTTACGAAGTCGGGGAACTTGAATATCTCCCGCTGCTCGTCGTTTACCAGCAGATCATAGGAGTTTTTGGCCACATGCCGCAGGGTATCGATCCCTACCAGGTCGGCGGTGCGAAAGGCGGCGCTCTTGGCCCGAGCCGTTGCCGGGCCCGCCACGGCATCGACCTCTTCCACGGTCATCCCCATCTCCAGCATGGTGCGAACGCAGTTGCAGATGGCGTAGACGCCGATCCGGTTGGCGATGAAGTTCGGGGTGTCCTTGCCGTAGACGATCCCCTTGCCGAGTCGCCTGGCGATGAAGTCGGCCATGAAGGCGGTCACTGCCGGATCGGTAGCGTCACAGGAGACGATCTCCAGGAGGCGCATATAACGCGGCGGGTTGAAGAAGTGGGTCACCAGCAGGTTCTTGCGTACCTTCTCCGGCAGACACTGCGCCATCTCGTTGACCGAAAGGCCGCTGGTGTTGGTGGAGAGGATGGCCCCCTCCTTCAGATTCGGCACGACCTTGTCGGTGAAGAGTTGCTTCTTGATCGCCATGTTCTCGATGACGACCTCCACCACCCAGTCGCAGTCGCGCAACTTCGACATGTCGTCGTCGAAATTCCCCACCTCGATGTAACAAGCGTAGCCCGGCAGGAAGAAGGGGGCCGGCTTCATCTTCTTCAACCCCTCAAGTCCGGCCGCGGCGATGCGGTTACGCACCATGGGATCAGTTATGGTTAGACCGGCCGCTTTTTCGGCGTCGCTTAACTCTGCGGGCACGATATCCAGCAGGAGCACCTGAATGCCTGCATTGGCGAGGTGTGCGGCGATGGTCGCCCCCATCACCCCTGCCCCCAGAACAGCCACCTTATTGACCTGTTTCATTGTGTTCCTCCATGTCTGTGATGACAAATTTTGTTTCAGTTGCGGTGGTCAGCGTACATGTCCTCTATCTTTTGCTTGTACTTTTCATAAATGACCTTCCGTCTGAGCTTCAGTGTCGGGGTCAATTCTCCACTTTCGATGGAAAAATCGTGGGGGAGCAGCGCGAACTTCTTGATGGTTTCATAGGGGGCGAGTCGCCCGTTGATCTCGGCAATTCTCTGCTCGAACAGTTTTTGCACCGGCTCATGCATGACCAGATCGTCCAGATCGAAATAGTCTATATGTCTATGCTTGGCGAATTCCAGCAACCGCTCCAGGTTCGGCACGATCAGGGCGGTGAGATAAGGTTTGCGGTCGCCGTACACAAAGGCGGACGAGACATGCTTGTCCATCTTGAGCTCGTTTTCTATCGGTTGGGGGGGTATGTTTTTGCCGCCTGCGGTAATGATCAGCTCTTTCTTGCGGTCGGTTATATACAGAAAACCGTCCTCCAGATGTCCGACGTCGCCCGTCATGAACCAGCCATCCTTGATCGCCTCGGCGGTGGCAACCGGATCGTTGTAATAGCCGAGCATCACCTGGGGACCCTTGACCAGAATTTCCCCGTCCCCGGCAATCCTGATCTCCGTCTGTTCCAGGGCGAACCCGACGGAACCGAAACGGACATGGGCAAAGCTGTTGAAGGAAATGGCGGGACTTGTCTCGGTCAGGCCATACCCTTCAAAAATCGGGATACCGATCACCCAGAAAAACTCGTTGATAGTCTTGTCCAGCGGCGCCCCCCCGCAGCAGAACAATTTCATCCTGCCACCGAACCTGGCCCTCACCTTGCTGAATACCAGGCGGTCGGCAAGAGCATACTGGAATCCGAGGAGGGTCAACGGCTGTCTATGGAGATATTTCGCCTCAATAAACTTTTTACCGACATCCACGGCCCAGTGGAACAGCCTTCTTTTCACCACCGGCATCTGATGAGCGTTTTCAAAGATCCGCTGATATATCTTTTCAAACAGGCGGGGGACACTCACCATCAAGGTCGGCCTCACTTCCATCATGTTTTCCGGGACCTTTTCAATGCTGTCCGCGAAAGCCATCAGCGCGCCGTTTCGAATCGACAGGTAATAACCGGCGGTCCTTTCCAGGATGTGGCTCAAGGGGAGGAAGCTCAACACGACATCGTCCCGACCAACCGTTCCGCCCTGTTCCGTAAGATACCGGGTATTGCTAAGGATGTTGCTGTGTGAAAGCATGACCCCTTTCGGCACACCGGTGGTGCCGGATGTATAAATCAAAGTCAGCATGTCATCCGGGGCTATCCGGTCAATGCCGGCCTCAATTTCTCCTTTTTCCTCGGCGCTAATGGGCGTATCTATCTCTGACAACTGATAGAAGGTGCAGACAGGTAAAGCGGGTTCCCCGAGAAAACGCTCGAACGAGACGACCAACTCCACAGCCGGTATCGACTCCCTGACCTTCAGGAGTTTGCCGTACTGGAATTTTCCCGAAACAAAGACGATCCTTGCCCCGGAATGATTGAGCATGTAGCCAATCTGCTCAGGGGTATTCGTAGGATAGACAGGAACGGTGACGCCTGCCGCGCACAGAATCCCCATGTCGGCGATCACCCAGCCGGCCCGATTTTCCGAGAGAATGGCTATCCGGTCACCCGGCTTGACATTAAGCTTCTTCAGCCCGCGAGCCACCATCAGCGCCCGATCATAGAACTCGGCATAACTCAGGGTAACATACTTGCCCTGCTTGCGATATTTAAGAGCGAGCTCCCCCTGGAATTTCGCGGCATTTTTCCGCAGCATGTCAGGGACAGACGTAAAAGGATACTTTTGCATAACGACACCCCTCCGGGAATCCATTTAAAGCAACCATACATTACCTTGACGCTCATGTCAAGTTGTAATTGAAATAATTTTTTATTTGCTCCTCAGCCACATCCTGCCCCCTCCCTCCGCACAGCACCCAAGCGCCTCATTCATTATCCCGCAAAACTGCAGAACAGAGCCAGGCCTGGCGCTATCCAAAACATCTGATGCGCTGATTTTTCATACACCGTTATGCAATTTCAACACCCCTACCGCCAGTTTGCGTCAAACCATTACCACATAACTATCCACGTTTCTTATCTTTTTTACTTTCAACCCTCTTCGTCGCCGGTGCATCGCCCACACCGCCAAACTGCACCCGGCTTTGTGATTCAGTTTCTAAAACGCCTTTATTTTTTGTACTTGACATCGACGTCAATGTTATTTACCATTAGCTAAAATATCGTTCTACAACTTATCGCCACCAGAAAGATTATCGGCATTCCGTAGACCAAGCTGAAGCTCCCATCGGCCAAACAAAGGAGGCACCATGCAAGAACACACCATTCCGCGCACCCCCTCGGCCTACGATTACCCCCTTCTCATCAAGCACCTGCTCGACTCCCCCCTTGTCAACGCCCCGGACCAGGAAATCGTCTACCGCGACCTGAAGCGCCACAGTTACCGGGAATTCAGGCAGCGCATCAACCGCCTGGCCAATGCCCTTGAGGGCCTGGGAATCAAAGCTGGCGACACCGTGGCCGTCATGGATTGGGACAGCCATCGCTACCTGGAGTGCTATTTCGCCGTCCCCATGATGGGAGCGGTTCTCCACACGGTGAACATCCGCCTCTCACCCGAACAGCTCCTCTACACCATCAACCACGCCGAGGACGACGTCATCCTGGTCAATGCCGACTTCCTGCCCATGCTCGAGCAGATCAGGGACCGCATCGGGACGGTCAGGCGGTTCGTGCTCCTCAACGATCGCAATGAGCCACCGCAGACCTCGCTGGAGTTCGCCGCCGAGTACGAGGAGATGCTTGCCGGCAGCCCCAGCCAATACGACTTTCTCGACTTCGATGAGAACAGCCGGGCTACCACCTTCTACACCACCGGCACCACCGGCAGCCCCAAGGGTGTCTACTTCAGCCACCGCCAGCTGGTGCTGCACTCCCTGGCCGGCCTGGCCGCCCTCGGCACTCCCAATACCCAGGGGCGGTTCCACCAGGAGGACGTCTACATGCCGATCACCCCCATGTTCCATGTCCACGCCTGGGGGATTCCCTACGTGGCAACGGCCATGGGACTGAAGCAGGTCTATCCGGGACGCTACACCCCCGAGGTACTCCTGGGCGCGATCAGGGATGAAAAGGTGACCTTCTCCCACTGCGTCCCCACCATCCTCCACATGCTGCTGAGCTGCCCGGACGCCAAGGAGGTGAACCTCTCCAACTGGAAGGTGATCATCGGCGGCTCTGCCCTCCCCAAGGCCCTCTGCAGGGCGGCCATGGATCGGGGTGTCGACATCTTCACCGGGTACGGCATGTCCGAAACCTGCCCGATCCTCACCCTGGCCCATCTGGAGCCGGACATGCTCGGCTGGGACATGGACGAGCAGGTGGCGTTGCGCTGCAAGTCGGGGCGCCCCGTCCCCCTGGTGGACCTGCGGGTGGTCGACGAGCAGATGAACGACGTGCCCCACGACGGCAAGGCCACCGGCGAGGTGGTCGTGCGCGCCCCCTGGCTCACCCAGGGGTACTTCAAGGACCCCGAAAATTCGGAGCGGCTCTGGCAGGGGGGGTACCTCCACACCCACGATGTGGCCAACATCGACTCCCGGGGGTACCTCAAGATCTGTGACCGGACCAAGGACGTGATCAAGACCGGCGGCGAGTGGCTCTCATCCCTGGAGATCGAGGATATCGTCGCCCAGCACCCTGCGGTGAGCGAGGTTGCCGTGATCGGGATGCAAGACGAGAAGTGGGGGGAGCGCCCCATGGCCCTCGTGCTGCTGAAAGCCGGCTGGAGCGGGAAGACGACGGAGGATGCCATCAAGTCCCATGTCAGGGAGCATGCCGAGCGGGGGGTCATCTCCCCGTGGGCAATCCCCGACCGGGTCCTCTTCGTCGCGGCGCTCGACAAGACCAGTGTGGGAAAGATCGACAAGAAGGTGCTGCGGGAGAAATATCGGACTGCATGACCATGGCGAACGGCTCACGGACACATCAACAAAGGAGGAAGACGATGAAGAAATACCGGTTACAGTTGGCAGCACTCATCACTGCCGCCCTGACGGCCGCATCTGCCGCCGGCGCACAGGAGATCGTATCCAGGGAAACCAGCGGACAGGCAAACGTGGGTGGCAATGGACAGCCAACAGTGAATGGCAACGGCGAAGTGCGTGACATCACGAAGGAACTGCTCGTAGGGCCGGGGAGCATCAACATCAGCGCCATCAAGGACATCCACATGAGTTTCGGGGGACAGATACGGGTTATCCCCACCATGGAGAAAAATTACGACTTTGGCATGGAGGATACGGCAACGAGCAACTTTCTCTCCTTCCTGCCGGCTGCGAACCAGCTCGGCAAGGCGTTCTTTAAGAACCACGCCAACGAAGCGGGAGGCGTGAACAAATCGTATATCCGTTCGGAAGACCGCCTCTACTTCAACGCGCTACCCACTGACCGGGCCTGGAGCTTCTACGCGGCGCTGGAATTCGACCGCGCCCTTGACACCGAAACAGTCGACGAGAGGGGCGGTAAAAAGGGAGGGAGCAATTTCGGCCTCGAGCGTCTCCACGGCACCATGGCCCTGCCGTTTCTGCCATTTAATGCCCGGCTCCACGCGGGGTGGGACGTCTGGGGCATCGACTACGGCGAAGCGGCGGGACTGGTTTACGGCGACGACAACCCCGGCCTCTGGCTGACCGGCGACAAGGGCCCGGTCAACTTCAATGTCGGCTACTTCAAGCTGGGCGAGAACAACTTCCAGAACAGCATTACGGACCTCAAGGCCGTTAACAACAGCAGCAGCAGGGACCGGGACCTCCTGGCCGGTTATGTCGACCACAAGATCAACGACGACCACAAGGTAAGACTGTTCTACGCCTATGACCAGCTCCGCAACATTTCGACAAAAGACCTGCTCGGCGTCTTGACAGGCGGAGCGGTGCCAGGAACAGGAATCAACAAATCGGCCACCGCGCCGAACCCGAAGACCGATTCGCACCACATCGGCGGTTATTATGTGGGGAATTTCGGAGCCGTCGAACTCTTCGGCGAGGGGGTCTATCAGTTCGGGGAAGCCAAGGGAACCGGTCTCGGCGGCAGCCAGGAGAATATGGATATCTCCGCCTACGCCCTGTCCGGCGATGTGGCGGTAGATCTGAAGAACTATGTCGGCTTCAGCCTCAAGCCCCACCTCGGCATCATGTACACCTCGGGCGACGACAATGCCGGAGACAACAAGCTTGGCGGTTATCAGGGGGTGGACAATGCCCAGCGCTTCTCCAACAGATGGGGGGGTGAGAACACCATCATCGGCGACACGAACCTGGTGCTCGGCTCCATGCTCTACGGTTACCTCCCCGAGCTCTACGGCAACGGCACGCCGGTCGCAACCGGCGGTCTGCAGAATACGGTCGGCCTCGGCGCAGGCCGCGGCGACAACCCGGGTCTGACCATGTTGAGCTACGGCATTACCGTCACCCCCAGGAAATTCATCATTTTCAAGACCAATGCCAACAGCTTCTGGTGGAATGAGGATATAAAGGTCAGCAGCTTTAAAACGCCGGCAACGTCCACCACCGTGAAGTCCGGCTATGTCGGTTCGGAGTGGGACAACGAGCTCACGATAGCCCTGAGCAAGAATACGTTTATCAAGGGACAGGTATCCCTCTTCTTTCCGGGAGAGGTCATCGCCAATACCACCACCGCTCTCGGGGCAACAGGCGACAAAACCGCCAGCCGTCTGGCCTTGGAACTGATCTGGAACTTCTGACAAGTTATCACGGAGGCAATTAAACATATCATCGGTAGGGGCGGGGCATGCCCAGCCCAATCGGGCGCAGCATGCTGCGCCCCTACAGCAGGCTTTTTACATGTTTAATTGCCGGAGTAATATCGTTGGGGAAGTATTATACTTAAAGTTACAAGGAGACCATCCAATGAAAAAGATAGCAATCATTTTGATGTCTACTCTGCTGATGTCTGCTTCGCTGCACGTCCTGGCGCAGGAGAATACTAAAAACAAGAAGGACGAATGCCTGCTCTATGCAAAAAACTGTCAGGTGGCAGTGGAGAGTCTCCAAGATCGGATCAAAAAGCTTAACAAAGAGATCAAAAAGGGGCAAAAGGTGTATAGCCCCGAAGAGCTGAGAAAGCTCGAGGAGATGCTGAAAGAGATCCGCATATTTTTGGATGTTATGGAGAGCAAACCGTAAACAAGAATGGGGGATTTCGGTTCCAGCCCCTCTCTTTCCTCAGCAGATGCAATCCAAGCTCCTCACGGTAATCCCCCCGGCCTAGCCGGGGGGATTCTTCCGTGGCAAACCTGAGGTCGGAAACTATTTCAGGGGGCGGCGTCGCCTCGCGGCAGTGTCACGGTGAAAAATGCCCCGCCATCAGGATTGTTTCCAGCGGTCAGGGAACCTCCGTGGGCGGTCACTATCCTGTTACAGATGGCAAGGCCCAGGCCGGTCCCGCTTTTCTTGGAGGTATAGAAAAAGTCGAAGATCTTTTCCATGCTCCGTTCACTGATCCCCGGTCCCGAATCTCTGATCGTGATCGCCATGTAATCCTCGTCTTCCCTGGTCGTGATTTCGATGGTTCCGGCCGGCGGCGTGGCGTCCAAGGCATTCTTCAGCAGGTTTAACAACACCTGCTTGGTCCTTCCAGGATCGGCAAGGAGGGGCTTTGTGCCTTCGGCCAGATCCGTCCGGATGCTGATCTTCTTCTCATACGCCATGGGTTCAAGAAGATTTACGGATTCCGTTATCGTGAAGTTCAAATCGAGCAGCTCTTTGCTCAACTTGATTTCCTTGGAGGAATCCAGCAGGTCCTGGATCAGCGTGTTCAGCTTGCGCGCCTCGGTCAGCAGCGACTTCATCAGATTATCCTGTTCTGTGGACAGGCTGAGTTCCAGGTCGAGTATCTGGGCGACCGAGGTGATACCGAACAGCGGATTTCGCATTTCGTGCGCCACTATTGCCACAACCTCGCCAATGGCAGCAAGACGCTCTTTCATCTGCATCTCTTTCCTGACCTTGACGATTTCGCTCATATCGGTGAATGAAATGATGTAGCAGATCACGTTCCCGTCCGGGCCCTTCATGGCAAACTTGTTGAAATCAATCACATGCTCCTTGGCGCAGCCGTAGCAGTAAAATTCCTCAGCCTGGTCCTGCTCGTGAAGGGCAGCGGCGAATGAGGCGCAAAACTCCTCCAGTCGCCTGCCGATCGGCGCGTCCTGTGGATTGCCCAGGTATTTGAGCGCATACGGATTGATCAGCATGATGCGGAGGTCAGGATCTGCGACGATAATGCCGCTCTGGATATTGGAGATGATCGCCTCGACAAAAGAGTGCCGCTCCTTTAATTCCCTTTCCATCTTGTGCCGGTACAGTGCCATTTCCACGGTTGTCCGGAGTTCCTTTTCCTTGAACGGCTTCAGGACATAGCCGAAGGGATTCGTCACTATGGCCCGCTGCATGGTGTCATCGTCCGCACAGGCCGTCAAATAGACAACCGGAAGATCCAGACTTTCCCGGATTTTCCCCGCCGCTTCCACTCCGCTCATCTTGCCGCGCAGGTTGATGTCCATGAGCACCAGATCCGGGCACAACTCCGCGGCCCCGGCAACGGCGTCCTCACCATAACCGCAGACGGCGACGACCGTATGCCCCATAAAATTCAAGGAAAACCTGAGGTATTCGGCGACTGTGCGATCATCTTCGACAACAAGGATGCGGGCTTTCGTCATAAGAGAACCTTCCTTACTTCTGTGAAATCAATTCTGAGAGGCCGCGGCCTGCGGCGGGGAAGCTGATTCTTATCCCACATGGGTCCTGAGCACAACCTGTACTATGGTGCAGCAGGTCGATCGGGCTGCCGCATGACCTCAACATAGCCGGGGGAAGGATGCCGGCGAGGCACAGAAGGCGGCTGTTGATCTGAATTGAGAATTCTGCGATGGCAAGGAATTTATAAGGTCGGGCGGATCAATCCCAGGGAAACCGCACGTGCTATGGCCTGAGAACGGTTGACTGCATTGAGCTTCACACAGGCGTTCTGCAGGTGGTATTTCACGGTACGCTCAGAAATACCGAGAATTTTTGCAGTCTCCCAGGATGTCTTGCCATCGGCAGTCCACAGCAGGCAATCCTTCTCCCGTTCGGTCAAAGGGTCTTGAAGATGGGCCATCGCTGAAGTGCCGATTACCCGCTGCACAGCCTCGTGAACATGGAAAGCGGCTCGATGGACGAGAGGGATCGTCTTGTTGAGGAAGGATTTTGTCTGGCTATGATCTTTGCCCGACGAAGCAAGACTGAGGATGGCAAGGCCCCCTTGGGGGGTGTGCACCGGGAAGCTTAAGCCGCTTTTCAGGCCGAAATCGCGACTCTCTCCCATGAATTTGCGGATCTTTTTGCACTCCTGTTCCATCGGCTTGGTCTCCTCCCAGTTCATGGCCACCATTTTGCTGCAACAGTGAGTGACTACAGGGTCAACACCGATATAACCCTGCTCAAGGTAATGTCCCAGCCATTCGGGGGGGTATCCGCTGATGATGATCGCTACCGGCCCGGTGCAGGCGTTTGGAATGACGGCCCCATATTGGAAGAGATCGAAGCCGGTAATTTCGGACAAAACGGAGCACTGCTCCTGAATTTCATCGATGGAACCGGCCCTGGATAACGCATCGACAATTCTATCGTATTTCTCATGCTCCATAGATTTGGGCACCATCTGGATGCAACAGGTAGCACACGGGGCGCCGGCGGCAGACCCGACCACAAATAAGGTCTTTTTGGGGTTATTTTGGTCGCGAATGTTAGCATGCCATGGTGTCAAGTTCAAGTCACAATTAACGGCGTACGCAATATTCCTTTCCCGTGTTGCACCGGCAAAAGCGGCCGGCACAGGGATTGCGGCAGTCGCCGACGTTTTCGACGCACTAACCTCGCAGCGTCCCCACAAAGGGAGGTGGGAGCCGGAGACGGCTGCCAGGGAGATCAGCAGTCTGGCCGGAAGTCACTTTGACCCGGGCTGTGTCACGGCCTTTCTCAATGGCTGGGATGAGGTTCTCGCCATTCACGACCTCTATCGGGGATGAGTCGTTTCAACAAGAACTATTATGGAAAGGAGATGTACCAATGGCCAGAGTGCTGATCGTAGACGACAGTCCGCTCGTGACAAATATGGTGGAGAGTTATCTGTTCCAGAAGGGTTATGAGGTAACTGCGGCAACGTGAGCAATTTTTGCATCAGATGACCATCTCCTCCTGCCCTTCACCTCTGTTTTATGCATAGTAAGTCTATTCTTGCTAGACATACCATGCAGAATAATGCTATATTGTCTCCATCACACTGGAGACGGCGAAAATGAGGAACGAACCCTTACTCAACAGGATTCCTTACGAGGAGTTCGACTACCAGACCCTTCTGGACGCCATCAAAGGGTATGCCCAGCCACGGATGAAGATATCCAGCCTACTGGCTAAGGGAGCCATCATTCGCGTAAAGAAAGGGCTCTATGTCTTCGGCGAGTCGCAGCGCCGGGGGCCATACTGCCGGGAACTCCTTGCCAACCTCATCTACGGCCCGTCGTACGTCTCCCTTGAATATGCCCTCCACTACCACGGCCTGACACCGGAGCGGGTGGAAACGATGACCTCGGTCACCTGCGGCCGGTCGCGGACCTTTTACACACCTGTCGGCACGTTTTCCTTCAGGATGATCCCGCTGGAGGCATTTCGCACCGGCATGGACCGGGTCGAACTGGCCGGCGGACGCGCCTTTCTCATTGCCATCCCTGAGAAGGCCCTGGCCGACCGGATCGTGGCCGACCGCGGCGCCGGCATCACAACGCAGAAGGAGTTGCACGACTATCTGCTAACCAACCTCCGCATCGATCCCGCCAGCCTCCGTGGGCTCGATCAGGCCCGGCTGGCGGAGATCGGCCGGCATTACCGCTCCCGTCGGGTGAAGCTGCTGGCAGACCTTGTTGGCCGCCTGTGCAAAAGCGGGAAGGTGGCCTGAAGATGCACGAGGCTGTCGCCCGCATGCTCGCCAAATACGACCCGAAGAGTGTTGACGATTCGGTCCGGGCCTTGCGGGAGATCATCCAGGAGGTGGCGCTGCTTGGTCTTTGGCGCGCCAAGTTCTTCGAACATGCCGCTTTCTATGGCGGCACGGCCCTGCGCATCCTCAACGGACTTGACCGGTTCTCCGAGGACCTGGACTTCTCCTTGCTGGCGCCGGCGGCAGACTTTAATCTGACCCGATATACCGCCTCCCTTGAGGAAGAGCTGCTGGCATTCGGTTTCAATGTTCGGGTGGAGATGGTCGACAAGGCCGTGGAGTCGGCGGTGCAGTCGGCCTTTCTCAAGGCAAATACCCGCAACGAGCTCTTGGTCATCGAGACCGGCGAAGAGATTGCGCGGCAGCTTCCCGCCGGGCAGGTAATGAAGGTAAAACTCGAGGTGGACACCGACCCGCCGCCGGGCTTTGCCACCGAGGCGCGCTACCTTCTCCATCCGATCCCGTTTGCTGTGCGGAGCTATTCGCTCCCCGACCTGTTCGCCGGCAAGATGCATGCGATTCTCTTTCGCAGGTGGAAGAACAGGGTTAAGGGGCGCGACTGGTACGACCTTGTCTGGTATGCCGCCAACCACCCGCAGTTGAATCTTTCCCATCTTGAGCAGCGGATGCGGCAGACCGGCCACTGGAGCGGCGAGAAGCAGCTGTCGCCGACGGTGTTTACCGATTTGCTGTATGAGGCAATCGGCCGGCTTGATGTGGAGCAGGCCCGCCGTGACGTGGCGCCGTTCGTCAAGCACCAGCAGATGCTCGCCATCTGGTCGCACGATTTCTTCAGGGACGTGGCGAGACGGATCCAGTTTGTGTTGCAAACATAGGCGCACCAGACCTACACGATTAACAGATGAACTTGTCACAGTCACAGGCACACGATCAGGCCTTTGTCCTATTTTTGCAATATCCCGTCTCATCTTGATGATCTGTCGAGTGCAGTCAATACTGCCGTAGACTGTTGACGTTATGATGTTATTATGTCATAAAAGGAGATCATACCATGGCAACATCATCGCAGGCAAAGCGGGCGACCGTCTATCTCGACCCCATGCTCCATCGCGCCTTACGCATCAAAGCACTGGAAACCTCGCGCAGTATTTCGGACTTGATCAACGAATCGGTGCGCCGTGGGCTGGCCCAACTCTTCTTAACCTTTTTACTCTATCCATAAGTCCTCAAGAACTACGGCTTTGGAGCTAACCGTCCGCTCGTTTTTTGGCGGTCCGAGTTAAGCGACTGGTCATGCCACGTGAATACTCACTCTGTGTGCTTACTCCTCGCATTTCTGCAAGCAAATCTGGGTGCCTTTCTATCAACTTGAGTAATTTAACCAGTGGGGCTGGTGGGCGGGTTTCGCCCCGTTCATAGCGCGAGAATGCAACCTTACCTACACCAAATGCTTCTGCGAGCTCTGTTTGCGTAAGTTTCAGGTTCTTTCGGATTCGTCTGATATCAGCGCTTATGTCTCCCTTTACCGCACGCAGCAGAGCTGCCTGAGCCTCAGTGTAACGCCGGTAACTCTCAGCGTCCCAGATACCTTCACCGCAGACCGGGCAGAATTCACCGTGCATTTTGTGCAATGTCAGCGACTGGGTTCCGTAAGTAAGAGTTTCATCTCGGGTTTTCGCCACCATCTCTGGATGGCCGCAGGCTGGACATTTCATGGTTCCACCTCATTTCTCCTTGAACTGAATGACCGGGGGACGCTCATCGCTGTAACAGGTGATTTTGATGTAGACGGCGACTCCATCCTGAGTCATGCCGTGGTACACGTCCTGCCACTCCTTATGATCGGCATGGGTGGTCATCGACTTGTAAAAATCACGCCGCTTAAGTGCAAGTACCACCTGTCGCATTTCCGGTTCCGACAGCCCGAGGGCTAAGCCGCCGCGCAAGGCAGTTGCCGTGAACGGCCGGCTTTGCGAGTCGGCAACGACTGCCTGAATTTCGGAAAGTATATAGTGGGGCGTGCGCTTTTCCATGCCTTACTTATTATCCGATTTGATTGAATTAGTCAAATTGATAATTTTTTATGGAGGGTTCGGAGATGCGTGAGAGGGGAGACATCCGGTGGAAAAGGGAAACTGGGGTCAAAGGGAAACAGGAAACAAAACTGGGGTCAGGCTTCCAAGTTGTCAAATTGCCTCAACGAAACTGGGGTCAGGCTTCCAAGTTGTCAAGTTGCCTCTAATGCAGTTTTCAATAGACGCACTCGATCTGCCAATTCTGGTACTTCCTGCATGCGGTACGACAAGCGGCGAACGGATGAACTGATACTCCCTACATCCCGGTTGACGAGC